>NZ_CP114065.1:5480061-5784508 GCF_027627575.1 Kribbella sp. CA-293567
GACGTCCCGGTCGAGGTTGATCGAGTCCTTCGCGCCGCTCAGGCTCAACCCGTACGCCACCAGCGCGATCGGCACCGCCGCCGCAGCCACCAGATCCACCGGCCGCATCATCAACGACGGCAACTCGATCCCGATCGCCGCGACGAACAAGCCGAGCAGCGACGCGACGGACAGCGGGTTCCGCAACGGCCGGGTGGCCAGGGTCGTCCACGAGGCTCGCCGCCCACTTCCCTGCCGGTCCCCGTCCAGAATCGCGAACGCCACCGGCGCCATCACCAGCAGCTGGAACAGCACGATCGGCGCGACCAACGCACCATCGCCGAGCACGTACGCCGCGACCGGTACGCCGAGGTTGCCCGCGTTCACGTACGACGCGGCCAGTACGCCGACCGTCGCCTCCGACCGGCTCCGTCGCCACAGCAGCACCGCGACCAGCAGATACAGCACCTGGACCACGAACACTCCGGCCAGGTTGGTCAGCAGGACCGGCGAGAAGATCGCGTGCAGGTCGGCGCGGGCCACCGTGGTGAACAGCAGGGCCGGCGTCGCGACGAAGAACGCGAACCTCGACAGCACCAACTCGTCCTCGGGCCGCAGCACCCCGGCCAGACCGACCAGATATCCGAGCACGGCGACCGCCACGAGTGCGACGAAGGCAGCAACGACGGCGCTCATCCGGGGCTCAGACAGTCAGAGGGCTGGACACTCAAGCGATCGTAGCTGAAACGGTTCATCTGCAAGTTACTGACCCGCAAGCCCTCGGGATGGAAAGATTCCACCAACAGACCGAAGGATGGCCGCCATGAACACTTTCCCCCGTCCGAGCCGCAGCCCGCGCACCACCGGCGGCAAGCGCACCCGCACCGCCGTCGCTGCCGCCACCACCTTGGCAGCGCTCGCGACCCTCACCGTCGCCTCCACCAGCAGCGCCGCTGCTCAAAGCCCCACCCAGAGCAGCGACCAAGGTGCCGGGCAGCCCGTCGCCGTCCAGTACGCCGCCAACATCCTCCCCCTCGGCGACGCGGACCTCACCGAGACCCGCACGTCCACCGCCCTGGCCGAGGGCGTCACCCTGACCCGCATCGTCCGCGGCACCGAACCCGCCCCCGCGGACCAGATCAACACCACGCCCCGGGGCCCCTGGGTGGTCAACGTCCTCACCATCGACCCACGCAAGGCGCGCGGCGAACTGAAGGCCACCTACGGCGCGGACCTCGCCAAGGTCGAGAAGACCACCGACCTGGTCCGTACGGTGGGCGCCCTGGCCGGCGTCAACGCGTCCTTCTTCACCTTCACCGCCAGCGCCCTCTACCCCGGCGATCCGGTCGGCCTCGGCATCTTCGACGGCAAGCTGCTCAGTGAGCCGCTCACCGATCCGGCCGAGGCCAACTTCATCATCGATGCCAAGAGCAACAAAGCGGTGATGGGTCACCTGACCTGGTCCGGCAGCGTCAAGAACCCGAAGACCGGCACCACGCTGCCGCTCGAGTTCGTCAACCACCCGCCGGTGATCCCGGCCGCCTGCGCCACCCTCCCGGCTCAGACGGCGTGTGCCGAGCCCGGTGACGTCACGCTGTTCACCCCCGAGTTCGCCGCCACCACCCCGGCCGGCGCCGGCATCGAGGTCGTCCTCGACCGCGACGGTTGCGTCGAGCGGGTCGCCGCCACCCGCGGTACCAGCCTCACCAAGAGCCAGACCTCGCTGCAGGCGACAGGCAGCGACTCGAACGCGCTCCTCGGCATGGTTTCCCACACCTGCTTGAAGACCGACCTCGCCGTCGCCAACGAGTACGGCACCAACCTCAAGCTGAAGAAGGACCTGTACGCCGTGACCGGCCGCTACCGTCTCACCGCCAACGGCAAGATCGTCGTCCCGGCCGGTACCGGCAGCTTCTTCGACCGCAACCCGCGCACGATCGTCGGCACCGCCACCGACGGCAAGCTCACGCTGGCCACCATCGACGGCCGGCAGACCACCAGCGTCGGTACGACGATGGACGAGACCGCCGCGGTCGCCAAGTCGCTCGGCCTGCACGACGCGATCAACCTGGACGGCGGCGGCTCGACCGCGATGGCCGTGAACGGCGCCCTGGTCAGCCGCCCGAGCGGCACGAACGGCGCCGAGCGGGCGGTCGGCGACGCGCTGGTCTACGTCGAGAAGTAGCACCGGACCAACGGAAAGCCCAGGCGGACGACGCTGTCCGCCTGGGCTTTCCTGCTCTGCGGGACCTCAGAAGTTGCTGTTGGAGATTCCCTGTCCGAGGATCACCTGGTCGAAGGTGTTCCCGTCGTTGTCGTCGGTGTAGGCCACCGCGACCTCCGACCACGGAGACACCGCGACCACCAACTGCTCCTGCCGCCCGGCCGTCACCTGGCTCAACTGCTGAGCCGAAAGCCGTGGAGCGTCCGTCGTACCGGCCGGGTTGAAGCCGCGGACCCAGACGTCGAGGTCACTGGTCGTCCAGCCGACGACGCTGGTGGCCTGATCGTCGATACCCACCGACGGAACCTTGCCATTAGCAACGACTTGCAGGTCGGCGAACCGTGGGGCGCCGGCACCGTTGAAGCTCCGCGTCCACGCACCGGCACCCGACTCCCACGCGACCGCGAAGTCGCCGTTGAAGTTGGCGGCGACCGACGCGCGGGTCTGTGCCCCGGCGGTGGTGGCGTTCGCCGTACGCCGGGACAGCGTGACCGCTCCGTTCGTCCGGGCCAGCCCCACCAGCCCGATGTTGTACGACGGATCGGCTGATCCGTCGTCCCACACCACCACGGCATCTCCTGACGCCGAGACCGCGACGTCCGGATTGTGGTGCTGACCCGTGGTGGTGGAGGCGGTGACTTCCCATGCCCGCGTTGTCGGACCGGTGAACCCCGCCGCCTTGACCGTCGGCAGTGCGCCGGCAGGTGTCTGCAGGTCCTCCCACACCACCGTGAAGGCGACGGCGGCACTCGAGGGAGCACCGTCCGGATCGACAGCGACCCGTGGATTCCTTTGCTGGCCGTCGGAATTGCTGTTGGCGCTCCCCGTGGCCGTGACGGTTCCCGCTGTGTTCACGACGCGGTACGGGACGTTGTAGTACCCGTTGCCGTCCGGGTCGTCGGCCCACACCACGACGGCGTTGCCCTTGTCGTCCAGGCCGACATCCGGGTGCAGGTGGCGCCAGGTGGTGACTCCGCTGCCGCCCGCGGCCGACAGCTTCTTCTCGTAGAGTGCCGTCCCGTTGCGGTACAACCGCAGGAAGATCTCGCTGTGGGTGTTGTCGGCAGCATCGGTCGAGTCCCGGTCGTCCTCCCACACCACGGCGACGTACCCGTTGCGGTTGGTCGCGATGGCGGCAGCGTCCTGGTCTCCGGACGCCACGCTGTTCGCGGTCGACCAGATCGGTGTCGCGATCGCGGCATGAGCTGCGGGAGTCACGAAGCCGACCAGCAGCGAGGGTACGGCGACAGCGGTGGCGACAAGCTTCTTCTTCATCGCTGATCTCCTCAGACGGCCTGAAGGCCGGGCCGGCCCTCTTCGATCACGAACGACTTCGCGGTACCGACCGCGCCGTCGTGTTCCGAAACCTTCGCCACGGTGCGGAAGTCGGCCCGCAGCTGGGTCGGCGACAGCGTCGTCCGGATGTAGCCGCGGCGGTTGCTGTAGAACTTCAGCCACGGATTGGTCCCGACGTCGGGGATCGCGGTCGCCGCGTCGCCGTCACCACCCGAGGTCGCCGAGCTGGTGACGAGCTCGCTGCCGATCACGGCCGAGTTCGCGTTGTTGTAGTCGGCCATCAGGTTGTTGCCCCAAGCGCGGTGAACGTCACCGGTGAGCACCACCGGGTTGCGGACGCCGCGACTGACCCAGCCCTGCTGGATGCGGGCCCGGGAGGCGCGGTAGCCGTCCCACGAGTCCATGCTCGCGCCGGAGGCGTTGAAGCGCCGTGCGAAGAACACCTGCTGTCCGATGATGTCCCAGGTGGCGGCCTTCTGGGCCAGACCGTTCAGCAGCCAGGTCTCCTGGGCGTTGCCCGGCAGGCTTCGCGTGGCCAGGTCGGCGTCGGAGCAGACCTTCCAGCCGTCACCACAGGCCTGGTCGTTGCGGTACTGCCTGGTGTCTAGCATGTGGAAGGTCGCCAGCTTGCCCCACTGCAGGCGCCGGTAGAGCGGGATGGAGGCGCCGTTGCTGGCCTGGGCCGGCCGCAGCGGCATGTTCTCGTAGTAGGCCTTGTAGGCGGCGCTGCGCCGGGCGGTCCATTGCGCCGCAGTCAGCGACGGCGTGCTGTCGGCACGGATGTTGCCGGCGTGGTTGTTCTCCACCTCATGGTCGTCCGGTACGACGATCCACGGCGCGACCGCGTGCGCCGCCTGCAGGTCCGGGTCCGACTTGTACTGCGCATAGCGGCGCCGGTAGTCGGCCAGGGTGGTGATCTCGGTGCCGCCCAGGTGGAGTCGCGTGCGGCCCGCAGTACCGGGGTACTCGTAGATGTAGTCACCCAGGAAGAGGATGAGACCTGGGTTGTCCTCAGCCATCCGCCGGTACGCCGTGTAGTAGCCCTCCTCGTAGTGCGCGCACGAGGTGAACGCCATGGTGAGGTCACGGCCGTTGGTGCCCGCTGCAGGCGCAGTACGAGTGCGTCCTACGGGCGACACGTGTCCCTGAGCACGGAAACGGTAGAAGTAGTCCGAGTCGGGGTTGAGACCAGCCGGGACGACATGCACCGAGTGCGCCGCGCCGTACGTCGCAGTGACGGTACCCGAGGCGACAAGTGTGCTGAACGACTCGCTGGTCGACACCTGCCAGTCCACGGCGACGTTGGCGTTCGCCATACCGCCTTGGCCGTCCGCGTTGAGCGGAGACGGAGCCAGCCGGGTCCACAGGACGACACTGCTCGCGTCGGGCTCACCGGAGGCGATGCCCAGCTGGAACGGATACGGGGTGGCCGCGGTGGCCGAGATGATGCTGGAACGGGCAGGCAGTGCGGTGGCGCCGGCGGCCGCGAGGCCGCCGAGGACAAGGGTTCGACGACTGATGGGGGTCATGGGCCTCACCTTTCGAGGTGCGCATTGGGGCGGTTCGTGCCCATGATCCCCACAGTCCCGTAACTTTCCTACACCTTGTCCTACCGGACAACGGCCCCCTGGATGAACTTCTGGGTGCGCTGCTCGGCGGTCGGCACCGGATCGAACGGCTTACGGTCCTGCTGGCAGGTGCTGCCGTCGGCGGGCGCCTTGAGTTGTGTCAGGTACTCCGTGATCCGGGCGTCGGCGCAGGCGCTCTTGCCCAGCGTGGTGTGCCCCCAGCCCTCGACCGTGAGCATCCGCGCGTCCGGGTACAGGTCGGAGTACGGGCGGGTCGCCTGGTACGGCGTGGCCGGGTCGTAGCGGGTGCCGATCACCAGCACCGGCGCCTTCACCTTGTTCTCCCACGGTCCGAGGAAGGCGTCGTTGTCCCGGATCGGCAGGAACTCACAGGTCAGTCCGACCCACGAGCGCATCCGGCCGAAGTGGGGGGCGCGCTGGTTCGTCTGGTCCGCCCAGGCCGGGTAGGCAAGCGGGCGACCGGTCTTCTTCGCGTCAACACAGAACTGCAGGGACCCGCCCAGCGACGGGTACTCCTCCTTGCGGTTGTTCCACTCCAGCAGCGCTCGCGGCGCCTTCAGCCCGGCCGTGGCACCTGCCTTGGCCGCTGCCTTCGGGATGGCGGCCACTTCGGCGTAGAAGGCTGCGAGATCGGGCCACATCGCCGGCTCGTACAGGTACTGGAACGTCAACGCCACGGCGTCCTGATACCGCAACTGCTGCTGGGTACCGTCGGGCAGTGTCACCATCACAGGTCCCGCCTTGAGCCGCGTCAACACACCCTCCACCACCGTCGAGGGGTCGCCGAGCTCGGCGACCGGACACTGGCTCGGCCCGGCCTTCTTGCACTCCGCCTTGAACTGCGCGAACGTCTCCGTCGCCCCCTCGCTCTGCCGCAGCCGTACGCCGACCGGCCGCCGGTCGCCGTCCGAGCCCGAGTACCACGAGGGCAGCAGCGTTCCGTCGAGGACGAGCGCGCGGACGTTGTCCGGGAAGAACTTCGCGTACGTCGCTCCGAGGTCGGTGCCGTAGGAGTAGCCGACGTAGGAGAGCTTCCTGTCACCGACCGCCTGCCGGAGCAGATCCATGTCACGCGCGACGTTCGCGGTCGAGAAGTGCGCCAGCCGATCGGGCGACGTGGTCAGGCAACTGGCGGCCAGCTTGAGATTCGCCTTCAGATAGGCCTTGTCCTCGGCCGGCGTGATCGGGAACGAGGTCACCTCGCCGAGCGCGGCCGCTTCCTCGGCTGCCGTCGGGTAGCAGGTGACCGGATCCGACTTGCCGACGCCGCGCGGGTCGAAGCCCAGGATGTCGAACTGCGCCCGCACCTGCGGCGTGTAGGCGAACTGTGCGGCCTGCTGGACGAAAGGCACGCCCGGGCCACCGGGTCCACCCGGGTTGGTGAACAAGGTGCCGATCCGCTTGGCGGGGTCGCTCGCCGGCAGTCGGGTCAACGCGATCGTCGTGGTAGCGCCGCGCGGCCGGTCGTAGTCGGTCGGAACCTCCACAGTGGCGCACTGGAAGGCTTTCAGCGCTGGATCGGACCCGCAGCCGGTCCAGTTGATCTTGGGTACCGTTGGTCGCGGCGTGGCGGCGGCAACTGTGGTCGGCGCTACCAGAGCGGTGGCTGCCAGCAAGGCCGAGAACCGTAGGGCGGTACGTGAACTCATAGTTTCCCCAGAGAGTCGACGGTTCGGACGAAGTCGACGCTATGACGGGGAGCTGTCAGTGCGAGTCCACCACGAGAACGAGGCCGGTCATCCGCCTGTCAGCGGATGCCGGCCCCTCTCAGGAGTGAAGCTGGTGAGCAGAACTCACCCGTGCTGGGGATTGCCTGGTCAGGCGGTCTTCTCGCGGCGCTCGCGCTTGCGCTCGATCTGGTCGCGCGGAATCAGCGTCGGGTTGACGTTCTCCAGCACGACCTCGCCGGTGACGACGACCTTGGCCACGTCCTCACGGCTGGGCACCTCGTACATCACGTTGAGGAGCACCTCCTCCATGATCGCGCGCAGACCACGTGCGCCGGTCCCGCGCAGCAGCGCCTGGTCGGCGATCGCGTCGACCGCGTCGTCGGTGAACTCGAGCTCGACGTTGTCGATCTCGAACAGCCGCCGGTACTGCTTGACCAGCGCGTTCTTCGGCTCCGACAGGATCTTGATCAACGCGTCCCGGTCCAGCGGGGAGACCGTCGTGATGACGGGCAACCGGCCGATGAACTCGGGGATCAGACCGAACTTGAGCAGATCCTCCGGCATCACGTCGGAGTAGCCGCTGAGTTCCTTCGGCTTCTCCGGCTCGCGCGAGGCGTTGAAGCCGAGGGTCTTCTTGCCGACCCGCTGCTCCACCATGTGGTCCAGGCCGGCGAACGCGCCACCGACGATGAACAGCACGTTGGTGGTGTCGATCTGGATGAACTCCTGGTGCGGGTGCTTGCGGCCGCCCTGCGGCGGAACGCTGGCCGTCGTCCCCTCGAGGATCTTCAGCAGCGCCTGCTGCACGCCCTCGCCGGACACATCGCGGGTGATCGACGGGTTCTCGCTCTTGCGGGCGATCTTGTCGACCTCGTCGATGTAGATGATCCCGGTCTCGGCCTTCTTGACGTCGTAGTCGGCCGCCTGGATCAGCTTCAGCAGGATGTTCTCGACGTCCTCGCCGACGTAGCCCGCCTCGGTCAGCGCGGTGGCGTCGGCGATCGCGAACGGAACGTTCAGCATCCGGGCCAGGGTCTGCGCCAGGTACGTCTTGCCGCAGCCCGTCGGGCCGATCAGCAGGATGTTCGACTTGGCCAGCTCGACCGCTTCGTCCTTGGCGTGCCGGCCGGCGCTCGAGGAGCCCTGACCGTCACGGACGCGCTTGTAGTGGTTGTAGACCGCCACTGCCAGCGCCTTCTTCGCCACGTCCTGTCCGACGACGTAGGCATTGAGGAAGTCGTAGATCTCGCGGGGCTTCGGCAGCTCCGTCAGACCGACCTCGGAGCCCTCGTTCAGCTCCTCCTCGATGATCTCGTTACAGAGATCGATGCACTCGTCGCAGATGTAGACGCCGGGACCGGCGATGAGCTTCTTGACCTGCTTCTGGCTCTTCCCGCAGAACGAGCATTTGAGCAGATCACCGCCGTCACCTATGCGTGCCACCGGGACAGATCCCTTCTCTGAGCAGTCGAACCGGGCGGAGTCGAACCTCAACCGTCTCGGGGCTGATCCCCACCCGGAACTCGCTTCGACGGTACCGCGCCAGGGGCCGAAACACCGTGCTCACCGACGCGTTGTGACTACGCCGGTGGCGAACGCACTGTGGCTTGACAGTGCGAGGGGGTGTCTCCTTGTCTCGTGCAGTCGCGAGCAGGTGCTCGGTGCGGTAGCTCGGTGTGCTGGAGTGGAGGCCTCGATGCTCTTCCATCGTGGCCTTTGCTCCAGTGCGCCGAGCTGCCGTGCCGAGTGCCGCGCAGCACGCACGAGACAAGGAGACACGCCCTGAGCCGCTGGGGACAGTACCGTCGAAGCGGACGGTCGTTCTCAGACGCCGGCCGGGACCGGGGTCTTGAGGGTCTGCAGGATGTCGTCGATCAGGCCGTACTCGATGGCCTGCTCGGCGGTCAGGAACTTGTCCCGCTCGATGTCGCGCGAAACCTCTTCGACCGGCTTGCCGCTGGCCTCGGCGAGCATCGTCTCCAGCAGCGCGCGCAGCCGCAGGATCTCGTTCGCCTGGATCTCGATGTCGCTGGACTGACCGAAGGTGCCCTCGGTGGCCGGCTGGTGGATGATGATCCGGCTGTTCGGCAGGGCGAGGCGCTTGCCCGGCGTACCGGCGGCGAGCAGTACCGCGGCGGCCGAGGCGGCTTGGCCGAGGCAGACCGTCTGCACGTCCGGCTTGATGTAGCGGATGGTGTCGTAGATCGCGGTCAGCGCCGTGAACGAACCACCGGGCGAGTTGATGTAGATGCTGATGTCCCGGTCGGAGTCCATCGCCTGCAGGCAGAGCAGCTGCGCCATCACGGCGTTGGCGATCTCGTCGGTGATCGGGGTGCCGAGGAAGATGATGCGGTCCTCGAACAGCTTGGTGTAGGGGTCGATCCGGCGCATGCCGTACGACGTGCGCTCCTCCCACTGCGGGATGAAGTAGTTCATGCGATGTCCTTACGAACGAAGTGGGAGGTCAGGAGTTCGGGCTGCCGCTGCTCAGCTGAGCCGCGCTGGCCACGACGTGGTCGATGAAGCCGTAGTCCTTCGCCTGGTCCGCGGTGAACCAGCGGTCCCGGTCGGCGTCGGTCTCGACCTGCTCGAGCGGCTGGCCGGTGTGCTCGGCGATCAGCTTGAACAGCTGGGCCTTGATGTGCAGCGACTGCTGGGCCTGGATCTTGATGTCGGAGGCGGTACCACCCATGCCGCCGGAGGGCTGGTGCATCATGATCCGCGCGTGCGGCAGGGCGAAGCGCTTGTTCTTCGCGCCGGCGCAGAGCAGGAACTGGCCCATCGAGGCGGCCAGGCCCATCCCGACCGTGGCGACGTCGTTGGAGATCCACTGCATGGTGTCGTAGATCGCCATGCCGGAGTCCACCGACCCACCCGGTGAGTTGATGTACAGCCAGATGTCCTTGTTGGGGTCCTCGGCGTTGAGGAGCAGCATCTGTGCGCAGATCGCGTTCGCATTGTCGTCGCGAACCTCCGACCCCAGAAAGATGATCCGGTTGGTCAGCAGGCGCTGGTAGATGTGGTCGTCGAGTCCGCCGGATCCGGTGCCGCCCGCGGCGGTGGGGCTGGCTGCAAATGTCTCGTTCACGAAGCCGACATTACTGGTCCGCGACGACAGACCTAAGGCTGGTAGGCACCTGTTCGCTCACGGCGCACGCCGTCTGCTCTCAGCTAACCCCGGAACAGCCCCGGATTCCGCCCACGACCAGCGGCCGTGAACACCACCCGGTGACCGTGAACAGGTTATTTCCTGTTCAAGGTCGCCAGTTCCTGTTCAAGCCCACCGGGTGGTGTTGGGGGTCGCTGGGTGGTGTTCGGGGTCGCTGGGTGGTGTTGGAGGTCGCTTGTTGTGGGGGGAGAAACGCCGACGGCCCCGGATCCGCTGGGGATCCGGGGCCGTCGAGGGGTGCGTCAGGCCTTGGCGGGCTCTTCCTCGGCCGGGGCCTCGGCGTCGGCCTCAGCGGCCGGGTCGGCGTAGGTGCCGTCGGGCTGCAGGGTCTTCAGCTCGACGGTGTTGCCGGAGGCGTCGGTGACCTTGGCGTTCTCGACCAGGTGCGCCAGCGCCTTGCCGCGGACGACCTCGGAGACCAGGCTCGGGACCAGGTTGTTCTCGACGGCGTGCTGGGCGAACTGGTCCGGGCTTACGTTGGACCGCTGCGCGTGCCGGACGATGTGCTCGGTCAGCTCCTGGTCGTTGACGCTGAGCTCCTGCTGCTCGGCGACCAGGTCGAGCACGAACTGGGCCTTGATGGCGTCCTCGGAACGCTTCTTCAGGTCCTCGTCGAACTCTTCCTCGGTCTGCTCCTCGCCCTCGAGGAACTGCGCGAAGGTCATCCCGGAGTACCCGAGCTGCTGCTCGAGGTTCTCCCGGCGGGCCGCCAGCTCGTCGGTCAGCAGGCCCTCGGGGACCGGCACCTCGACCATGGTGAGGATCTTCTCCAGGACGGCGTCGCGGGCGTCGCCGGCCTGCTCGAGGCGCTTGCCGCGCTCCAGCCGCCCACGGACGTCGCTGGTCAGCTCCTCGGCGGTGTCGAACTCCGACGCGGTCTGGGCGAAGTCGTCGTCGAACTCCGGCAGCTCCTGCTCCTTGACCGCGGTCACGGTGACCTCGACGTCGACGTCCTCGCCCTTGAGCTCACCGCCGACCAGCTGGGTCACGAAGGTCTTCGACTCGCCGGCGTTCAGGCCGAGCACCGCGTCGTCCAGACCGTCCAGCAGCTGACCGCTGCCGACCTGGTAGGACAGGCCGGTGGCCTGCGCCTCCTCGATCTTCTCGCCGTCCTTGGTGGCCGACAGGTCGATCGTGATGAAGTCCTTGTCACCGACCGCGCGCTCGACCGGGTTGAGCGAACCGAACCGCTGCCGCAGCGCCTCGATCTGCTCGGTCACCTCGTCGTCGCTGATCGCGATGTCCTCGACACCGGCCTCGATCCCCTCCAGGTCCGGCAGGGTGATCTCGGGGCGCACCTCGACCTCGGCGGAGAACTGCAGGCTCTCCTTGTCGTTGAACTCGGTGACGTCCACCTCGGGCCGGCCGATCGCCTTGACCTGGTTGTCCTGGACGGCCTGCGAGTACAGCTTCGGCAGCGCGTCGTTGATCGCCTCTTCGAGCACCGGGCCACGGCCGACGCGCTGGTCGATGACCTGCGGCGGGATCTTGCCCTTGCGGAAGCCCGGTACGACGATCTGGCTGCCAATGCTCTTGTACGCCGCGTCGAGGCTCGGCTTGAGCTCCTCGAACGGCACCTCGACGATGAGCTTGACCTTGGTCGGGCTCAAGGACTCGACGGTGCTCTTCACGGTGGCGGTTCTCCTTGATCGATGACGTTCACAGCCGCGGCCGGACAGGCCGCGCTGCACGGTGCTGCATGGGGTTTGTCGGGGCGACAGGACTCGAACCTGCGGTCTCCTGCTCCCAAAGCAGGCGCGCTAGCCACTACGCTACGCCCCGCAGTGACCGCACGAGTCTAGTGGACGCGAACCAGTGCTCGCGCCACCACCCCCCTGCGACCTCTCGATCACCGCCCTGCCGGGGACCGGTTTGAGCCGCGACCCGGGAATGTGGAATCATGTCCATGTGCCCACGACGGGCGCTGCGGGTGTAGCTCAATGGTAGAGCCCCAGTCTTCCAAACTGACTACGCGAGTTCGATTCTCGTCACCCGCTCAGCACCGAAAGGCCCCCGGTCCCCGGGGGCCTTTCGTCGTTCCTGCAGCCGGAACGGTTGGTTGATCAGCCGGTCGGATTGGCGGTGAACGGTTCGTCCTACCGCGAACGTCAGTACTCAGGATCAAGCCGGTGAGCGCGAGCCGTCGGCGCAGTTGGATCGAACCTCACCTTGGCCGAGCCTCGCTCGACTGAGGTTGAGCATCGCCGGGCTGAGGCTGAACTGAGCCTCGCGTCAGTGCTGTCATGGCAGCGGGACGAGCGACGCAGGAGCGAGGTAGCTGCAGGGCGGGGAGCAGGCGACGAAGGAGCCGGCGTGGGCGATTGTCGTCACTCCCCGTGTTCATCCGATTTCCTGACAGGCACTTCCGTTACTCCTGGTTACCGGTTATGGTGCCGGGGTCTTGGGGAAAACACGGTGGTTCGCCGCCGAGGGGGTCTGGATTCCATGATGTTGCGCTCGAAGTTGATCGCTGCCGGTTGTGCGGTCGTTCTGCTGCCACTGGCCGCGGTGAAGGTGATGGCCGCTGATCCGCCGCAACACCTCGGTGAGGGGCAGGCGGTCGGCGCCAGAGCGGTGGCCGATCCCGCGGTGCAGATCAGGCAGGCGACCAGTTCGTACTACGTGACGTCGTACGGGCAGCCTGACGACCACTCGCCGGAGGCGTGGGAGATCCTCAGCAGCGCCAACGGTGCCGTGGTCAGGACCTCTCCGCGACTTCGCGACGAGCCGGACAAGGTCCCGGCCTTGGTCGGCAAGTACGTCGTGACCACCGCGGCCTCGCAGGTCGGCTTCCGCGACATCGCCACCGACACGGTCAGCCAGGTCGACGTACCGGCGGGCGCGGCCTATCAGGGCGCCTACCCCGGTGGGATTCTGTTGTCGCGTGCGGCGGACAGTTCGTTCGCCCTGCGCACCGTGGACAACATCGAGAAGCCGGTGACCGGCGCGGCTTTCGGCGATCCGGTCATCCTGGACACGACCGCGACTTCGATCCTGATCAGCGTGGGTGGTCAGCTCAGCGTCGTCGACACCGCCACCGGTGCCGCGACTGCTGCAGCGACGCTGCCTGCCAACCCTGCTTGGGCCGCACTGACTCCCAACAGGGTCCTCTGGCAAACCGCAGCGACCGCCAACTCCAAGACGGTCGGCTGGAAGCAGGGCGCGACCACCGGCTCCGTGCAGGTGCCCTTCGGCCTGCCGCTGCTGACAGTGGGCGATGACCTGGCCGTGCTGGTGCCGGAGACCAAGCAACTGACCAAGATCGCGGCCAACGGTGGTGCCGTCACTGCCGCCTTCGTCACTGGCGTCCACGACGCGGCAGACCTCGGCAACGGCCGGCTGCTGGTCAGTGCGCAGAGCAAGGTGGCCAGCGTCGGCGCCGACGGCGTACTGACGACTGTGAAGGCCACGCCGTCCTTCGCCGCCCAGGTCAGCACGGTGGGGATGTCCGGAGCGCGTGTGGTGACGGCTGACTACCAGCCGGAGCACGGCGTCTACGAGACGACCACCAACGGCACGACCTGGACTTCCCTGACCACCAGCAACGCCACGAAGCCTTTGCAGCTCGAGGGGACCACCCTGGTGACCTACCAGGCCGGTGTGGCCCGAGTGCGCGGCTCCGGAGGCGACCTGACTTTCCCGGCGACTGACGACGTTGTACTGGGCAAGGGCGGCAAGCTGGTCTCGCACCGGGTGGCGAACGCCGCTACCGCCGCGGTGTACGACGTGGCGACGAAGACCAAGATCGACGACTTCCCAGTGCCCTTCGCTTTGGCCGACAGCTCACTGTGGAAGGTCACCGAGACCGGAGTACTGACCGGCAAGGATCTGGCCACTCAGGCAACGAAAACCGTTGCCGTCGCCAGTGGCTGCACTGTCGGGCCGGACCGGGTCAACGGACGTTGGGCACTGCTCAGCGGCTGCAACGGTGGCAACCAGGTCGTCGACACCAAGGGTCCGGAGGCGCCGCGCAACCTGACGGTCGGCGCCGATGCCCAGCTGGGCAACGGGTTCGTAGTACAGAGCGCTGTCGGTCAGGACGCCAACGGGCTTTCCACCAAGGAGCTTCTGGTCACCGACCTGAACGACCAGGACCTCGGCCAGCGCCGGTACGGGCCGATCAACGGCAGGCTCCTGCAGCCGGCCAGCTTCCGCACTGACGGGGGTGGCGGCTTCAAGGTGATCTACGCCGATCCGGACGCCCGGCCGCGGATCATCGACCTCACCTGGGTGAAGGCGGACCCACAGCAGCGGCCGGACACCGTCGCGCCGGTACTGACCAGCGCGACCGCCGGCGACCGGCTGCGCGACAACACCAGTCTCTCGTTCGACTGGGCGTTCACCGACCCACAGGACCCGAACTCCCCGGCGACCGGCGTGCTGTCCTACGACCTCCGCATCCAGCAGCGCCCCAACCGCACCTCGCCGTACGGCGCCTGGAACCAGGTGCCGAGCTGGCAGGGCCTCAAAACCACAGCGGCGAGCTACAGCGCCGTCGCGGGCACCGACACCTGCTGGCAGGTCCGAGCCCGCGACTACGCCGGCAACCTGAGCGGCTGGAGCAACTCGTACTGCAGTGAGGTCGACGGCATCGCGCCGGTCGCCTTCACTCTCAAGATCGACCGGGTCCAGCTGGGCGCGGCAGGGAACGTCCGCTGGTCGTACACCGACGAGACCTCGGTCGGGAGCTACGACATCGTCTACAAGGAGGCCGCTGCAGGCGCTGCCTTCGGCGTCTGGACCTACCCGGCGGCCTGGCAGAACACGGACATCACCTCGATCAACTGGGTACCCCGGGCGGGCTTCGACCAGTGCTACATGGTCCGGGCCCGTGACGTCGTGGGGAACCTGTCGGCTTGGTCGCCGCCGCTGTGCTCGGTGACGCCGCAGGACGATCGCGCGCTGCTGTCGTCCGGCACTGTGGTCCGGGTGGCCGACGCGACCGCGTACCAGGGCACCACCTCGGACCTCAGGGCCAACGGCGCCTTCCTGACCAAGACGGCCGCGGAGGCCGGCGTCCGGATCGCGCTCGTCACCATCAACGGCCCCGGCCAGGGCAAGGTCGACGTCTACCACGCCAACATCAAGGTCGGCACGGTCTCCCTGGCCGCGACCACCACGGCTCGTACGGTCACCTACCTCCCGGTCACCGCGTTCCGCACCGGCGTCATCAAGCTCGTCTCGACCTCCACCGCCCAGTCCCGGATCGACGGCGTGGCGTTCCTGCGGTACTGACGCCAACGGCGGAAGGCGGCCGGCTTGGCCCCTTCCGCCACCTAGGCTTCGCCCGCTGATCCGGCTTCGCCGGTCCTGTGGGAGGGAACCTCTTGAAGTTTCGTACTGCGACAGCTGCCGCCTGCCTGCTGGCGCTTCTGCCCCTCGGTTCGAGCCCGGCCCTGGCCGCGGATCCGCCGATCCATCTCGGCGAGGGCACTCTGCTCGGCCCCCGCCTCGAGCCCGATCCGCCCGTCCAGATCCTGTCGGCGACGAGCAAGTACTACCTGACCGACTACGGCAGGCCGGCGGATTTCGCGCCGGCGCCCTGGAGCGTCAGGAGCGCCGTCGACGGCACTGCCAAGGGCGAGTACCAACGCAACGATCCTGAGGTCAAGGACCCCGAGATCGTCGGTGAGTACGCGCTGCAGGAATTCCCCGGCGCGGTCCTCATCCGCAGGGTGGGGACGGACACCGTCCAGACGATCTACCCACCGCTCGGCTTCCTGGTCCACGACGTCTATCCCGGCGGCATGCTGCTGAACGACGAACACAAACTGGTCCTTCGAACCTTCGCAGGCGTCGAGACGCCGGTCACCGGAGTCACCTCCAAGTCGAAGGTGCTGGACCGCACCGAAGAGTCCTTCCTGCTCGGCACGGAGACGGGTCTGTTCGTGCTCGACATCGCCACCGGTACCACGACGCGGGTGGCGACGCCGGCCACCTGGACCGAGTGGGCGCAGCTGACTCCGGGCCGGATCATCTGGCAGACGTCGGACACCGCCACCACGACCACTCTCGCTTGGAAGGACCGGACCGGTACGGCCGAAGGCACCACCGTCGTACCGTTCAAGCAGCCGCTGCTCCCGCTGGGCGACGACGTCGCCGTGCAGATGCCGGACAGCAAGGAACTGGTCAAGGTCGAGCTGCAGGACGGCACCGTAACCAGGAACCTTGTCACCGGGCTGCACGACGCGGCCGACCAGGGCAACGGACGGCTGCTCGTCACCGCCCAGTCGCAGGTCGCCTCGATCGGCGTTGACGGGGTTCTGCAGCCGATTGCCCAGACCCCGCCGTTCCGCGGCCAGTCCGACGATGTGATGTTGTCCGGCGGCAAGGTCGTCACCAGTACTTCGCAGCCGCCGCAGGACGGTCTCGTGAACAGCCCACTGGCGGCCATCAACCAGACGACGGACCTGGGCGCGACCTGGACCACTGCAGCAGTGAAGACGGATCGCGCCGACCGCGCACCGGAGTTCGCCGGCGACGCGCTGCTGACCTATCGCGAGTTGGACGGCGCCGGGATGACGGCCATGGTCACCGACGTCCGGGGCACCTTCCCACTGTCCACCCGCGTGGCGCAGCTGGGCCGAGGCGGCAAACTGGTGGGCCGGCTGCTGCGGGACAGCACCAACCGGATCGAGGTCATCGACGTAACTGCCCGGAAGCCGATCGGCACTTTCCCCGGACCCGTCGGGCTGAACGGCGAGACGGTCTGGACGGGGCCGGACGAGCGCGACGACCTGATCGCGACCTCCAGCGGGTTCGAAGCCCGGATCGACGCCGGACCCGGTTGCGGGCGTCCGTCGAGCATCCAGGCGGCCGGGCGCTGGGTGGTGGTCGACTGCGAGGGCGCCGACCGGATCGTCGACGCCGGCCAGCAGGTACCGCCGCGGACGATCACCCTGACCGCGGGCTGGAAGCTCGGCTTCAATTTCCTGGTCCAGCACACGCGTGGCAGCGGCGCGGCCCAGCTCGACCTGCGGGTCACGGACCTCAACGCGCTGAACCTTCCTGAACGCCGCTACGGCCCGATCGCCGGCCACTCCTCGACCCGGATCAGCTTCGCACCGGACGACGCGAACGTCGGCCGGTTGATCTACAAGGACCGCGACTTGCAGCCCCGGATCGTCACGCTGGACTGGCTCGCACCGCAGCCGACGGTCGACACCGACCACGTCGCGCCGGTACTTGCCAGCGGCGACGCCGGCCCGCGGTACCAGGCGTCCCAGGCCGTCTCCTTCAGCTTCACCTTCAAGGACCCGGGAACGCCGGAGGACCCAGCCAGTGGGCTGGTGGACTACGACATCCGCTACCAGGACCGCACCTCACCCACCGCCCCGTACGGCGCCTGGATCGAGCCTCCGTTCTGGCAGAAGCTGAACAAGCAGACCAACGCGGTACAGCATCACGCCACGCCGGGCACCGACACCTGCTTCCAGGGCAGGGCGCGGGACCGGGCCGGCAACCTGGGCGAGTGGAGCCAGTCCTACTGCACCGAGGTCGACGGGACGGCACCCGCCTTGACCAGCAGCAGCGCTGGAGAGCGGGTCATCACGGCAGTGGTCGGCAGCTTCAAGTACGCCTTCGCTGACAACAGCGGCAAGGTCGCGTCGTACGACGTGGTCTACCGCGACGCATTGGCCGGTCAGGCCAACGGCAAGTGGCAGTACCCGGCTGCCTGGCAGGCCACGACCGCTACGTCGGTCACCTGGGCACCGGTGGCTGGAGTCGACCGATGCTTCATGGTCCGGGCCAGGGATGCCGCCGGGAACCTCTCCGGCTGGTCGGCACCTGTCTGCGCCGCCGCTCCTCAGGATGACCGGGCGCTGACAGCGACGGGCACTGTCACCCGGACTACCAGTTCGATCACCTACAAGGGCACCATCTCGCAACTGAAGGCAACCGGCGCAGCACTCGCCAAGACGGGCGAGGCCGGCGTACGGGTCGCGCTGGTGACAGTGAACGGGCCCGGACAGGGCAGCGTCGACGTCTACCACGCAGGGGTGAAGGTAGGCCGGGTCTCGCTGGTCGCGCCCAGCAGCAAGGTGACGGTCACGCTGCTGCCGGTCACCCCGTTCCGGAGCGGGGACCTGAAAATCGTCTCCGTCGGTGCCGCTCAAGCCACCATCGACGGCGTCGCCCTGTTGCGGAACTGACACTCATCACGACTCGTAATCACCGTGAGCCCCGTCACCGCTCGGTGGCGGGGCTTGCTCATTGCAACAAGTGGTAATTCAGCTCCAGGGAATGGAAACGACAGGACAAGCGCTTACCAACTGAGCGATAGTGGAAAGTGCGCCGTTTTCCGGTCGCGACCAACTCCCGTGCCGAGCATGTTGGGAAGTGCGCCCCTCCAGATGCCCTCAGAGCCACCTGCCCAAGCGCCCTCTATCGCAGCCCCTCCGACTCGCAAGGTCCCCCGGCGAAGCCAGAATCTCTGGCGACTTCGCCCCTACCTCCGCCCGCACAAGTGGCGCCTGCTGCTGATGTTCAGCACGGCGGTCCTGGGCGTAGGCGTCAGCCTCAGCGTCCCGCTGGTCACCAGAGCCATCATCGACGGTCCGGTCACCCGCCGCGAGATCGACCTTCTCCTCCCCCTCGGCCTGCTGGCCCTCGGCCTGAGCATCAGTGAGGTTCTGCTGGTCTGGGTCCGCCGGTGGGCCCAGTCCCGCGCGGTCAGCGACCTCGAGGCCGCTCTCCGCAACGACCTCTACATCCGGCTGCAGTCGCTCCCGATGGAGTTCCACAGCCGCTGGCAGAGCGGTCAGCTGCTGTCCCGGGTGACCGCCGACCTGTCCACCATCCGCCGGTTCATGGGCTTCGGCCTGCTGTTCCTGGTGATCAACATCCTGCAACTGGTGGTCGTCACCCTCCTGCTGCTGCAGCTGTACTGGCCGCTCGGCGTGATCGTGGTGGTCGCGGCGGCGCCGATCATCCTCGTGTCGCTCAAGTTCGAGAAGAAGTACCTGGCGATCTCCCGCCGGGTGCAGGACCAGCAGGGCGACCTGGCCACCCGGATCGAGGAGTCGGCGGTCGGCTTCCGGGTGATCAAGGCGTTCGGCCGCCGCGAGCACGTCAAGCAGCAGTTCGACGACGGCGCGGTGAAGCTCTACGAGACCTCGGTCGACAAGGTGCGACTCGCCTCCCGGTTCTGGACGTTCCTGGAGGTGATCCCGAACCTGACGCTGGTGATCGTGCTGCTGCTCGGCGCGCTCGCCGTCGGCCGGGAGTCGATCACGCTGGGCACCCTGGTCGCGTTCATCACCCTGATGCTGTCGCTGATCTGGCCGGTCCAGTCGCTCGGCACCATCCTCGCGATGGCGCAGGAGGCGATGACGTCGGCGGACCGGATCAGCGAGATCCTGGACACCGAGTCCACCATCACCGACGGCCCGGACGTGCTGACCGATTCCCGGGGTCACCTGGTCTTCGAGAACGTCAGCTTCCGCTACGGCCCTGATTCGGCCGACATCCTGCACGACATCAACCTCGACCTCACCCCCGGTACGACGCTCGCCCTGGTCGGCGCCACCGGTTCGGGCAAGACCACCCTGACCGCCCTGGTCCCCCGGCTGTACGACGTCACCGGTGGCCGGATCACGATCGACGGGCACGACGTCCGCGACCTCACCCTGAAGTCGCTGCGCAGCGCGGTCGCGTCCGCGTTCGACGACCCGACCCTGTTCTCGATGAGCGCCCGGGAGAACATCACCCTCGGCCGGCCGGACGCGACCGACGCCGAGGTCCAGCAGGCGCTGGAGATCGCACAGGCGACCTTCGCGAACGACCTGCCCTGGGGGCTGGAGACCCGGGTCGGTGAGCAGGGCATGTCGCTGTCCGGTGGCCAACGGCAACGACTCGCCCTGGCGCGCGCGGTACTGGCCAGGCCCGCGGTGCTGGTGCTCGACGACACCCTGTCCGCGCTCGACGTGCACACCGAGGCCCTGGTCGAGGAGGCGCTGCGCAACGTGCTCGCCGCCACGACCGGGATCGTGGTGGCCCACCGGGCTTCGACGGTGATGCTCGCCGACCAGGTCGCGCTGCTCGAGGGCGGCACGATCACCCACGTCGGGACGCATGCCGAGTTGCTGGCGACAGTACCGGCGTACCGGATGTTGCTCGCGGCCGAAGAGGAGGAGGTGCACGCATGACGACGACTCAGCAGACACCTCAGCCGCAGCCGGACGACCAGCAGGGCGACCAGCAGATCGCCGAGGAGACCTGGCGCGGCTACGCCGAGGACCCGGACCGGGAGTTGTCGAAGGCAACGACCGTGCGGCTCAAGGAGGACTCCCGCAGGCTGCTCGGCGAGCTGCTGCGGCCGTACAAGAAGATGATCTGGCTGCTGGTCGGCATCGTCGTGATCGAGAACGCGGCCCGGCTCGCGGTGCCCTACCTGGTGCACCTCGGGATCGACAAGGGCATCCCGCCGATCCTGGCGGGCAAGGGCACCTCGACGCTGGTCGAGATCGTGCTGATCGTGTTCGCGATGGCCGTGCTGCAGGCCGCGATGCGGCAGGTCTTCCTGATGCGGTCGGGCCGGCTCGGCCAGACCATCCTGCTCGGGCTGCGCCGGCGCGTCTTCGACCACTTCCAGCGGCTCAGCCCGTCGTTCCACGACAAGTACACCTCCGGCCGGGTGATCTCGCGGCTGACCTCCGACGTGGACGTCATCGACGAGATGCTGGAGACCGGCTTCGACGGGCTGGTGACGGCGATCCTGACCCTGGTCGGTACGGCGATCCTGCTGCTGACACTCGACGTCAGACTCGGCTTGCTGGCATTGCTGTCGTTCCCGGCACTGTTCCTGCTGACCGCGTGGTTCCGGCGCCGGTCGGCGATCGTCTACCGGCGGACCCGCGAGGCCGTCGTGCTGGTGATCGTGCACTTCGTCGAGTCGATGACCGGCATCCGCGCGGTGCAGGCGTTCCGGCGGGAGCCGCGCAACCAGGAGATCTTCTGGGGCGTCAACGACAAGTACCGCGAGGCCAACCTCGAGTCGTTCCGGATCAACGCGATCTTCATGCCGTCGATCAAGGGCGTCGGGAACATCACCATCGTGGCGATCCTGGCCTACGGCGGCTGGCAGGCCTACCACGGTCACGTCACGGTCGGCGTACTGACCGCGTTCCTGCTCTACCTGCGGCAGTTCTTCGAGCCGCTGCAGGACATCTCGCAGTTCTACAACACCTTCCTGTCCGCGAGCGCGGCGCTGGAGAAGCTGTCCGGCGTACTGAACGAGAAGGCGGACGTGCCCGAGCCGCTCGAGCCCGCCAAGCCGGCGGCCAAGGCGCGCGGGCACCTCGAGCTGCGCAACGTGCAGTTCCGGTACGTCGACGGCGTACCGGTGCTGCCTGGGCTGCAGCTCGACGTACCGGCCGGGCAGACTCTGGCCCTGGTCGGTACGACGGGCGCGGGCAAGACCACGATCGCCAAGCTGGTGGCGCGGTTCTACGACCCGACCGGCGGGCAGGTGCTGCTGGACGGGATCGACCTGCGGGACCTGACCGAGGACGATCTGCGCGAACGGGTGGTGATGGTGACGCAGGAGAACTTCCTGTTCACCGGCTCGGTCGCCGACAACATCCGGTTCGGCAAACCGGACGCGACGATGGCCGAGATCGTCGACGCGGCCAAGGTGATCGGCGCGCACGACTTCATCATGGCGCTGCCGGACGGCTACGAGACGGCCGTCGAGAAGCGCGGCAGCAGGTTGTCCGCGGGGCAGCGGCAACTGGTCGCGTTCGCTCGGGCGTTCCTGGCGGACCCCGCGGTACTGATCCTGGACGAGGCGACGTCGAGCCTCGACATCCCCAGCGAGCGGCTGATCCAGCGCGCGCTGCGCACCATCCTGGACGACCGGACCGCGATCGTCATCGCCCACCGCCTCTCCACGGTGGAGACCGCCGACCGGGTGATCGTGCTGGAGCACGGCCGCATCATCGAGGACGGCGCTCCGTCCGCCCTCGTCACGACCGGTGGCAACTACGCCGATCTGCACCGAGCCTGGGAAGACTCCCTGGCCTGATCCGCCCGTACTGCGACTGCCCCACACCCGCTCAGGTGTGGGGCAGTCGTCATACCTTCAGCGGTGGAACGCCTCGACGACCCGGCGCACCCGCTCGGCGGCGGCCAAGTCAGCCAGGTCCGGTGAGTGCTCACCCCGCACCGCCTGCGCGAACAGCGTCAGCCGAGTCGCCTCCGAGCCGAGCTCACCGGTCAACTCGACCGGCTCCCAATCATTGCCCTTAGCAACGAAGAGGTCGCGCCAGGCCGACAGCCGGAACGACTGCCTGCTGCCCCGCAGTACCCACTCGTAGTCTCGACCTCAGCCGCTCCGACGGTTCCGGTCAACTGCACCGGCACCCCACCCGCCCTCATCACCCCGTACGCCGCTGTCTCACTCGCCGGGTCACTCGCCGCGCCGCGATGCTCGAGCGTGGCCACCTCCGGCTCGAGCGGTCCGACCAGCCGATCAGTGAGATAAGCGAAGTGCGAGAACACCTCCCGGACGAACCCACCCTGCGCCCGCCCCGCCACCCAGGCCGCCTCCGCCTGGAACGCGCGCGGCCAGCTCGGGAACGCCAGCCGGATCTCGACCCCGAGCACCTCGCCGACCCGACCATCGGCGATCGCCCGCTCGACGTACCGGGTCGACTGCCGGTCGGACAGCGAGAAGTTGACGGCCGCCACGTTTCCCGGGCAGCTCCGAGCATGGCCGACGCGTCGGCGTCCGACACGGCCAGCGGCTTCTCGCAGAACACGGACTGCTCAGCGCTTCAGGGCAGTTTCGAGCAGGTGCCGGCCCATCGCGCCCAGGACTCTCCGTTCCTGCAGGCGGTCCCTCACCAGCTCTGCGCTGTCGGAGGGGGTCGCTACGGTGGCGAGCATGTTGACCTCACTGGCGATTGAGAACTACCGGTCCCTCTTGCGGCTGGTCGTGCCGTTGGGGCGGCTCAACGTCGTCACCGGGTCCAACGGGACCGGAAAGTCGAGCCTGTACCGGGCGCTGCGGCTGCTGGCCGATGCCTCGCGCAACGGAGCTGTGGCGGCGCTGGCTCGTGAGGGTGGCCTGCAGTCGACGTTGTGGGCGGGGCCGGAGAACGTGACCGGAGCGATCCGGCGGGGCGAGCAACTGATCCAGGGAACGCGGCGCACGAAGCCGGTCAGTCTGCGGATGGGATTCGCGTCGGAGGACTACGGCTACGCCATGGATCTCGGGCTGCCCCAACCGAGCTCTTCGGCCTTCTCGCTCGATCCGGAGATCAAACGCGAGGTGTTGTGGGCCGGACCGTTCCTGCGGCCGGCCACCCTGCTGGCGGATCGCGGCAGCGGCGGGGTGCGGATCCGGGACGACGACGGCAAGTGGCGCGACAGCGGTCATCCACTGCAGTCCTTCGACAGCATGCTCAGTGAGTACGCCGATCCGGATCGCGCGCCGGAACTACTGATGCTGCGAGAGCGGATGCGGTCGTGGCGCTTCTACGACCACCTGCGCACCGACTCGGAGGCGCCGGCCCGGCAGGTGCAGATCGGCACCCGCACCACCGTGCTCGGTCCGGAGGGCGCCGACGTCGCGGCCGCGCTGCAGACCGTGAAGGAGATCGGTGCGCCAGGAGCCGTCGGCCGGGCGATCGAGCAAGCCTTCCCAGGCAGCCAGCTGAGCATCCAGAACAACGGTGGCCGGTTCGAGCTCGCGTTTCAGCAACACGGGCTGCTGCGGCCACTGTCAGGGGCGGAACTGTCCGACGGGACGTTGCGCTATCTGCTCTGGGTCGCTGCCCTGCTGACCCCGCGGCCACCCGCGCTGCTGGTCCTCAACGAGCCCGAGACAAGCCTGCATCCCGATCTCCTGCCCGCCCTGGCGGACCTCGTCGTCACCGCCGCGCAGAACACCCAGGTCATCGTCGTGACCCACTCGCGCCCGTTCCTGGCCGCGCTGCAAGCCGGCTCCGACGAGACCGAGCTCGACCTGCGAACGATCGAGCTGGTCAAGGAGTTGGGCAGGACGACTATCGCGGGCCAGGGCCCTCTGGACGAGCCGCCGTGGAAGTGGCCGGCTCGCTAGCGTCCTGCGTGACCCCGGCTTCGTCCTTGACGCTTTCGAAGCGGACCAGGATCAGCGCGCCGACCGCGGTCACCGCGAAGCCGCCGAGCGCACCGGCGTACCAGCCCTCGCGGACGGCGTCGCCGAGCACCAGTACGCCGATCGCGGACGGCGCGATGGTCTGCAACGCGATCATCGGCGTGGTCGCCAGCGTCACCGAACCGCGTTGCAGGGCAAGCGAGTAGAGCAGGAACGCGAGGGCGGCCGACACTGGCAGCGTGTACGTCGTCGGGCTCTGGAGCAGCGCACCGATCGAACTGTCGTCCAGCAGCCGCACCGAGACCGCGACTCCGGCGTACCCGAGACCGGCCAGTACGCCGAGCACCGTCGTCGCGCTCGTGTGCTGGGACCGGCTGGCGAGACCAGCGAGGACGGCGATCGCGATCAGGCCGACGATCACGCCGATCATCAGACCGTCGTGGCGGGCACTCTCGCCGGCATCACCGGCCGAGACCGCGAGCAGGCCGAGGCCGGCGCACACCGCGACGACCGCCGCCCACTCGATCACGGACAGCCGGTCCGACATCCAGCGGGTCGCCAGCAGGGCAGTGACCACGAGGCTGACCGCGATACCCGCCTGCGCGAGATACAGCGGAAGCAGCCGCAGGGCGACGAAGTGCAGACCGAAGCCGGCCAGCTGAAGCACCAGCGCGCCGAGGAACGCCGGCTGCTTGAGCAGGGCGACGACGAAGCCGCCGAACTGCCGGGGATCGAGCTCCGAGCCGGTCGGCACCTTGCGGGAGCCGACCGCCTGCAGGATCGCCGCGATCCCGAAAACCACCGCGGCGCCGAGGGCCGCACCGAGTCCGAGGAGCACTCAGGCGGCCTTCCGCCGGGGCGCCCAGAAGGTCAGATAAAGACTCAGCCCGGCGTAGTACACCAGATAGGCCAGCGAGATCCCGACCACGATCGGGCTCGGGTTAGGCATCTGGGTCAGCAGGACGGCGTACGCGGCCAGCCAGATCAGCGTGGTGACCAGGTTCATCGTCCGGAACATCCTGGTCCGCGACGGGTAGACGTACTTGACCGGGACGAAGACCAGGATCGAGCAGGTCAGCAGGATCACGCCGGTCGCGGTCGGGCCGAGGCCGAGGATCACCACGTAGAAGGCGACCACGTTCCAGTAGCTCGGGAAGCCGAGGAAGAAGTGGTCGTCGGTCTTGGCGTCGGTGCGGCAGAACTGGTAGCTGGAGGCGAGCAGCGGCAACGCGGCCAGGGCGGCTCCGATGAAGCCGTTCGGCAGGTAGCCACCGGTCCACAGCAACACGATCGGCGCGAACGCGTAGGTCAGGTAGTCGACGATGTTGTCGAGCATCGCGCCGTCGAACCACGGGATGGTCTCCTTCACCCGGAGCCGGCGCGCGATCATCCCGTCGGTACCGTCGATCCAGAGCGCGGCCAGGCCGAGCCAGAGCGCCCGGACGGCGTCGCCGTCGATCGCCGCGATCACGATCAGGAGCGCGAGCACCGTTCCGCTCGCGGTATAGGCATGCAGGGCGAGTCCGGCCAGACGCAACCGCGTCGACCCGACGAACGGTTCCCGCACCGCGTCTTGTGTGGTCAGCAGAAACTCCCAGAACTCGGGCCGGCGCCAACGCACCGGGTTACCTGCGCCAGCGTCTCACAGGGACGATGCTCACCCGATACCGCATAGCATTCGGCGGTGGACGTCCTGACTGACTTCGATGGCATGGCCCGAACCTTCCCGTTGATGCGGGGCGGCGGAGCGCTGCTCGTGCTGGTCGGGCTCGGCCTGGTCGTGGGTGGAGCAGCCGGTCGCCGGTGGATGCTGCCCGGCCTGATCTCCGGGGCCGCGCTGGCCGTACTGGTGATGATGGTCGGCGGTATCACCAAGACGATCTTCGAGGGCCTCGGCTATCCCGCGATCTACCAGTACGTCGCCTTCGGCATCGGAGTGGTGGCCGAGGTGGGGCTGGTCAATCTGGTGGTGGCCAAGGTACCGGACCGGGACTCACGCCGGTTCTGGTTGTGGATTCTGCTGGTGGTGGGCGTGCACTTCCTGGTGCTGGCGTTCTCGCACGGCCCGATCTGCGGGCTGCTCGGCCTGCTCTGCATCGTCAACGCCGGTCTCGGGTTGCTGGTCCCGGGGCTCCCGTACCGCGTGCTGTGGGTGGCCGACGGCGTCCTGAAGGTCGCCGCCGGCGCCGCGATGGTCTCGCTGAGCTACTGAACCGGCTCCAGCAGGAAGACCGGGATCAGCCGCTCGGTCTTCTGCTGGTACTCGAGGTAGTTCGGGAAGACCTTTCCGGCCAGCTCCCACCACTCGGCCCGCTCGTCGCCGTCGAGCTCGCGGGCGACGTACTCGTGTGTCTCGGTGCCGTCCTGCAGGGTGACCTTGGGATCGGCCAGCAGGTTGTAGTACCAGACCGGGTGCTTCGGCGCGCCGCCCAGCGAGGCGACCGCGAGGTACCGGCCGTCGCGCTCGACGCGCATCAACGGCACCTTGCGGAGCTGGCCGGTCTTGGCGCCCCGCATGGTCAGCAACACCACCGGCTGCTTGCTGTTGAACTGGCCGGCTTTGGTGTCACCGGCGGCCACGATCTTGGCAACGGCGTCCCGGACCCATCCGGTCGGGCTGGGGGCGTACTCCTCGGAGGCTGACATGTCACCAGTCTGCCCGACGCCGGAGTTCAGCCGGTCGCGCCCTCCGCGATCGCCTTGATCACAAGCAGGCGCTGATCCCACTGGCCCGCGACCTGGCGCATCCATTCGGCCGTGTCGGTGAGAGCTTGCGGGCGGAGGGCGAACCGCACTTCGCGGCCGGCTTTGCTGCTGCCGACGACGCCGGCGTCCTTGAGGATCGCGAGATGCTGGACGACGGCCTGCCGGGTGATCGGAAGTTCACCGGCCAGAGCGGTCGCCGAGCGGGCACCGTGATCGGCCAGCAGTTCGACCAGCCGCCGTCGGGTCGGATCGGCCAAGGCGGTCAGCACTTGCGCAGTACTCACACTCGGCGAACCACTTGAGCCAACGCGGTCAGACCGACGTCCCAACCTTGCGCCGCCTCGTCGGCGTGCCTCGCCCGTACGTCGGCCGGCGCGTCGAGGCGGTCGAAGCCACTCTCCACCACGTGCAGGCGGGTGCCTTCGCCCTCGGGAGTGAGGGTGAACTCGACCAGGTTCGAGTTGCCGGGAGCGGGATCGACGTCCGGGTCGACGGCGTAGCAGTAGGCGAAGCGCCGGCCGGGCTCGACCTTCTCGACGAAACCGCGGAACTCACCGTGCTCGGCCCAGCGCATCACCAGCCGGCCGCCGGGACGCAGGTCCAGCTCGGCACCACCGAACGCGTACCAGGTGGCGAAGTGCTCGGCCCGGGTCAGCGCGATCCAGACCTGCTCCGGCCGGGCTTCGACGTAGATCTCTCGTTCGACGCTCTCCATGACCGGAGCATAGGACGGCTCCTGCTTCATGTGCAACCTATCACTTGCACATCAGGAACGGCGGCCCGCCTGGAAACGGGCCACTCGAGCAGCACGCTCACGCTCCATCCGGCGGCGTGGATCGAGGTGGTCCGGGAGGGTCGCGGGGCCGGCGACGTGCAGCAACAACCAGGTCATCCGCCAGCGGATCCGGTACAGCAGGCTCAGTCCGTCGGTCTTCTTGCTCATCGGGTCTCTCCAGTTATTTGGTGTGGCAATAGTTTGTACACCAATTGATACTCTGGTCAACGTCGACCGAAGGAGAGATATGCCCGGAACATCCGAAGAGGTGGATCTGCTGGCGCTGGACCGCCAGGTCTGCTTCGGCTTGGCAGTCGCGTCCCGCAGCGTGATCGCGCTGTACCGCCCACTGCTGGATCCGATGGGCCTGACGCACCCGCAGTACCTGGTGATGCTGGCCCTGTGGGAGGAGTCACCGCTCTCGGTGAAGCAACTCAGCAACCTGCTCCAACTCGACCCCGGTACCCTCTCCCCGCTGCTCAAACGCCTCGAGGCCAGCGGCTACGTCACCCGGGCCCGAGACCCCCGCGACGAACGCTCCCTGGCCGTCCGCCTCACCGAATCCGGCCAGTCCCTCCGCGCCGAAGCCCTGAAGATCCCCCCGGCGATCATCACCCGCCTCGGCATGCCCCTCGAAGAACTCCAAGCCCTGCACCAGTCCCTCACCCGGGTGATCACCGCCGCCACCACCTGATGCGCGGGCGGCGGCGTCCGATCAACTAGGCGTGCATTCCTGGAGTTGGGCTGCGGTGGCGATCTTGCCTTCGATCCAGCGGCGGCGGAGGAAGTGGGCCTTGAGCAGGCGGTGAACACCGTCGAGGACGACGAGGCGACCTCGGTAGGCGACCAGGTGGATGGGGAAGTCGAGGTCGGCGTCCATCACGCGTTCGTAGTGCGGGCGGTAGTTCATCGGGGTGGCGGCGACCTGGTTGGGGGTGACCTTGAAGCGTTCGCCGTTGAGTTGCCACAGCGGGAGGTCGAACATCCACAGCAGGTCGGCGACCTCGACCGGCTCGACCCGCAGGTCCAGCGCCCAGAGCTTGCCGAGTTGCCAGTGGGTGTGCGGGAAGACGTCGCGCATCGACTCCGGTGTCATCGCCAGCAACTCGTCGAAAGACACGTCCGGCGCGCTTCGGTCGGCGCCGCTGTCCACCCCATCGATCGTCACGACCGAGCACGCTACGCCATCGCACCGACCGATTCAGACAGAGTGCTTGCCTCGCCGCTTCAGGTTGAGGAACGCCACGGCCGCCAGCAGCACGCCACCGGATGCCAGGAAGATCCCGCCGAGCACACCCAGCGACTTCCCGGACGCAGTACTGCGGGCCAGCGCGACCCCCTCGACCTGTACGCCGCCCGCCGTCGGCGCAGGAAGCTTCGGAGGGCTCGGCGGAGAACTACTGTCCTGTACGACGACGCTGGCCGGCGCCTCAGCCGGCTGCTCACGCTGAGCCGGTGCACGGGCCGAGGCCCTGACCGAAGGCGTCAACGACGGAGTACTGGACGGCCAAGCCACAGCACTGGCCGACGGACGCCTGGGGACCAACGAGACGGACGGCTGAGGTGACAGCGTCATGGGCGGTCGCACTGTTGGCTTCGCCGGCGGCGTCTCGGTAACAGGCGGCGTGCTCGGTGGCGTCACCGGCGGAGTAGTGGACGGAGTCGCTGTCGGCGGCGTGCTGGACGGCGTGTCTGTCGGCGAAGGCGACGGCGACGCGGTCACCGGTAACGGCTCGGTCGGGGGCGTCTCGGTCGCAGTCGCCCGCGCCGCGCCGATCGTGAAGAGGGCAGGAACGGCGATCAGCAGCAGCGGCAACGTCCTGGCCGAGTTAGCGATCACGGCACTGCCCCGTTCGAGCGAAGAGTCCCTGGTAGCGAAAGGGTGTCTCTCTCGCAGTATGCGCGCCCCCAGGGTCCATGGCGAAGCATTTGCTTGCCCGCGGGTGTCAGGCGATCCGCTCGGCGAGCACGACGACGTTGCTCAGATAGACCTTGCCCGTCCAGTCCTCACAGGTGACCAGCACCAGCCGGCCCGGACGGCTCTGGCCGAACAGTTCGATGGCACTGCGGGCAAGCGCCTGCTTCCGGTACGTCGTAACGCCGGTGACCCGGTATCTCACCAGTCCCCGCGAGGTGCTCACTCCCACCACGTCGCCGGACCGCACCTGCTCGAGGTCGTCGAAGGCGCCACCGCCGTTGTGGACGGTGTGCCCGGTGATCACCGCCGATCCCCGCAGCGCCCCCGGAAGCGCTCCGCCGGACCACCAGCCGACCTGCCGTGGATTCGACGGCGGAGTCAGCGAGCCTCCCAGTGCCTTGATGGGTACGACCGGCGCGATCACCCCCAGCCGGGCGATCGCGATCCGCGAAGGTACGCCGGGTCGCGCGGCCGGGCTCGGCCTCTTCTCGACAGCGGCCGGCCGGGCGGATGAGCTGGCCGATGGTTTCGCCGCAGCCCTCACCCTGCTATTGGGCGCCGCGGCCGGAGGCTGGATCTCCTCGGCCAAAGGCTGGTCCACTGATCCGGCCCGGTCCGGCGATCCCACCTCGTCCGGCGATCCCACCAGCTCCGGCGATCCCGCGACCGGCAGTCCCGAGGCGCCTTCCGCACCAGGACTGCCGGTCAGTTGCAGGCTCACGCCGGTGACCGCCAGGCAGAGCCCGATCAGTACCACCCACCCGCTCCGCCGGATCGGCGACGGCCGCCCGCGTCGCCGTCCAGCAGTCATCGCGACACCTGGCCGATCACAGTCGTCATTCCGAAGGCGGTGGTCATGTCAGAGGCTGTGCCGTCCGCGACGCCTGAGCACCAGCGCAGCACCGGTTGCCAGCAGCAGTCCCCCACCGGCCAGGAGGATTCCGGCCAGTCGGTTCGTCAGGCCCGATGCGTCACCGGTCGAGGTGGTCGAACCGGCCAGGCCCGCGTCGACCTCGGTCGGGATTCCGGTCGCGCCCTGCGGAGGGGGCGCCGACGTCGTACCGGCCGGGGCGCTGGTCTCCGGCGCCGTCGTGGCCGGCACCGAGGTCGCCGGCGTGGCCGTCGTACCGGTCGGCGGCGTCGTGAGGGACGGCGTGGTCGGAAGCGTCGGCGCAGGGGTGGTGGGAGGCGGAGTTGTGGGAGGTGTGGTCGGCGGTGTCGTGGAAGGTGTCGTGGGAGGCGTGGTCGGCGGAGTGGTGGGAGGCGTCGTCGGCGGAGTTGTAGGGGGCGTCGTGGAAGGCGTGGTCGGCGGTGTGGTCGTCGTACAGCCCTCGACCCAGAACACCTTGTGCTTCTTGTCCGCGCCGATCGAGCCGTCGGCCTGCACGGTGATCTTCACGTGGTAGCCCTGCTGCGGATGCGGCGTGCCGGTGAACTTCAGCGTGTAGGTGACCTTGGCGTCGAGGTCGTTCCCGCCACCGGCCGGGTCCCCGCCGATGAACGGCGTCAGATCGCCCGAGACCACCTGCAGCCCACCGTTGCCGGTCGGCGCCTGATCCTCGAAGGTGACCTTGGCGAAGTAGGCCGGGTTCTGGTCGTAGTTGTAGAACTCGACCACGAACGTGCAGCCCTGGTGCGGGTTGTTGTCGGGCGGCCCGCTGCCGATGCCGACCCCCTCGATCTTGATCGTGCCGTTGTTCCCGGGCGGATCGGCCGCCAGGGTGCCGACGGCAACCGTCCCCGCCGTGGCCGGAAGTCCGGCGACGAGCGTGGCGCCCCCGAGCACCAGCGACAAGGCTCCGGCCGCGGTGATCACACCGGCCGTACGACTGCGACTACCCGACTGAGCGATCATGCGACGCCTCGGTTCAGGAGAAGGAGTTCCTCCCTGCAGTATGCGCGCTTCGTTGCCTGAGTCAACTACTTTGGGTAACGATCCGGCCGTCGAGGCGGCGGATCGGCTACGCTGTGTACGCCTTCAGTTGCCGCAGTACGGCGGAGCGGCGGCGCAGTGGGTTCTGCCGTCCGGTCCGGGGAGCTGCGCATTCGGTGCCGGCCAGCTCGGACGGGTTCGTCTTGCGGTGGATGACCACGATCGCCGAGTCGTCGCCCGGTCCGCCGATCTCGTCGACCAACTCGAGGGCGGCGCCCTTGAAGCCGGACGCGACCAGGCGCTCGGCATGGCCGACGAGCCGGTCGGTACCGCGCTCGATGTCCCGGCGCGGAGTCTCCACCATGCCGTCGCTGTAGAGGAACAGCGCGTCGCCCATCTTCAGCTGACCGCGGTTCACCGTGAACTCGGGCACCTCGACCAGCCCGAGCAGCGGCCCGTCGGCGTCCCGGGTCTGCCATCGCCCCGACCACGAGTCGAAGTGGATCGCCGGTGGATGCCCCGCCGTCCGTACTTCGAACTCACCCGATCGCAGATCGACCGCCACGTGCACCACCGTGGCGAAGTCGTCGCTCCAGTCCTGCCGGCGCAGGTAGTGGTTGGCCGCCGGCAGGAAGTCCTCGACCGGCACCACGCCCAGCAGCCCGCCGAACGCGCCGGACAGCAGCAGCGCGCGGGTCCCGGCATCGATGCCCTTGCCCGACACGTCGACGAGCGCGATCTCGAGCACTTCGTCGGAACGCGTCGTCGACACCACGAAGTCACCGGAGAACGACGCGCCGCCGGCAGATCTGATCGCGTGCTCGGCCCGCCAGCCGGCCGGCAGCACCGGCAGCTCGCCCTGGGCGGTGAGCGTGTCCCGCAACTCCATCAGCATCTGCTCGCCGCGAGTGCCCTGGACGCCGAGCCGGCTGCGCACCTTCGCGCCGGTCAGGATGATCCAGGCGATCAGCCCGAGCACGATCACGAACCCGGTCTTGGGCAGTCCGGAGGCGCGTTCGGACATCACGTAGGAGCCGATGATCAGTGCGAAGACGGTCAGCACGACCAGCGAGCGGAACCTCAGCAGCAATCCGCCGAGCAACAGAGGTATGACCAGCACGCTGGTGGGTATGAAGGTCGGCATCGCCAACGCGGCGGAACTGACCGTGACCGTTAACGCCAGCAGACCCACGAAGGCCAGCTGGTGTGATCGGCGCGCGTGCCGGATCAACGCCTCGGCCCGGCGGCCGACACGTCGCACAGCAGCGTTGCCGCCCCCGAGGCTACTCATGGTGAGAAGAAGATAACGGCACCAACCGGTCCGCGCATCACATTGTCACAACCTGATTGCAGCCGTCTCTCAATCGAGACCCTCGCCCGCATGCTCGGCCGGCCGCGGGTCAGCCTCGCCGGGTCAGCCCGGTGCGTTGGCACTTCGGACACCAGAAGAGGTTGCGCCCGGCCAGCAGTTCGGTCCGGATCACCGAGTCGCAGACATGACAGTGCAGGCCCTGCCGGCGATAGACGTAGACCTCTCCGCCGTGGTCGTCCTGGCGCGCGTCGCGGCCCATCGCCTCAGGGGTGTGGTCGGCGGCGACGGTGTCGATCCGGCCGGTCTCGACGCCGTCCCTCATCAGCGTCAGCAGGTCGGTCCACATCCCCTGCCACTCCTTCTTCTTGACCAGGTGGCCGGGCGTCTTCGGGTGCAGCTTGGCGCGGAACAGCACCTCGGCCCGATAGACGTTGCCGACGCCGCTCAGGACTTCCTGGTCCATCAGCAACTGCCCGATCGGCAGCTTGCTGCGGTGGATCCGTTTCCAGGCCGGCTCGGGGTCGGCGTCGTCGCGCAGCGGATCCGGTCCGAGGCGCTTGATCAGCGCCTCGCGCTCTCCGTCGGTCAGCACCTCGCAGACGGTCGCGCCGCGCAGATCGGCGTACGCGGTGGCGTTCTGGAGCCTGAGCCGCACCTGTCCCACCGGCTCGGGCGCGGACTCACCGGCCTCGATCCGGCCGAAGTCCACCTTGCCGATCAGGCCGAGGTGGATGTGCAGCCAGCCGGCGCCCTCGAAGTCGGCGAGGAAGTGCTTGCCGTGGGCCTCGGTCCCGCGCAGGACGTGTCCGTCGAGCAACGCGGCGCCCTCGACGAACCGGCCCTGCGGGCTGGAGGTCCGGACGACGCGGCCGCCGAAGTCGTCCCGGACATCGTTCGCCAGCCGGTGCAGGGTGTGGCCTTCGGGCATGATTCCTCTTATGGGTCTGACAGCGGGTTCAGCAGGTAAGGCCCGGAGCGGTCCGCCCACTCCGGGCGTGGTCGGCACCGGCCGGTCGATGCGGGCCCGGGATGTCTCCAGGCCCCGCACTCCCGACCGGCCGGCGCGCAAGCGGCAGGTTCAGCAGGACGAGCAGGATCAGGAAGAAGGCAGTGGCGGCAGTTCGCCGGTCGTCTCGTAGCTCGCCAGCATCTGGATCCGGCGGGTGTGCCGCTCCTCGCCGGAGTAGGCGGTGCTCAGGAAGGTCTCGACGAACGCGGTCGCCTCGGCCTCGGTGTGCATCCGCGCGCCGACGCTGACGACGTTCGCGTCGTTGTGCAGCCGGCCGAGCTCGGCGGTCTCGGTGCTCCAGGCCAGCGCGGCCCGGACCCCCTTCACCTTGTTCGCGGCGATCTGCTCACCGTTGCCCGACCCACCGATCACGATGCCGAGACTGCCCGGGTCGCCGACGACGCCCTCGGCCGCCCGAAGGCAGAACGGCGGGTAGTCGTCGACCGCGTCGAAGACGGCCGGGCCGTGGTCGACGACGTCGTGTCCGGCACCCAAGAGGTGCTGGACCAGATGGTTCTTCAGGTCGAAGCCGGCATGGTCAGAGCCGATGTGCACTCGCATGACCAGAGTCTTACAGGTCTTACGGACAGTCCGGTACGCCGGGCAGCTTGGGGGCGCCTGTGCCGACGTACACGTTGGTCACATAGCCCTGGTACTTCGGCAGGTAGGCCCACCACTCGCTGCTGTTCGGTGGTGCGTCGATCAGCTGCCCCTTCTTCTGGCAGCTCACCAGTACGTCGACCCCGGCCGGCAGAGCGCCCAGGACGCTGCCGGAGGTGCTGGGAGCGCTCCGCACCCGTACGCCGGACCCCGTTGTCGTCAACCAGCTTCCTGGCGTCCGCACCCCGCCCGGCAGGTTCAGCGTGCGACTCAGCCGGGTCACGTCGCTGTAGGCCTTGCCGTACGCCGTCCCGTTGGGGTGCAGCGTGTAGACGGCCACGATGGTCCGGTCCCCCTGACCGACGGCTCCCGTGGTGTGCAGCGCCTCACTGACGAGGTCCACCGCAGACGCCTTGGGCTTGTTCTTGTCCTGCCCGAAACCGCTGGAGCCGGCGAAGCCCGACCACCCCTGCTTGATGGCGAAGTCCGGGTCGTACACCGACGCGATGCCGAAGTACTGGTCGAAGCCGTCGGTGCCGTACCGGGTCGCCTGGTGCAGGTTGCCCATCACGAAGCTGCGCACGGGCACCGGCGCCTGGTCGAGCAGGTAGCGGTAGATCCGCACGGTGTCGGCGGCCGTGAAGGCGGCATAGCCCCAGAACCCCGGATGGGTGGCCGGCGGCCCGGCCGTGTGGGTCAGGCCGAGCCGCGCCACCATCCGGTCGATGATCGCCGAGCCGCCGAGCGAGTCCCAGTAGTAGCTCGCCGCGTCGTCGTCGCTGCTCCGCAGCATGACCTCGAGCCTCGCGCGGTCGGCCGCCGGAACGTCGTACGCCGGGCCGCGGTTCCAGAGGAAGTCGAGCGCCAGCAGGAGCTTGACTACCGACGCCGACCGGAACCGGAGGTCGGGGTTGACCAGCTCGGTGAACTGCCCGGTCTGCCGGTCGAACACCGCGATCCCGGCGGTCACACCAGGCGGCACGACGACTGCCTCGGCCCTGGTGGCCGAAGCGGTCGACGACAGGCCACTCCGCAGAAGCTTCATCACGCAACCTACTCACCATAGAACGATCAAGTTGGTGAGTAACCTTCGCGTGGTCCGCGCAAACCTTCAAGCCTTCTCAGGCAGCTCGAACTGTGCCTCCCGGGGTCACTCGAAGACCGGCTCGCGGTCCCGGGTCCGCTTCAGCTCGAAGAAGCCGTCGGTGGCCGCGACCAGCCGGACGCCGTCCCAGAGCTTGCCGGCCGCCTCGCCCTTGGGGGCCGGAGTGACGACCGGACCGAAGAAGGCGGTGTCCTCGACGGAGATGATCGGCGTACCGACCTCCATCCCGACCAGCTCCATGCCTTCCCGGTGGGACTTGCGCAGCGCTTCGTCGTACTGGTCGGTGGTCGCCGCCTCCAGCAGCGAGGCGGGCAGACCGGCCTCGGCCAGCGACTCCTCGAGCACGCCGTCGCCGTTGATACCGCGGCCTTCGACGTGGATGCGGTTGCCCAGTGCGGTGTAGAGCGGGAGCAGCGCGTCGTTGCCGTGGGCCTGCTCGGCGGCGATCAGCACCCGGACCAGGCCGAGCTTGCGCAGCCAGTTGGCGTCGTGCTCGTCGCGCTCCTCGTTCAGGATCGCCAGGCTCATCACGTGCCAGGCGGTCCGCACGTCGCGGACCTGCTCGACCTCGAGCATCCAGCGAGACGTCATCCAGGCCCAGGGGCAGGCCGGGTCGAACCAGAAATCAGCGGTGGGGGTCATGTTTTCGATCGTACAAACTGCAACCAATTTCCGCTCGGTCACACCGCGAGACCGGGTCGTCACGCTCGGCCAGAGCCGGATCAAGCTCTGGCAACGCTTTCACGGCGGTTGCGCAAGTCGCGGGGAAACCCTCGGTCTTCCCAGCACCCAGGTGCATAGGATGCCGACATGCCTGGAACCAACCTGACGCGCGACGAAGCGCGCATCCGCGCCGGCCTGGTCAGTGACGTCAGCTACGCGATCGAGCTCGACCTGACCACCGCCGCGAGCGGCGCCGCGACCTTCGCGTCGACGACCACTCTCAGCTTCACCGCCGAGCCGGGGGCGAGCACCTTCGCCGACCTGATCGCGGCCACCATCCGCGAGGTGACGCTGAACGGCAGCTCACTCGATCCGGACAGCGTGTACGACGGCGCTCGGCTACGGCTGGACGGCCTGGCCGAGCGCAACGAGCTGGTGGTGGTCGCGGACTGCATCTACTCGCGCACCGGCGAAGGGCTGCACCGCTCGGTCGACCCGGCCGACAAGGAGACCTACCTCTACACCCAGTTCGAGGTGCCGGACGCGCGCCGCGTCTTCACCACCTTCGAGCAGCCCGACCTGAAGGCGCCGTTCACCTTCACCGTTTCCGCGCCGGCCCGCTGGGTCGTCATCTCCAACGCCCCGACCCCGGAGCCCAAGCCGTACAAGGGTGAGAACGGGGAGGAGCTGGCGACCTGGAGCTTCGCGCCGACCGAGCCGATCTCGACCTACATCACCGCCGTGGTGGCCGGCCCGTACCACGTCGTCACCGACGAGTACGTGGGCCCGAACGGTACCTACCCGATGTCGCTGCTGTGCCGCCCGTCGCTGGCCGACGCCCTCGACGCCGAGGACCTGTTCGAGGTGACCAAGCAGGGCTTCGAGCTGTTCGAGCGCGCCTTCGGTACGCCGTACCCGTTCCACAAGTACGACCAGGCCTTCGTGCCGGAGTACAACATGGGCGCGATGGAGAACGCGGGCTGCGTGACCATCCGCGACGAGTACATCTACCGCAGCCGCACCACCCACGCGGAGCTGGAGAGCCGCGCGAACACCGTGCTGCACGAGCTCGCGCACATGTGGTTCGGCGACCTGGTGACGATGACCTGGTGGGACGACCTGTGGCTGAACGAGTCGTTCGCCGAGTGGGCCAGCCACTGGGCCCAGGCCACCGCGACGACGAAGTACGCCGGCGCCTGGACCACCTTCTGCAACGCCCGCAAGAACTGGGCCTACCGGCAGGACCAGCTGCCCTCGACGCACCCGATCGCCGCCGACATGGTCGACTTCCACGCGGTCGAGGTGAACTTCGACGGCATCACCTACGCCAAGGGCGCCTCCACGCTGCGCCAGCTGGTCGCGTTCGTCGGTGAGGACACCTTCATCAGCGCGCTGAAGGAGTACTTCGCCGACCACGCGTTCGGCAACACCGAGCTGGCCGACCTGCTCAAGCCGCTGGAGAAGGCCTCCGGGCGCGACCTGGACGACTGGACCGAGCGCTGGCTGCGCACCGCGGGCGTGAACACGCTGCGGGCCGACTTCACCGTCGACGCCGACGGCGCGTTCCAGAGCTTCGCGATCGAGCAGACCGCGGCGGCCGACCACCCGACGCTGCGGCCGCACCGGCTCGCCGTCGGCCTCTACCGGCTGACCGGCGAGGGCCTGGTCCGGACCGAGCGGTTCGAGGTCGACATCGACGGCCCGCGGACCGAACTGGCCGAGCTGGTCGGCGCGACCCAGCCGGACCTGGTGCTGCTGAACGACGACGACCTGACCTACGCCAAGATCCGGCTGGACGAGCGGTCCCGGCTGACGCTGGTCGAGTCGATCGACCAGCTCAAGGACTCGCTGGCGCGCGCGCTGGCCTGGGGTGCCGCCTGGGACATGACCCGCGACGCCGAGATGCCGGCCAGCCAGTACGTCGGGATCGTGCTCAAGGGCATTCGCGCCGAGACGGACCTGACCGGCGTACGGTCGCTGCTCGGGCAGGCCACCACGGTGATCAACAGCTACGCCGCACCGGAGAACCGCGACGCGCTGCGGGCGCAGTACGAGCAGGCGCTGTCCGGGCTGCTCGCGGACGCGGAGGCCGGCAGCGATCACCAGCTCGCCTTCGCCCGGGCCTACATCGGCGGGGTCTTCTCCGCCGAGGGCGCGGACCGGCTGGCCCAGTGGCTGGCGGGCACCGACCTGCCGGCCGGCCTGGTGGTGGACACCGACCTGCGCTGGACCCTGATCGTCGCGCTGGCCCGCCTCGGCAAGGTCGAGGCCGGTGACATCGACGACGAACTGACCCGCGACACCACCATGACCGGTCAGGAGCGGGCCGCCCAGGCCCGCGCCGCGCGGCCGACCGCCGAGGCCAAGGCCGACGCGTGGCAGATCGCGGTCGAGGCCGGGGACACCCCGAACGAGACGCAGTTCCGGACCATCCTGGGCTTCCAGCAGCCCGGCCAGGAGGAACTGCTCCGGCCGTACATCGGCAAGTACCTGACCGCCGCCAAGGACGTCTACACCCGGCTCGGCTCGTCCATGGGCGAGAACGTGCTGGTCTACCTGTCCCCGCGCGGCCTGCCGGAGCAGTCCACGCTGGAGGCGCTCAGCGGCTGGCTGGACGCCGAGGCCGACTCGATCGACGCTCCGACCCTGCGGTACGTCGGAGAAGCTCGTGCCGACCTGGTCCGCGCGCTGGAGGCCCAGCGTCGCGACGCCATCGGCTGATGCCGGAGCCGGTTGCGCCAGGCGGCTCCTCGCTGGCCGGCGCCTCGGCCGTGGCCCTCACGGGCCTGGCCGGGGCCTACCGGCCGCGACCGGTCACGCCGTTGATGCCCTGGCGGTTCACCGGACGATTGGTGAAGCCGTACGTGATCACCGCGCGGGGGCGGTCCTGGGACGACCAGATGGTGGCGGCGGCCCGGACCGCCGCCGCCCGCCAGCTGGAGTTCGACGACGCGATGGGCGCCGTCGGGCTCGGCGTGGTGATCCTGCACCTGGCTGACGACGGGATCTACCTGGTCGTGCAGAGCTGGGCGAAGGACTTCCAGTCCCGGCTGAGCATCTTCAGCGGGATCGAGGTGGACGACCTGCGCCCGGCACCGTCCGGGATGGCCCCCTGCGTCTGGGAGCTGGAGGTCCTCAGCCACGAGCGGGCGTCGTACGTGAGCCACATCCTGAACGCCGGGGTCGACGTCGAGACCTGGCTCGACGACTGCCTGGACACCCGCCCCGCTCCCAAGCCGGGCTCGATACCTTCGGGGATCTAGCCACCGCGGATCACGCGGTTGGAATGGAGCACTACCGGCGCCGGCAATGCTGCTCGACATTGTCGACGGCCGGAGCTTTCCGCCATCAATCCGGTGCTTGTCGTGAATTACCCCATTCCGATTGGTAAAGCACTACCGCTCGGACAACTAACAGCGGGTAATCAGCAACCATCCTGCTCACAGCCGCACAGTGGCACCCTCCGCACTGTCAGCGACAGTGAAACGATCGTTTGCGTGCGCAGCGCAGTTACCTGATCGCGATCCGCGTTCCTGGTGTCCAGAACGAGATTCTCACCACCTGAGAGGGGCTCACTTTTGCCGTCCCCCGGTTTAAGCTGACCGGGAAAAAGCATTCAAAGGAACCGGGGAGGACCTTTGTCGTGACACACGTGGATGACCGGACAGGACCGACTCGGGCGCGGCGCTCGGCCGGCCGGTCCGCGACCCGTGCGAACGCGCGGGCACTGAACCACGGCGGCGACAGCCGGGTGGCCGCCCGCGCCGGCCGCGCAGTGCCGACCAAGGACGTCTCCGGGGCCCAGCTCGAGAGCGAGGCCGAGCGGGCCGAGCGCCTGGCCGCCGGCCGGCGCGCGGCGTCCCGAACCGGGCGATCCGCCCGGAAGAAGACCAGCAAGTCCCACACCGCGGTCGGAGCCGCGATCGTCGCGGGTGCCGCGGTGGTCGCGACTCTCGCGTTCGTCCTCACCAACGGAGACTCCGCTCCGCCTCAGGCAGGTGGCAACCCGCCGCCCGTGGTGGCCGCGCCGACCTCCGCCGTGCCGGTCACCAAGAGCGCGGGCGCGAATCCCGCACCCGCGGCGGCCAGCACGGTCCGGGCCAATCGCAAGCCGCCTGCCGTCACCAACACGACCCAGCGGGCTGCAGCGAACCCGCCGACCAGTGCGGCACCGAACACGGGCAAGGCCTCCCCCGTGTTCCAGCGTGGTCAGTGGATCGCCGTGATCGACAAGTACCCGACCGACGCCGGGATGGAAGCCGACAAGCTCGCCAAGCAGCTCGCCGGGAAGATGATCGCGGCCGGCGTCCCGGCCAGGGCGATGCTGCTCAGCGGCCAGTACCCGGGGATCGCGGACAGCTCGGCCAGCCCCGAGTCCGACGCGTGGGTGGTCTACCTCGGCCCGTTCGCCACCGCGGAGGCCGCACTGGACCTCTGCCAGGCACCCAAGACGCAGGCGGCGTACGCGAGTCTCGCTTGCCCGATCCACCAGCCGGCCGCCGCCGGCTGATCGGGTCACCAGCCGGAGTGCGGCAGCCGCCTTCCCCTACAGGCTGCCGGGCCGGCTATCGCTTGTGCGGTTCGTCCGCGTGCAGCAGCGGCGCCTGGTGCGCGTGCGTGCCCAGCTGCTGAACGCCGGTTACGAGGCCGCCGGTCAGGTCGCCGGTGGCGAAGGACGTCTGCATGGTCAGCGCGGCCAGGCCGGCCGCGGTGTCCGTGAGCTGACGCCGGGCGTTGGAGCCCGTCACGATCTCCAGCCGGCGTGCGGCCGGGTCGACGTACACCAGGACGCTGTTGTCCGGGTCGTCGAGCTCGTTCAGCAGTTCCAGAGCGAACGGGCGGGTCTCGGAGTCGGCGCCACCGACGTACACGGAGAAGTGCAGGCCCGACGCCTCCTCGGCGTGCCGGACGGCGCGCTCGACGTCGTAGAGCTGTTCCGGGGTGAATGCGTCACCAGCTGGCACTTGCGCCTCCGGTCGTACGGGCGACGCCGGTGCCGGCGGCCGCGGGAGTGTTGCCGGCCGGGAGCTCCGGCAGGCTGGCCGGGTTCGGCTTGGCCGGGGTCGGACCGTTGATCCAGACCGGCGGCGCCCACCAGGACAGGCCCGGACGGTAGCGGGGACCCTGCGCGATCGAGGAGGCGAAGACCAGCAGGGCCAGCACCGCCACGACCAGTGCCGGGATACCGACGAACACCAGCAAGGTGTGGCCGGAGAGCAGAGTGATCACGGCTCAAGACTAGTCCCCGGAACGACCGCGCCCGCCCCGGGGCCTCGACCGGGACGGGCACGGACAACTCGGGTACGGCGGGTCAGGGACGACGGGTCAGCAGCCGCCGCAGTTGTAGAACGTGATGTCCCAGTGGTTGCCCTCGTTCGCGTAGATGTTGCCCGCGCCCGACCGCCACTGCTGGGCACCGTCGCCGCGGTCGGCGATCCGGGTGAAGTTGTTCCGGACGTAGCTGTTGACGCAGGTCGCCACCGCGACGTCCAGCTTGTAGCCGTTGCGGTGGCTGTAGGTGCCGCCGGCATGCCCGGTCTCGGTGCCACCCGTGATCCGGATGGCACACCCACTGGACTGCTTCAGCGTGCGGACGCCGTACACGCTGCTGTCGTTGACGTTGGTGAACGAGGTGCAGGTGGGGTTGTTCCAGTCGGAGCAGCCGCCACTGGACGACCAGGTGATGCCGGCGGCGCTGAAGATGGCGGTCGCCTGGGCATGGGTCATCTTGGTGACGGCCGAGGCCTGCTCGATCACCAGCACGCCGGGCAGGAAGCCGACCAGCAGGGCGGTCAACGGCACGGTGACGCGGCGGACGAAGGAGTTCATGGGGCACTCTCCTGAAACTCGGGGCGGAAGGTTTCAAGAAGAGAATTCCCCTGGAAAGTTATTCACGAAACACCGGGCGCCGCACGGCGTGAAGCCGAACCGAGGGCAGTCGGCTCGGCTCCACGCCGGGGGCGGCTCGAATCAGAACTCGAAGTCGGTACCGGTCTTGGACAGCGAACTGCCGAAGTTGACGTCGGAGCACTGGTAGAACGCCATCGCCGTGTCGGCGATCGTCCAGACCGCGAGAATCATGTGCCGACCGGTCCGGTTCGGCAGCCGGCCTTGGTGCGTGACGTCGGCGGCGGGCCGTGCCCCGTTCATCGGGAAGGTCAGGAACGGGTTCAGGTCGAGCGCCGAGCGACTCAGTGGCGCACCCTGGTTCCAGCCTTGTTTGGTGACGTAGTACTTGAAGTCCGTGGTGGCGTGCATCGCGGTCAGGCGCCACTTGAAGCTGAAGCTCGCGCCCGAGCTGACCTGGGTGGCCGGCCAGGCGCCACCGCGCTGGTCGTTCAGTTCGTTGAACTGCCCGAGGCCGGCCGAGCAGAGTTTGCCGTCGGCCGGACCAGCGCCGGGGAATCCCTTCGGGCCTTCGGTGCTCTGCGGTTCCCATTGGATCTGACCGCAGTTCGACACCGTCTTGTTCGCACAGTGTTTGGCGCGACTGATCGGTGCGGTGGTGTAGCCGTGGCCGTAGGCCAGCGGGATCGACGTGGCCGCTGTCAGAGCGAGCGCTCCGACAGCGACTCCGGCCAGGGTGAGTTTGCGTGTTCGCAGCATGCGGACACTCCTTCATGATTCCCGGTTGTGGGGGCGGAGGGGAATGAAGGAAGGCGCCTTCGTTGACAATAGATAACAACCGTTCGAATCTATTGTCAACGGCTGGTGAGTAGTTGTTTACATTCCGCTAGTATTCCCGCCGCTGTCAGCTGTGCAGGACGCCGATCAGGCGCCGGAGCCGCTGATTGTTCGGCAGATCCTCCACCAGCACCGGTACGCCGCCCGGCCCGCCGAGCGGGATCCGCCAGTTCGGGTACTCGTCGGTGGTGCCCGGCTGGTTCTGCGTACGCCGCTCGCCGACCGCGTCGGTCAGGGCGACGCCGACCAGCTTGGCCGGCGTGTGCGCGACGTACCGGTGCAGCGCCTCGACGATGCGCTCGACGTCGCCGTCCGCGTTGCCGAGCAGGTGCCGCTCGCGCAGCGCGTTGAGCCAGGAGTCCCGGTCCGCCTCGTCCACGGCGAGCTCCTCGGCGACCGGCCGGGTCAGCAGGCCGAGCCGGTCCCGTAGCTCGACGTGGTCGCCCGCCAGGTAGCCGGCGGTCGGCGGCAGGTCGTGGGTGGTCACGGTGGCCAGGCAGAGCTCACGCCAGCGCTCGGGCGGCAGCGGGTCTCCGTCGGCATCGCGCTCGAACCACAGCACCGACGTACCGAGGACTCCGCGTTCGGTGAGGTAGTCACGCACCCAGGACTCGACCGTGCCGAGGTCCTCCCCCACCACGACCACGTCGGCGCGGGAGGCCTCCAGGACGAGGATGCCGATCAGCGCTTCGTGGTCGTAGCGCACGTAGGTGCCTTCGGTCGGCCGGTCGGGCGACGTCACCCACCAGAGCCGGAACAGCCCCAGGATGTGGTCGATCCGCAGTCCGCCGCTGTGCCGGATCACCGACCGGACGAGGTCGCGCCACGGCGCGTACCCACTGGCGGCCAGTGCGTCCGGCCGCCAGGGCGGTTGCGACCAGTCCTGTCCCTGCTGGTTGAACGCGTCCGGCGGCGCGCCCACGTGGATGCCGGCGGCGAGTACGTGCTTGAGCGCCCACGCATCGGCACCATCAGGGTGTACGCCGACTGCCAGGTCGTGCAGGACGCCCAGCGACATACCGGCCGACTTCGCCCGCGCCTGGGTCCGGCAGAGCTGGTCGTCGAGCTGCCACTGCAGCCAGCAGTGGAACTCCACCGCATCCGGATTTTCGTTGCGGAAGGCAACAACTGCGGGTGCCGCCGGGTCCTGCAGCTCGGCCGGCCACTTGCTCCATTCGGGTCCGTGCACGTCGGCGATCGCGGCCCAGGTGGCGAAGTCGATCAGCCCCTGGCCCTCCCGGTCGCAGTACGAGCCGTACTCCGCGATGCGGCCTATCGACGGCCGGACCCCGAAGAGCAGCTGCAGGGCCTCGCGTTTGGCCGCCCAGACAGTGTCGCGGTCCAGCGCGTCCGCGTCCTCGCTCAGTGCCCGCGCCTGCAGGCCCAGCGTCCGGACGCGGTCCCGCTCGGCGGGCGCCAGGTCGCCGTACTCGTCGATGTCCTCGATCCGCAGGTAGAGCGGGTTCGCGAACCGCCGGGAGGCCGGCAGGTACGGCGAGGGCTCCATCCGGCCGGCGGTCTCGGCGGCGTGCAGCGGGTTGATCAGCACGAAGCCGGCACCCAGGTCGTTGGCCGACCACGCGGCCAGGTCGGCCAGGTCGTGCAGGTCGCCGATCCCCCACGACCTGCGGGAGCGCACGGAGTACAGCTGAAGCACCCAGCCCCAGGTCCGCTCCAGCTTCTGCGGCTCCAGCCGTTGTGGCGTGACGGTCAGCGAGCCGACCGAGATCTCCGGATTGCTGCCGATCCGCGCGCACAGCCGGTGATAGCCGAGCGGAAGGTCACCGGGCAGTTGGTACGTCGCTTCGCCGACCCGTACGCCGTCGACCCACTCCGGCTCGACCCAGTGCTCCTGCTGCGGGATGTCACGACGCTGGCCGCCGTCCTCCAGATCCACCCACACCTCGGCGGTGGAGCCGTGCGGCAGGTGCACCGCGAACCAGGGCGTCCACCCGGCCCGCATCACCACCGTGGCAGGCAGAGTGCGACGCCAGCGAGCCTGCTGGTGATCGGCCAGCGCATCGGCGGCGCGCTCAGGGGTGGACGCGTCGACACCGAGCGCGGCGAGCACAGCAGAGACGACCTCGGACGAGACCTGTACGTGTTTGCCTCGCCAGTCCCAGTACTCGGTCGCCACTCCATGCGCGACGGCTAGCTCGACAAGGGCTGGAGTGGGAGCAGTCACGCGTGCGAGTCTGCCGTATGTCGGCCGCTGGGTCCCAACGCCGCGCGCCGTAGGCCCCTCGAACGTCACGGCACGCAGGCGATCCGGCACTGCCCGTTCGCGTTGCGTCACGACCCTGCATCGGCCCCTGCCGTAGGACGGGCCGGTGCGCTTACTCTTCGGGAGAAGGTTCGGCGCAGGGGGGACTTGCGCTCGCAAGAGGGGGCCCGGATGGACGAGTTGCGGCCGCACGACCGAAGCAGTGGCATCAGCCGCCGTACGACCCTTGGGTTGCTGGGCGCGCTGACTGTCGGCTCGCTGGCCACTGGTTGCCGCCAGGAGCCGGTCAAGTCCGAACCTCTGCTGGGTGACTACAGCCTCACCGACTGGGTCGCGGATCGTGGCGACAAGTATCTGGTCGCCCACCGGGGCGCCGGTGACGTGTTCCCCGAGCACAGCATGGAGTCGTACGACGCTGCCGTCGCCTGGGGTGCTCCCGCGATGGAGATCAGCGTCGGCATCACCGCGGACAACGTCCTGGTCTGCCTGCACGACCTGACCCTGGACCGGACCACCAACCTCAAGGGGAACCTGCGCACCACGACCTACACCGCCCTCGCGGCGGGCTGGCTCGAGGTGCCGCGGCTGGGTCCGCGCTGGACGCAGGCCAAGGTCAGGGTGCCGTTGTTCGAGGACGTCCTGCGCAAGTTCGGCGGCCGGGTGATCCTGGCGGTCGAGGCCAAGGACGATCGCGCCCACGCGCCGATGATGGCGATGGTCTCGAAGTACCGGCTGGAGCAGTCGGTACTGGTGAAGACGTACTTCAAGAGCCGGCGGATCGCCGAGGCGAAGTCGCTGGGTCTCGGGGTGTTCGCCTACTTCACCTCGCCGCAGGAGATGACACCGGAGACGATCCAGGCGGTTGCCGGCCAACTGTCGCCGCGCACGGACGCGATCGTCGTACCGAACTCGGGGCCCGGTGGCTATCTGGCGGCGCCGCTCGTCGACGCCGTCGTGGCGACCGGCATCCCGGTCTGGCCCTACCCGCTGCACCGCCGCTCGGACGTCAAACACTACCGCGCGCTGGGGATGCAGGGCGCGGTCACGTCGAACATCGGCTACCTGCTCGGCAAGACGGCGCAGGCGACCACCGACCAATGGGCTTCCGGCGCGCTGGTGCCCGGTGAGCTCACGCGGGACCCGTACGACGACAGGTTCGCCATCGCCTGGGGACGCGGCGGCACCATCGGCCTCGGCGCGGTGGGCACGCAACACTTCCTCACTCTCGGCCACCTGGGCCCGATCACGTCACCCGCCTACACGGTGGAGTTCCAGGCGTCGTACTCCGTACTGCCTGCTGATCCGCTCGCGAACCTGACGCTGGCCTTCGCCCACGCCGACGACGAGTACTACGAGCACCGCCTCGGCGCCTCCAACGGCTACCACGCGATCCTGCAGGCGAACGGCGAACTGGGGCTCTACACCCACCGCGTCGGCAACCGGCCGGGCATCAAACTGGGGGTCAAGAAGACCGCGGCGGTGTTCCGGGGCGAGTGGATGAAGTTCCGCCTGGACGTCACGCCCACCACACTCACCTGGAGGCGGCTGGACCAACCGGCGAAGGTGACTGTCGTGGAGAAGTCCTTCCGCGGCGGCTATCTGCACATCGGCCGAGGATCCACTGACGGCAGCCTCGCCCTCCGGGGACTCAAAGTCACCCGCACGCCCTGACAGCGGGCAGCTACGGCCGTGGCTCCACCAGGCCGCGCTGGCGGCGAGTCAGCACGAGCACGGCGATCAGCAGCGCGGTACTGGCCACTACGAGACCGACTGCGACTCCCGCGACGTTGTCGGTCAGTTGGTAGAGAGAGATCGGCCAGATGACCAGCAGGATCGAACAGCCGACCACGGCGTACGCGGACACGTCGCGGCGCCCGTAGGCGACCAGGAGCGCGGCCGGGCCCGCAGTACCGACTGCCAAGGCCATCACCTCGCCCCGCTCCTGGATGAGCCAGCAGACCGAGGAACTGAACATGGCGGCACCGGCGAGCGACCAGGCGGTCACCTGGTCGCGGACCAGGCCGATCATCGCCATCACGAACGCGACCAGGATGAAGCCGGTGCCGGCGATCCCGGCGGAGTTGGCCGACTCGGCGTTGTCCGGAGTGAGGACGTCGGCGGTGATCACCAGCACACCGACGGCCAGGATCGCAAAAGTTGCCACTAGCAACGAAGATCCGGCCAGCCACCAGATCCCGGCCACCGCGAGGGTGAGCGCCACCGCGACCCCGGCGATCCGGCCGGTCTCCCCCTCGACCGCGACGTAGGTGGCGAACCCCGCGACGCAGCAGCCGAGTGACGCGAGCGCCGAACTCAACTGCTCTCGCCGCCCGACCAGCGCCAGCAGGACAGCCGTTCCCAGCAGGGCCACCGCCGCGGTGGTGCCGATGGTGATCCGCTCGGCGTGGCCCATCCCTCCCCAGTTGGCCACGGTCAGCAGCGCAACCGCGCCGAGCAGGAGCGCGCCGCCGATGTAGCCGAGGACTTCGGTCAGCGCGGACGAGTGGGTGGCGGCGGGCGGCGTCCGGAAAGTTCTGGGTGCCGCGCTGTCCGCGCCGGACGTGGTCGCATCGCGGGCGGTGCCCGGCGGGATCGCGGCGTCATCGGCACGGAGCGGTTCGGCATCCGCTTCGGCGGCTGTGCGGAGGGCCTCGGCCTGGTACGGGCGCAGCACCCCCGCGGACACCAGCCTGCTCAGCTCGTCGTCCAGCCGGCTCGGCATATCCGTTCGTTCCTCCTCGCGCATCTCCGGTTCGGAAAGTGCGGAGATCCTGGCGTCCGGATCCTCGCAACGCAGCCACTACAGTAGGGCGGCGAGATGCCTATTCTGCTCAGTTACCCCGTGTCCCTGCTCAGTCACCCCCTGTTTTCCGTGCCGGACACCTTCCCGACGTTCTTCCGTAGAGGCAACGACGGGAAGCTGGAAATGACCGATCAGATCATCATGGTCCCGGCCCGGGTCCTCGGTCTGATCGTCGCCTTCTTCGTCGTCCGCTGGCTGCTGCACAAGGCGATCCGCCGGTTCGCCCGGCGGACCGGCAACGGCGCCGTGGCCGTCGTCCTGGCCCGGTCGAAGCGCGGTCAGGAGTTCGTCGAACAGACCCTGATGAGCGAACGCCGCAGCCAGCGCGCCGAGACCATCGCCTCCCTGCTGTGCAGTTCGGTGACGATCGTGCTGACCGCCGTCCTGGTGGTGATGGTGCTGGCCGAACTCGGCTTCAACATCCTCCCGGTGGTCGCCTCGGCCAGCATCATCGGCGTCGCCCTCGGCTTCGGCGCCCAGACCCTGGTCAAGGACTTCCTGGCCGGCGTCTTCATGATCTTCGAGGACCAGTACGGCGTCGGCGACCTCGTCGACATGGAGAAGGCGACCGGCGTCGTCGAGGCCGTCGGCCTGCGCGTCACCCGCCTCCGCGGCGAGGACGGCACCACCTGGTACGTCCGCAACGGCGAGGTCCTCCGCGTCGGCAACCTGACCACCCGCGACCCCGACGCTCCCACCACCTCCACCACCGGCGTCGGCAGCGCCGCCGAAGCGGCCGACGGCGTCACCCACCTCGAGCACCCGGCCGAAGAGCCACCCGCCCGCACCACGACTCCCGCTGCCACCTCCGCGGCAGTTCACCCGGCGGGCGGCCACGAACCCCGCGAGTGAACTCAATCGCCCGACCCACGCCGTTGTAGCAGACCGACTGCGGAGCGTGACCGTAGCCTGGAGAGCAGGACCCGTCCGTCCACCTGCCTGGAGGCTTCGTCATGCCCAAGTACCGCCGTACGACCTTGCTGGTCGCGCTTTCCACGCTGCTCGTCGCCCTCACCGCGACACCAGCCGCAGCTGCTCCGGTGTTCGCCAACGGATTCGAGAAGCCGGTGCTCTCGGTCGAGTTCGCCAGCTACGTCGCCGGGCAGCAGTTCGACGGTTGGCAGGTGACGTCGGGTGGCGTCGACCTGACCACCGACTGGACGGATGCCGAAGGGCGGCAGTCGCTCGACCTCAACGGATCGAACGACGGCACTGTCGCCCGGACCCTGCCCACGCAACTGCTGACGACGTACAAGGTCAGCTTCGCGGTCGCCGGCAATCCCGAGGGCGCGCCGGTGGTGAAGAGCGGCAACGTCGCCGTCAACGGCCAGCAGGTGGACAGCTTCACCTTCAGCATCGCCGGGAAGAACAACTCCGCCATGGGCTGGACCTACCGCAGCTTCTACTTCACCAACCTGCTGTCGTCGTCGGCGGTGCTCGCGTTCGCCGGCACCTCGGGGTCCGCGTGGGGGGCCGTCATCGACGACGTGAAGGTCGAGAGCTGCCTGCTGATCATCTGTCCGGCCTCGGCCTCGACGGTCAACCGGATCGGCTGACAGCGACCGCACTGCTACCCGGCCGAGTACTCGGCGAAGATCTCGTCGAGTACTCGCCGGGCACCCGCGTACTCCGCGGCGTCCGCCGGATCGTCGTAGGTGGCGGAACAGATCGCGACCGCCTTCCAGAGCGCCCAGCCACGCCCCCGCGCCCAGGACTCGTCGTCGACCTGCAAGCGGTCCCGGAACGCCCTACGGCCGTCGGTGGTCAGCAACGTCCAGGCGATGGCGAGATCGCAGGCCGGATCGCCGACGCCGCAGGTGCCGAAGTCGATGACGGCGGCCAGCTTCCCGTCCTGGAGCAGCAGGTTCCCCGGCGCGATGTCCCCGTGGAACCAGCGGTCCACACCGTCCCAGCGCGCGTCGAGCGCGGCCGCCCAGATCTCCCGAGCCAGCTCAGCGTCGAGCCGGCCGGCCAGTACGCCGAGCTGGCGCCGGGCGTTCGCGTCGTACGTGCGCAACGTGCCGCCCCGGAACCAGTTGTGGACCCCCGGCTGCGGACCATCGGCCGCATCGACGGCCTGCAAGGCGGCCAGGAACCCGGCCAGCTCGACCGCGAAGCCCACCGGGTCGGCGATCCGGTCGGCGGACGCGGTCACGCCATCGATCCACCGATAGACCGACCACGGGTGCGGGTACGCCGGACTCGGCGTCCCCATCGCCAGCGGAACAGGGATCGGCAGGGGCAGCCGACCAGCCAGCTCTGGCAGCCACCGATGCTCCTTCTCGACCGCCTGCGCGTACTCCGAGGCGCTGGGCAGGCGCAGCAGCTTGTCCGGCCCGAGGTGGAAGGTCCAGTTGTCCCAACCGCCCTTGGCCACCGGCTCGATCGGCAGACCGGCCCAGTGCGGGAACTGCGCCGCGACCAGGCGGCGTACCTGCTCCACCTCGACGGTGACGCGGTTCGGTACGGGTCCCAGATCCGGTGTCCCACTCAAAGAATGCTCCTAGCGTGCCGTGTCGTCGCGTCCGAGCCTTTCACGGGTCTCGGCCAGGTCCCGCTCGAGATCGGTGATGATGTCCCGCTGGTGCTGGTTGTCCCGGGCCAGCCGTAGCGCGGTCAGATGCAGCTCGAGCGCCTCGCGGGGCGAGCCGGACCGGCTGGTGATCCGGGCGATCTGGGCCAGCGCCTCCACCTCGATGAACACCAGGCCGTTCGCGCGGGACTCGACCAGCACCTGCGACGCGTGCTCGAGCGCTTCGTCGGTCCGGCCAAGATCCTCCAGCGCATCCGCGATCCCGGCGCGCGCGCCGAGCGCCTGATGCTCGTTGTGCTCGATCGAGTCGGCCAGCGCCTGCGCCTGCTGGAACCAGGTGATCGCTTCGTCCGGCCGGCCCTGCCGGCGCCGCAGCCCGCCGAGGTTGGTGCGGACCAGCACCCGGAGGTAGAGGTCGTCCGTACCGTCGACGATGCTCAACGCCCGCAGGTACCTCCTGTTCGCCTCCGCCCACCGGCTCCGGGAGCGCGCGATCATGCCGAGGTTCGTGAGCGCGCCGGCCTCCAGGCTGACGTCGTTCGCGGACCGGCCGATCTGTTCGGCCTCCCGGGCGTCGGCGATCGCCTGCTCGTAGAGACCGAGAGAGCCCCGGATGCCCGCCAGCCGCATCAGCAGCCGGCCGCGCCTGGCCCCGGTGGCCTGGCGGGCGCCGCGGGCGTACATGATCTCGGCCTCGCGGTAGTGGCCCCGGATCCTGAAGTACTGGTTCAGCACCTCCGCCAGCGTCAGCGCGGTCGGACCACTCGCGCACGGCTGATCGCCGAGGGCCAACGCGACCATCGCGCTCCGCTCGGCGTCCAGCCAGGCCAGCGCCTGCGCCGGCGTGGTGAAGGATGCCACCGCGACTCCGTCGGAGGCGACCGAGACCTGACCCCCCGGCTTCCACAGCTCCATCGCGCCCGGCTTCCACACGTCCATGGCGTGCGCCGCGGTGGCGGTGTAGTACGTCGCCAGCCGGAACGCGGCCTCGGCCCGTTGCAGCGGCGGGTCCTCGTCGAGCGCGCGGCCGGTGGCGAAGATCCGCACCAGGTCGTGCACCTCGACCCGGTCCTCGGTGCCGCTGCTGACCAGATTGGCCGCCAGCAAGGCGTCCAGGCACGCCGCGGCCCGGTCGATCGGCAGCTCCGCCAGCGCGGCGGCCGCTCCGGTGTCGATCCGCCGGTTGGGATGCAGGCTCAGAGCCCGCAGCATCGCCCTCGCGGGCTGATCCAGAGCCTGGTACGAGAGGTCGAGCGCGAACTCGACGCCCTTCTCGATCCGCAGCACCCGGGCGCTCTCGACCAGGCGATCCACCTGGTCGGCCAGCGTCCAGTCCGGCCGGTCGCGGGCCCGCGAGCCGACCAGCGCCAGCGCCAGGGGCAGATGCGCGGCCGCTTCGGCCAGCCGGTCCAGTACGCCGAGATCGTCGCTGTCGTCGGTGTTGTCGTTCTCGCGGCCGATCAGCCGGCGGAGAACCTCCACCGAGTCCTTCGCGGGCAGCACCCCGATCGTCTGCCGGGTCCCGACGATCCGTTCCATCCGGACCCGGCTGGTCACGAAGACGATCGACTCGGGGGTGCCAGGCAGCAGCGGGAGCACCTGATCGTCGCCGGCCGCGTCGTCGAGCACCAGCACAGCCCGGCGGTCTGCCAGCTTCTCGCGGAACAAGGTCGAGCGCGCTTGCGTGTCCAGACCGGCGAGCTGGGCCACCGGGACGGACAGCAGCCGGAGGAGCTCACCAAGCACCGCGCCCGGGTCCGCCGGCGGCCGGACGGCGTCGTACCCGCGCAGATCGACGAACGCGACGAAGTCGGGCTGCAGTTCCTGCGCCGCGTCCTGAGCGGCCTGGCCGGCCAGCCAGCTCTTGCCCGCGCCAGGCATACCGTCGATCAGGTGCACGGCCGGTCCGTTGTCGGCGCTGCGCCTCAACCGGCTCCGCTCGTCCTGCCGGCCGACGAACGTCGTCCGGACCGCGGGCAGTTGCGGGACGACCTCGACGATCCGCTCGTCGCTGAGCTGGTCGACGACGGACTCGTACGCCCGGCGCCACGCCGTACCCCCGGCAGGATCTCCGGTGAGCGCCGTGGCGATGTCGGCCACCAGGTCGACGTCGAGACGCCGCCGGCCGGCTTGCAGACACCGGTAGACCGTCTCGTACGCGACCGGCTGCGCGCCGCGGTCCTGGCGTAGCTGCGCCACCTGGCGCTGCAGTTCGCGGTACGAGATCCCCGCCGCCGACCGCAGCCGCTCGAGTCCGACGCTGAGATCGCTCAGCGTCCGGACACCGGTGGGCACAGCAGCCTGTCCGGCGACGGTCGGCCGGGAACGATCGATGCTCACGTTGCCCGAACTCTATGCCCCGGCGAGCTCCGGCGCCCGGACTGCACCGGCGAGCGATCGAATTCGATCGGAAGTCGTCCCGTCCGCCGTGCGGGCTGGCTAGCGTCCGCGGCGTCAGTCTTGACCTGCACGTGAAGGGAACCCCTCTTGAACACCTCGAAGATCTTGCCTGCGCTCGTCATCGCCGGCGGTGTCGCGGCCACCGCGCTGGTCGGCCCGACCACGGCCACCGCGGCAACGCTGGCGGACTGCACCGGCAGCACCAACCACCAGAACCTGTCGTCCGGGTTCAACTCGCTGAACTCCGGCGCCCCGATCCGCTCCGGCCCGAATGCTTCCTGCAGCGTCCGCGGCACCGGCCCCGCCGGGGTCGCGCTGCACTGCTGGGCGAAGAACGAGGCCAACAACATCTGGTGGTTCGTCAACATCAGCGGCCAGGCCACCCAGGGCTGGGTCCACGAGCCCAACATGTACTACACGGTCGTCCGGCACGAGTCGAACCGCTGCCGGGTCTGAACACACCTCCGGCGCCGGCCTTCGCGGAGCCGGCGCCGGAACGGTGCGGAAGATCAGGCGGTGAAGGTGACGTCCAGCGTGATCGTCGTACCGGTCAGGGCCTGGGAGACCGGGCAGTTCTTCTTCGCGTCCTCGGCGAACTGGGCGAACTCGTCGGCGGTCAGGCCGGGGACCTTGCCGTTCACCGACAGCTTGATGCCGGTGATGCCCTCACCCGGCTGGAAGGTGACGTCGGCGGTGGTGTCGATCGACTCCGGCGCGTTGCCGGCGCCGGCCAGCGCGTGCGAGAGCGCCATCGAGAAGCAGGTCGAGTGGGCGGCGGCGATCAGCTCTTCCGGGCTGGTCTTGCCGTCCGACTCGTTCGCGCGGGAGGCCCAGGACACGTCGTAGGTGCCGATCCCGGACGACTCCAGGGCGACCTGGCCGGCGCCCTCCAGCAGCGAGCCTTCCCAGTGGGCCTTGGCAGTACGAACTGTTGCCATGCTCGTCATCTCTCCTTGGAACTCAGTTGCCGGACACGTCGATCGCGCCGGGGTAGGTCGGTTCGTCGGTGTTCACCATGCTTTGCGCTGCCATCACCATGTACGTCCAGATCTCCTGGTCGCGGTCCGGGTCCAGCTCGAGCTCGTCCAGCGCGGTCCGCATGTGATGCAGCCAGCGGTCCCGGGCTCTGGGGGTGACGGCGAACGGATTGTGCCGCATCCGCAGCCGGGGATGCCCGCGCTGCTCGGAATAGGTCCGCGGACCTCCCCAGTACTGCTCCAGGAACATCCGGAACCGCACCTCGGCCGGGCCCAGATCCTCCTCCGGATACATCGGGCGCAGCTCCGGGTCGGTGGCGACGCCGCGGTAGAAGGCAGCCACCAGCCGATGGAAGGTGTCGGCCCCGCCCACGGCCTCGTAGAAACTCTTCGGCTCGCTCATCCCTGCCAGTGTCTCAAGCCGCCGAAACGTGCCGGACGAGGGCTTCCCTTTCCGCCGGAAGGAGCTCGCGTTTGGCGTGCGTCGAGCCGTCGACGGCGACCAGCACCGACACCGCCGTGGCGTAGACCTCCTCGCCGGCCGCGGTGCGATCGACGATCCGCGATCCCAGCGTGTACGACGTCGTCCCGACCGCCTCGACCCACACGTCCACGTCGTACGGCGGCTGCCGCAGCAGCACCGGTCGCTTGTAGTCGACCGTCTGGCTGGCCAGCACCACCGGGTACTGCGCGAAGTAGTCGCCGCTGACCCCGACCAGCTGGGCCAGGAACAGGATCCTGGCCTCCTGGAAGTAGTCGAAGTACCGGACGTTGTTGACGTGGTCGTAGGAGTCGATGTCCGACCACCGGACCAGGACGGGATGGGTGAACATCAGCAGCCCACCAGTTTCTCCAGCGCCGTCCGCTCGACCGGGGTGATCCGGCGCAGGCGGTTGGCGGCGAAATCGAACGGGACCAGCCGGGTGCGCGCTTCGACGTACGTCGTCCGCGTGCCGTCCGCGGCCAGGTCGAGGATCTCGTAGTCGACCAGGAAGGAGGCCGCCTTGATCTCGCTGATCCACAGCTCGATGTGCACCGGCTCGGGCCGGAAGACCAGCGGCCGCCGGTACTGCACCTCGTGCCGGGCGACCAGCAGACCGGTCTCCAGGTTGCCGGCGCCGAGCTCCTTGGCGGTCCGGAACAGGAAGTCGACGCGCGCGTCCTGCAGGTAGTCGACATAGCGTCCGTTGTTGACGTGGCCCAGGGCGTCCATGTCGCCCCAGCGGAGCGGGCACAGGTAGTCGTGCCGGTTGTGATGAGCCACACGGCGATCATCGCATCCGGACCGCAGCGGCCGTGACCGAACGTGGGTAATGTCATCCCGAGACACCACGGACACGAAGAGACACACACAGGGAGCAGGCGGATGAGCGAGCAGCAGCGCGTGGCGATCGTGACCGGGTCGGCCCGGGGAATCGGCGCCGCGGTGGCGCAGCGGCTCGCCGCCGACGGCAACGCCGTCGCCGTCCTGGACCTGGACGAGGCAGCCTGTGCGGGCACCGTCGACGCGATCACCGCGGCCGGTGGCAAGGCGATCGCGGTCGGCTGTGACGTGAGCAGGTCCGACCAGGTGGCCGCTGCGGTCGAGCGGGTGGTGGCCGAGCTGGGCGCGCCGACGATCCTGGTGAACAACGCCGGCGTACTGCGCGACAACCTGCTCTTCAAGATGTCCGAGGACGACTGGGACACCGTGATGTCGGTGCACCTGCGCGGCAGCTTCCTGATGTCGAAGGCCTGCCAGGCCCACATGGTCGAGGCCGGCTACGGGCGAATGGTCTTCCTGTCCTCCACTTCGGCCCTGGGCAACCGCGGTCAGGCCAACTACGCCGCCGCGAAGGCCGGCCTGCAGGGCCTGGCCAAGACCCTCGCCTTCGAGCTGGGCAAGTTCGGTGTCACCGCGAACGCGATCGCCCCGGGCTTCATCGAGACCGACATGACCGCGGCCACCGCGGCCCGGGTCGGTGTCGACTTCGAGGAGTTCAAGAAGGCCACCGCCGCCACCATCCCGGTGAACCGCACCGGCAAGCCCGAGGACATCGCCGCCGCCGCGTCGTTCTTCTGCAGCGAGGAGTCCGGCTTCGTCTCCGGTCAGGTCCTGTACGTCGCCGGCGGACCCCGTAACTAGGAGCTGGACATGCAGACCTTCACCGGTGTGGACGAGGTCGTCGACGCGGTCGGCACCCAGCTGGGTGAGACCGCCTGGCTGGAGATCACCCAGGAGCAGGTGAACCAGTTCGCCGAGGCGACCGGTGACCACCAGTGGATCCACGTCGACGTGGACCGCGCCGCCAAGGGCCCGTACGGCGGCACCATCGCGCACGGTTACCTGACGCTGAGCCTGATCGCCCACTTCGGCGAGCAACTGCTGTCGATCGAGGGCGTCACGGCGAAGCTGAACTACGGCGTCAACAAGGTCCGCTTCCCCAGTCCGGTCCCGGTCGGCAGCCGGATCCGTGCCAGTGCGTCGATCGCGGGCGCCCAGGAAACCCCGGCCGGCGTCCAGATCTCCCTGCAGTGGGTGATCGAGCTGGAAGGCTCCACCAAGCCTGCCTGCGTCGCCGAGACGGTCGTCCTGCTGGTTCGCTAGAGCGGGCAGACCAGCACCGAGTGGGTCGCCGTCCGGCGGTAGCCCAGCCAGGTGTTGACCGCCAGCATCGGTTCGTTGCCGTCGTAGTTCGCCGTGAACGCACGGACCACCCCGGCCGCCGCGGCCCGGTGCAGCGCGGCGCACTTGACGAGTTTGGCCAGGCCGCGGCCTTGGTGGCCCGGCATCGTCGCGGTCATGGTCGACCAGATCTTCAGGGAGCTGCCGACCCCACGGGTGAAGGCGACGACCTGGCCGTCCTGCAGCGCCGCGACACCCAGGTCGAGCATCATGCCGGGTGCGTGCCAGACGTTGGCGAGCCAGTCGTCGTACGGGCGGCCGCTGATCCTCGCGTCCCCAGGTTTGATGCGCTGGGCAACTTCATCGGCCAGGTAGGCGAGCTGCGGATCGACCTCGGTCAGCGGCGCCAGCCGCACCCCGTCCGGTACGGCGGGAAGCTCCGGCGCCAGCCGCGGTTCGATCCCCGCGTAGTGCACCTGTCTGGTCTGCCGGTAGCCCCAGCGAGAAGCCCACTCCCGCGACGCGGGCTCCGCGAAGACGCGGACGCTCAGGGCGCCGGCCGCCTTCAGCCGCGCATGGGACCGCTCCACCAGTTCGGTCCCGACACCACGGCTGCGGTACTGCGGATGCACGATCACCCGGAGTTCGCCGCTGGGCGGATCGGAGCCGGCGGTGAGCTGGGACGAGCTCCAGCCGGCCAGCCGGCCGTCCTCGATCGCGGCGATCGAGGTGCGGGTGGTGGAGCCGGCGTGCCGGGCGAGGCCGGCCCGCAGGATCTCCGTGGTGGTCACCGACCACGGTTCGACCAGTTCGAAGAGTGCCACCACGCCGTCGGCGTCGTCGGCTCGGGCAGGTCTGATCTCCATCTCGAGGTTCCTTCCGCGAAGTTCTCCGGAACATACCCACGGTCAGCACCGAACTGGTCTGGACACCTGTAAACGTTACAGAGATCAAAGGTTCAACAGCAGGCTCGTCTGGGTCTCGATCCGGCGGTAGCCGAGCCAGTCGTTGATCGCCAGCATCGGCCGGTTCGCGTCGTCGTTGGAGGTGAACGCGCCGGTGATGCCGGCCTCCGCGCACCGGCGCAGGGCGACCGACTTGACCAGCTTCGCCAGGCCCTGCCCTCGGTACTGCGGAACTGTTCCGGTCATTCCCGACCAGGCCCGGTCACCATCCCGCTCGATCGCCGCGAAGCTCGCCACCACGTCACCGGCCATCGCCGCGATGCTCAGCGACCGGTCCGATCCGGGCGACTCCCAGACCTCGGCGAGCCAGTCGTCGTAGCTCACCGCGTCCAGCGGTGAGTCCCCCGGCTCGTCGAGCGACGCGGTCGTGTCAGCGAGGTAAACCTGCCGCGGTTCCAGCCTGTCGAGAGTGACGATCCGGATTCCCTCCGGTGTGACCGGCTGCTCGGGCAGCACTCGCGGATCGACCCCTGAATAATGCAGCTCACGCGAAGGCACATAGCCGAGCTCGGTGCCGAACAGCAGGCCGTCCGGTGTCGCGAAGCTCCGCACCCGGCTGGCTCCGATCGCCCGTAGATGTTCGTGCAACTGCTCGGCCAGGGCACTGGCGATCCCCTGCCGCCGATGGCTGGGCCGCACAGAGATCGAGAGCCCGCTCTGACCGGCCGCACTGGTCCAGACGTTCAGCCCGGCCGATCCCCAGCCGACGAGCTGATCACCGTCCTCCGCGACCAGGGCCAGGAACCGCTCGCCCGGTGCGTGCACCGTGATCAGGTGCCGCGCGGCGGCCGGCGACACCACGGAGTACGAGTAGATCTCCCGCCGCAACCGCGAAACCGCCTCGGCGTCGTCCGGCGTCGCCCTCCTGATCCGCATGCCCGCGACCCTAGCGACGACACCTCTCGGCGGCCACGCAATTAGCAGTTGGAACGCGATCGCAACAGCTGTGCGACGGCTGTGATTCTGTCCGGAGCGAGGTGGGCATTAGGGTTGCCCGGTGCCCGTTATCGCGACCACGTCGTTGACCAAGCGATACCCGCGTGTGACGGCCCTGGACGAGCTGACTGTCGAGGTGGGGTCCGGCGTGACCGGACTGGTCGGAGCCAACGGTGCCGGCAAGTCGACCCTGCTGAAGATTCTGCTCGGACTGATCGCCCCGACCGCCGGAAGCGCCATCGTGCTGGGACACGACGTGGTCACCGGCGGCGAGGCGGTCCGTGCTCTCGTCGGCTACATGCCCGAGCACGACTGCCTGCCGCCCGACGTCTCGGCGACGGAGTTCGCCGTGCATCTCGCGCAGATGTCGGGGCTGCCCGCGACGGCCGCCAGGGAGCGAGCGGCCGACGTACTGCGGCATGTCGGCCTGGACGAGGCGCGCTACCGCCCGATGGGCGGCTACTCGACCGGTATGAAGCAGCGCGTGAAGCTCGCGCAGGCGCTGGTGCACGATCCTCAGCTCGTGCTGCTGGACGAGCCGACCAACGGCCTCGACCCGGCCGGGCGGGACGAGATGCTGACACTGGTCCGCCGGATCGGGACCGAGTTCGGCATCCCCGTGCTGATCACTTCGCACCTGCTCGGCGAGCTCGAGCACGTCTGCGACCACATCATCGTGCTGGACGGTGGCCGGCTGCTGCGGTCGGAGTCCAAGGCCGCGCTGACCGGCGAGACCGGCGTACTGGCGGTCGAGGTACGCGATCTCAGCGGGCGTGACCGGCTGGGTGCCGCGCTGGAGCGGGCCGGTGCGCGAGCGCGGGCCGAGGGCCCGTTGGTGCTGGTGGAGATCACCGGCGAGGAGACGTACGACCTGGTCCGCGACGCGGTCGCCGACCTCGGCCTGGGGCTGGTCCGGGTCGAACAGCACCGGCACCGTCTGGAAGAGGTCTTCAGTGTCTGACCAGCTCGAGCCCCCGCAGCCGCCGCCGGGAGCACCGCAGCGGGCCGGCGTCATCCACGACATCGGCTACCGGCACTACGACGGACCGCGCCTCGGCCGGTTCGCGATCTGGCAGGCGCTGGTGGTGTCGAGCCTGCGGCACGCCTACGGGCTCGGCCGGTCCGGCAAGTCCAAGGTGATGCCGATCCTGCTGCTCGCGGTGATGGTGGTGCCGGTGGCGATCATCGTCGGCATCGAGACCGCGATGAAGCTCGAGGAGCCGCCGCTGACCCCGGTGCAGTACATCTCCTTCCTGCAGGCCGTCATCGCGCTCTACCTGGCGTCCCAGTCACCGCAACTGTTCTCGCGGGACCTGCGCTACCGCTCGATCGTGCTCTACCTGGCCCGGCCGCTGCGGCGCACGGACTACGCGCTGGCCAAGCTCACCGCGCTCGTGCTGGCGCTGATGATCCTGATCGGCCTGCCGCTGGTGATCCTGTACGCCGGGGCCCTGCTGGCCAAGTTCGACTTCACCGACATGACGAAGGAGTTCCTCGGCGGCATCGTCGCGGCCCTGCTGCTCTCGATCCTGCTGGCCGCGATCGGCGGCCTGATCTCCGCCGCGACCCCGCGGCGCGGTTTCGCCGTCGCCGCGATCATCGCCGTCCTGATCGTCTCCTTCACCGCCGTCGTCACCACGACCGCCATCCTCAGCCCCGACCCCGAGCAGCCGGTCACCACCGCGGCCCGCTACGCCAACCTGGGCTCGCCGTTCACCCTGGTCGACGTGCTGCAGACCTTCATCCTGCGCGGTGGCACCGGCTTCCAGCCGACCACCGCGCAGGGCCTGGTCTTCGCCGCCGTGTACGTCGCGCTGGTCGCGGCCTGCGTCTGGGGCGTCAACACGCGCTATGCGAAGGTGGCCCGCGGATGAGCGTGATCCGGATCGAGAAGGTCTCCCGCTGGTACGGCAACGTGGTCGCGGTCAACGACGTGACGATGACGATCGGCCCCGGCGTCACCGGACTGCTCGGCCCGAACGGCGCCGGCAAGTCGACGCTGATCACGATGATGGCCGGCTTCCTCCCCCCGTCGACGGGCGCCGTGACGCTGGACGGCGTACCGGTCTGGCGCAACGAGGGCTCCTACCGGCACATCGGGCTGGTGCCCGAGACCGAGGCCGTCTACGACACGTTGACCGGTTCGGCCTTCGTGCTGGCGAACGCCGAGTTGCAGGGTCTGGCCGATCCTGGTGCCGCGACGGGCCGGGCGATCGCCACGGTGGCGATGGAGGACGCGGCGGGGCGCCGCATCTCGACGTACTCGAAGGGGATGAAGCAGCGGATCAAGATGGCGGCGGCGCTCGTGCACGAGCCGTCGGTGCTGCTGCTCGACGAGCCCTTCAACGGAATGGATCCGCGCCAGCGGCTGCACTTGATGGAACTGCTGCGCCAGATGGGCGCGGCCGGCCGGACCGTGCTGTTCAGCTCGCACATCCTGGAGGAGGTGCAGCAGGTCGCGACCCACATCGAGGTGGTCGTCTCCGGGCGGCACGCGGCCTCGGGTGACTACCGCGCGATCCGCACGCTGATGACCGACCGGCCGGTGCTCTACCGGCTGCGCTCCTCCGACGACCGCCGGCTGGCGTCCGCCCTGATCGGCGATCCCTGTACGTCGGGCGCCGATCTGGACGGCGGTTCGCTGCAGGTGCAGGTGGTCGACTTCGAGCGGTTCAGCCGGATCGTGCCGTCACTGGCGCGGGACCTCGGCATCCGGCTGCTCGAGGTCGCCCCGACCGACGAGTCGCTCGAGAGCGTCTTCTCCTACCTCGTCGGAAGGCGCTGACGATGAACGCCACGATTGCCCGGCTGACGATGGCCACCCTGTTCGGCCACCGGCGCGGCCTGCTGCTCTTCATCCTGCCCGGCGTCCTGCTGGCCCTGTGCGTGCTGCTGGCGCTGACGGTCGACGACACCGCCGACTTCAGTACGGCGCTGCTGCAGATGTTCGGCCTCGCGGTGATCGTGCCGCTCGTCTCGCTGATCGCGGCGACCGGCGCGCTGTCGTCGGAGATCGACGACGGCTCGATCGTCTACCTGCTGAGCAAGCCGATCAAACGCTCCACCATCATCCTGACCAAGGCCCTGGTCGCGATCGGGGTGATCCTCGTGCTCGGCGCGCTGCCGATGGTGGTGGCCGGCCTGATCCTGGACGTGCGCGAGCCGGGCACGGCCGTTGCCTTCGGCATCGGTTCGCTGGTGGCCGGGATCGCCTACACCGGCATCTTCATCGCCCTGTCGGTGATCTCGGGCAACGCCGTCACCATCGGCCTGATCTACGCGCTGCTGTGGGAGGGCGTGATGGGCCAGTACGTCGACGGCGCGAAGACCCTCAGCGTGCAGCAGTGGTCGCTCGCCGTCATCCAGAAGCTGACCGACCCGGGCACCGTCGAGTCCGCGGTCAAGTTCCCGATCGCCACGATCCTGCTGGCCGCCGTCATGGTGGCGGGCCTCGGCCTCGCCGTCGCCCGCCTCCGCTCGCTGATCCTCTCCACCGCCGAGTAGCCCTCACCCGGCGAGCGCCGTCGGCTCAGCCGACGATGCCGCCGTTGAGGGTGAGGCCACCGTCGATGGTGATGGTCTGGCCGGTGATCCAGGAGGCTTCGTCGGACAAAAGGAACCAGACCAGCGAGGCGACGTCCTCGGGAGTGCCCAGACGCTTCATCGGGTACGCCGCCGCGACCTTGTCCTCGCGGCCCTCGTACAGCGCCCCGGCGAACTTGGTCTTCACCACCGCGGGTGCGACCGCGTTGACCCGGATCGCCGGAGCCAGCTCCACTGCCAGCTCGGCCGTCACGCGGGACAGCATCGCCTTGGTGGCGCCGTACCAGCCGATGCCAGGGGACGGCGACAGGCCGGCCACCGACGACAGGTTGACCACGGCACCGCCGTGGGTGCGCATCCAGGCGTCGCTGCAGGCCTTGACCCAGGCGATGGTCGCCAGCACGTTGGTGTCGACCATCTTGGCCGCCACCGCACTGTCGACGTCCAGCAGCGAACCGTAGATCGGGTTGATGCCGGTGTTGTTCACCAGCAGGTCCACCGACCCGTACGTCGCCACTGCCGCCGCCACCACGCTCGCGCGGTGCGCCGGGTCGGCGGCGTTGCCCGCGACAGCCATGGCGTTGTCCCGGCCGCCCAGTCCGGCGATCGCCTCGTCCAGCGCGTCCTGCTTGCGGCCGGTGATGATCACGTGCGCGCCGTCGGCCACCAGCCGCTTGGCGATCGCCAGACCGATGCCCCGTGAGGCACCCGTGACGATCGCCGTCTTGTCCTTGAGGCTCATCAGCTCAGGCGCTCCAGGATCACGGCCATGCCCTGGCCACCGCCGACGCACATCGTCTCGAGACCGAACTGCTTGTCCTCGAACTGCAGACCGTTGACCAGCGTGGTCATGATCCGCGCGCCGGTCGAGCCGAACGGGTGGCCGAGCGCGATCGCGCCACCGTGCACGTTCAGCCGGTCCTCCTCGATCCCGAGCTCGCGGGCCGACCCGATCACCTGGACCGCGAACGCCTCGTTGATCTCGACCAGGTCGATGTCACCGATGCTCATCCCGGCCCGGGCCAGTGCCTGCTTGGTCGCCTCGACCGGACCGAGGCCCATGATCTCGGGCGACAGACCGCTCACGCCGGTGGAGACGATCCGGGCCAGCGGGGTCAGGCCGAGCTCGCGCGCCTTGGTGTCGCTCATGATCACCACGGCCGCGGCGCCGTCGTTCAGCGGGCAGCAGTTGCCGGCCGTGACGGTGCCGTCGGGACGGAAGACGGGCTTCAGCTGGCTGACCTTGTCGAGCGTCGTACCGGCTCGCGGGCCGTCGTCGGTGCTGACGACCGTGCCGTCCGGCAACGTCACCGGGGTGATCTCCCGCTCGAAGAAGCCGTTGTCGATCGCCTTCTCGGCCAGGTTCTGCGACCGGACGCCGAACGCGTCCTGGTCGGCGCGGGAGATGCCCCTGAGGGTGGCGACGTTCTCGGCGGTCTGGCCCATCGAGATGTAGACGTCGGGGATCAGTCCGTCGGCACGCGGGTCGTGCCAGACGTCGTTGGTCTCGGCGTACTTCTCGGTCCGCTGCACCGCGTCGGCGAAGGCGGGGTTGAACGAGCTCGGGTCGCCGACGCCGGCGGAGCCGAAGTTCTTGTACCGCGAGACGCACTCGACGCCGGCGCTGACGAAGATGTCACCCTCGCCGGACTTGATCGCGTGGTAGGCCATCCGGGCGGTCTGGGTGGACGACGCGCAGAACCGGTTGACCGTCGTCGCCGGGGTGCCGTCCCAGCCCAGCTGGACGGCGACCCGGCGGGCCATGTTGCCGCCGTGCTCGTCGTGCGGCTCGGCGCAGCCGAGCATCAGGTCCTCGATCTGGTCCCCGGTCAGGCCGGCCTGGTCGATCGCGGCCTTGATCACCTGGACGGCCAGGTCGTCCGGCCGGATGTCCTTCAGCGAACCCTTGTGCGCCCGGCCGATCGGCGACCGCGCGGTGGAGACGATGACTGCTTCAGGCATTGCTGCCCATCCTTTCAGAGGCTGGAGCCTTTCAGAGGCCCAGATCGCGGCCGATGAGTTCCTTCATGATCTCGTTCGAGCCGGCCCAGATCTTGGTCACCCGGGCGTCGCGCCAGGCCCTGGCCACGCGGTACTCGTTCATGTAGCCGTAGCCGCCGTGCAGCTGGACGCAGGCGTCCAGGATCTCGTTCTGCACCTGCGCACTCCACCACTTCGCCTTGGCCGCGTCCACCGCCGACAGCCGGTCCTCGTCGTGCGCGACCACCGCGTTGTCGACGTACGCCTGGGTCACCTCGGCCTTGGTGACCAGCTCGGCGACCAGGAACTTGTTGTACTGGAAGGAGCCGACCGCCTGGCCGAACGCCTTGCGCTGCTTCACGTACTCGATCGTCTCGGCCAGGATCTGGGTCGCGTGCGCGATGTTCGAGACCGCCGCGCCGATCCGCTCCTGCGCCAGCCGCTCCATCATGTGGATGAAGCCGCGGTCGAGCTCGCCGAGCACGTTCTCGTCCGGCACGAAGACGTCCTCGAAGAACAGCTCCGAGGTGCCGGACTCGGTCTGGCCGACCTTGTCCAGCTTGCGGCCGCGGGCGAAGCCCTCCATCCCCTCCTCGACCGCGAACAAGGTGATGCCCTTGGCGCCCTTGCTCGGATCGGTGCGGGCGGCGGTGATCACCAGATCGGCCATGTCGCCGTTGGTGATGAAGGTCTTGGAGCCGTTCACCACCCAGCCGCCGTCGGCCTTCTTCGCGGTGGTCTTCAGCGCGGCCAGGTCGGAGCCGCCGGACGGCTCGGTCATCCCGATCGCGGCGATCAGCTCACCGGAGCAGAACTTCGGCAGCCAGCGCTGCTTCTGCTCCTCGGTGCCCAGGTCGACCAGGTACGGCGCGGAGCAGTCGTAGTGGATGCCGAAGCAGCTCGACAGCGAGGCGGAGACCTTGGAGACCTCCTCGGCGAAGACCGCGTTGAACCGGTAGTCGCCGACCGACGAACCGCCGTACTCCTCCGGCACGTCGAGACCGAGGAAGCCCTGCTTGCCGGCCTCGAGCCAGGCGGCCCGCTCGATCGTCTTCTCCTCGAGGAACTGCTCCATCCTCGGCACCAGCGAGCGGTCGCAGTACTCCTTGGCACTGGCCCGGAAGGCGTGGTGGTCCTCGTTGAAGATGATCCGTTCCATCGCTTGGTCCTCCCGAGAAGTAAGACCGATCACGCCGGCGTGCCGCGATCGCATGGCTAAGCGCTTGCTTAGCTTCGCGAATCTAGGGCATTGTGTCAACGTGTCCGCAGTCACCAGCCCCCTCGCGTGGGAGCACGTCCAGCCCGCCGCCGCCCGCCGGCTGCTCACCGGTGCGATCGAAGCCTTCGCCGAGCGCGGCTTCCAGGCCACCACCACCCGCGACATCGCCTCCCGGGCCGACATGTCGCCGGCGGCGCTCTACGTGCACTATCCGTCGAAGGAACGACTGCTCTTCGAGATCAGCCTGTACGGCCACCGCGCCGCACTGGAGATCCTGAGCGCGGCCGACACCGCCGGCACCCCCACCGACCGTCTGCGCGCGATGGTCGCCGCGTTCACCGCTTGGCACGCCGAGCACCACACCATCGCCCGCGTCGTCCAGTACGAACTGGCGGCCCTGAGCCCCGAGCACTTCGCCGAGGTCGCCACCATCCGCCGCGCGATCTCCGCCCTGATCGAGAAGGTCCTCACCGACGGCGTCAGCGACGGCACCTTCGCCGTACCGGACGTCCCCGGTACCACCCTCGCTCTGCTGTCCCTGTCGATCGACGTGGCCCGCTGGTACGACCCCAGCCGCCGCCCCTCCCCCGAGTCCCTCGGCGCCACCTACGCCGACCTCGCCCACCGCATGGTCAAGGCCTGACACACGCCGAAGGCCCGGCTTCCCCGTGGGAAAGCCGGGCCTTCGGCAGTACAAGTAACTCAGGTTCCAGCTCAGACCTGCAGTGCGGCCTGCACGTCGAGGTGGATGTCCACCTTGTCACCGATCAGCAACTTGCCACCCTCCAGCGGCACGTTGAAGTCGATCCCCCACTCCTTGCGGCTGATCGAGGTCGAGGCCTCGAACCCGATGACCGTCTGGCCGTACGCGTTCTGCTCCACGCCGAGGAACTCGACGGCGAACTCGATCGGCTTGGTGACGCCCTTGATGGTCAGCTCGCCGGCCAGGACGTAGTCGTCGCCCGCGGGCTTCAGCCCGGTGCTCGCGAAGGTCATCTTCGGGCTGTTCTCGGCGTCGAAGAAGTCACCCGAGCGCAGGTGACCGTCGCGCTGCTCGCTCCGGGTGTGCACGGAGGCGAGTTCGACGGACACGGCGGCGGTCGACTCCTCGAGCGAGTCCTTGACGACGATCTCGCCGGCGAACTCCTGGAAGGTGCCGCGCACCTTGGTCATCAGGTGCCGGACGGTGAAGCCGATCTCGGAGTGCGCGACGTCGAGCGCGTAGGTGCCGGACACCAGGCCGGGGATCGTGGTCGTTGCGGTGCTCATTGAGGGTCCTCTCGAAACGGTAAGCCAGTCGGGGGCGTCGCTGTCGCTGAGTTCGTTAAAACTTCAACCAACGAGGACGACAGTAGACAGTAACTATTTAAATGTCAACTACATTCCCGGTACACTGTTCCCGTGACGATGACGACTGGAACCCGGTGGCTCGACTCCGAGCAGCAGGTGGCGTGGCGCGCGTACCTGCTGGGCACTGCGCGCCTGATGGCCAAACTCGACGACGACCTTCGACAGTTCGGCCTGGGCATCAACGACTACGAGATTCTGGTCCGGCTCTCCGAGGCGCCCGAGCGCCGCCTCCGGATGGCAGAGCTGGCCGATCGTCTGCACCAGAGCCGCTCCCGGCTGACCCACACCGTGGGCCGGCTCGAGGCAGCCGAACTGGTCCGGCGGACGTCGTGCAAGAGCGACAAGCGCGGCGTCTGGGCCGAGCTCACCGACGCCGGCCTGTCCCTGCTCGAGCAGGCCGCACCGTTCCACGTCGAGGGCGTCCGCGAGAACCTGGTGGAGCTGGCCTCCCCCGAGGACTTCGCCGCTGTCGGCCGGGTCTTCGACGCCGTCTCCGAGCACATCGGCCAGCGCTGAGGACCGACCCTGGTTTCCCCGCGGGTGCCCTGGTCGTCTTCCAAGGCGACTCGATCACCCATGGGGGCCGCGGCAGTACCGAGGACCCGAACCACATCCTCGGCCACTCCTACCCGTTCCTGATCGCCTCGGCGGCCGCCGCCGACCATCCCGAGCAGGCCTGGCGATTCGTCAACCGCGGAGTCAGCGGTGACAGCGTCCACGACCTACTCGACCGCTGGGACGAGGACGCGCTCGTCCTGCGTCCCGATGTGCTGAGCATCCTGATCGGCACCAACGACGCGGACGCGGCGCTCGCCGCCAACCCGATCGACGCCGACGGGTCGGCCTTCGCAGCGGCGTACCGGTTGTTGCTGGAGCGCACCCGTACTGCGCTGCCGGCGGCTCGCCTGGTGCTGAGCGAGCCGTTCTATCTGCCGACCAGCCCTGACCCTGATCTTCGCGCAGCCTGGGCCGCTGCTGTCATGCTGCGCGCCCAACTCGTGCGTGAACTGGCTGGCGAGTTCGGCACCGGGTTCGTTGCCAACCAGGCCGCCTTCGACGCCGCCGTACTGCGTGCGCCGGCCGAGCACTGGATCTGGGATGGCATCCATCCCACCTATGCCGGTCAGCGGATCCTCGCCGACGCCTGGCTCACCGCCATTTGTCGGTAGGGCGCAGTACCTGTCCAGCGATGGACGAACTGACGATCGCAGTGACTTCGATCACCATCACCACGCCCGATCCCCGCGGGCTGGCGGCGTTCTATTCGCGCCTGCTCCGCCTCCCGGTCACCACCGAGGACGGCCCACGACCAGGCAACCCACCGACCGACGGCTGGGCGCAGATCCGGAACGCGACGGGCCCCACGCTCAACTTCGAGTACGAAGCCGAGTGGGCTGCCCCCGAGTGGCCGAGTCGCGCCGGGGCGCAGCACGCCACTCAGCACCTGGACATTCACGTCAACGACCTAGCGGCAGCCGTCGAGCACGCCCTCACCGCCGGCGCGACTCTCGCGGACTTCCAGCCGCAAGACGATGTTCGAGTCCTCCACGACCCCTCGGGTCACCCCTTCTGTCTTTTCACCTGAGCCGGCGGCCTGTCTGGTCACCTGAGCCGGCGGCTCGGTCGCCTGTCGCCGACCCGCATTCGTGCAACTGCTCGCTGCCCTCGCCAGACAAGCCCTGCACCGGGGTGACCGATGCAGGGCTTGTGGGAGTTGCGAACTTGCGGGCTGTCAGTCGCGCGTGAGCTTGCGGTAGGTGACGCGGTGCGGGCGGGCCGCCTCCGCGCCGAGACGCTCGACCTTGTTCGCTTCGTAGGCCGCGAAGTTGCCCTCGAACCAGAACCAGTCGGACGGGTTCTCGTCGGTCCCCTCCCAGGCCAGGATGTGGGTGGCGACGCGGTCGAGGAACCACCGGTCGTGGGAGATCACCACGGCGCAGCCGGGGAACTCGAGCAGCGCGTCCTCGAGCGACTGCAGGGTCTCGACGTCCAGGTCGTTGGTGGGCTCGTCGAGCAGCAGCAGGTTGCCGCCCATCTTCAGCGTCAGGGCCAGGTTCAGCCGGTTGCGCTCTCCACCGGACAGGACGCCGGTCGGCTTCTGCTGGTCCGGTCCCTTGAAGCCGAAGGACGCGACGTACGCGCGGCTCGGCATCTCGAAGTTCGCGACCTTGATGTAGTCGAGCTCGTCCGAGACCTGCTGCCAGACCGTCTTCTTCGGGTCCAGCCCACCGCGCGACTGGTCGACGTACGAGATCCGCACCGTCTCGCCGAGCCGCACGGAGCCCGCGTCCGGCGTCTCCTCGCCGACCAGCATCCGGAACAGCGTCGACTTGCCGACACCGTTCGGACCCACGATGCCGACGATGCCCGCACGTGGCAGGGAGAAGCTCAGCCCGTCGATCAGCTTGCGATCGCCGAAGCCCTTCTCCAGCTTGCTGACCTCGAGCACCGTGCTGCCCAGTCGCGGACCGGCCGGGATGTTGATCTCGTCGATGTCCAGCTTCTTGGACCGCTCGGCCTCGGCCGCGAGCTCCTCGTACCGGGCCAGCCGGGACTTGCTCTTGGACTGCCGGCCCTTCGCGTTCGACCGGACCCAGGCGAGCTCGCGCTCCAGGATCTTGGCCCGCTTCGCGTCCTTCTGGCCTTCGACCACCAGCCGCTGCTGCTTGGTCTCCAGGTACTTCGAGTAGTTGCCCTCGTACCCGTAGGTCTTGCCGCGGTCCATTTCCAGGATCCACTCGGCCACGTTGTCCAGGAAGTACCGGTCGTGGGTGATCGCCAGCACGGCACCCGGGTACTTCTGCAGGTGCTGCTCCAGCCAGAGCACCGACTCGGCGTCCAGGTGGTTGGTCGGCTCGTCAAGCAGCAGCAGGTCGGGCTGCTGCAGCAGCAGCTTGCACAACGCGACCCGGCGGCGCTCACCACCGGATAGGTTGTCCACCAGGACCTCCGGCGGCGGGCAGCGCAGCGCGTCCATCGCCTGCTCCAGCTGCGCGTCGACGTCCCACGCGTTGCTGTGGTCGAGCTCGGTCTGCAGGTCACCCATCTCGGCCAGCAGCGTGTCGTAGTCGGCGTCGGGATCGGCCAGCTCGGCGGAGATCTCGTTGAAGCGGTTCAGCTTCTTCTTGGTGTCGCCGACCCCTTCCTCGACGTTCTCCAGCACGGTCTTGCCCTCGGTCAACGGCGGCTCCTGCAACAGGATCCCCACCGTCGCGCCCTCGGCCAGCCGCCCCTCACCGTTGTTGGGCTGGTCCAGCCCCGCCATGATCTTGAACAACGAGGACTTGCCGGTACCGTTCGGCCCGACGACGCCGATCTTCGCGCCGGTCAGAAAGTTCAGCGTGACGTCGTCGAGAACGACCTTGTCACCATGGGCCTTCCGCACATTGCGCAGCGTGTAGATGAATTCCGCCATACCCCCGAGCCTATGCGCTACCCCCCACCACCACCCAACCGAGTACTCCACCGACACGGACCGCAGCACGCCGAGACACGAGCACAAGCCAACCGAGGCACAGACCACACAGCCGGCCAAGGCACAGCCGCACGGTTAGCCGACGCACAGCCGCACGGTTGACCGAGGCACGGGCGCGCAGCTACCGAGACGCGGACACACAACTGGCCCAGGCATGGCCACACAGTTGGTGGTCCGCGCCAACGGCACACCCGCGTTGCTCCGAAGTGCCGGCACGGCGAGATGCAGCAACCACCTCAGGCGACTCGACGCAGCGATGCCTCCTCGCCCGCACCCGCACCCGCACCCGCACCCGCGAGATCGTCCTCCACCACTCCGCCAGGAGCATCGAACTGACCACGCCCCGGCGATCTCGTGAACGTGGCAACCCCGAGCGAAAGGTCGTGGCCGACCGAGGTCGCCTCGATCACCATCCGGGATCTGAGGTTGCCGGCGTCGTCCTTCCACTCGGTGGTGCGAAAACGCCCGGTGACCAGGACCGGTTGACCACGCACCATGGACCGCTGCACGTTGGTGGCCAGGGCTCGCCAGCACTCGACGGTGAACCAGTTCGTCGGGCGGTCCGTCCAGCCCGCCTGGTCCGCGCTGTACTGCCGTGGGGTGGCCGCCAGCCGGAAGGAGGCGACCGACACCCCGTCGGAGACCTCCTTGAACCGGACATCGCTGCCGACCCACCCCTGCACGGCCAGATAAGTCTCGCTCATCGCCATCACCCTCCTTCGCGTCGTGAACTGCCTACACCAGAGAAGATGCCGCGCTTTCGCCCGATCCCGGCCACGACTTCACGACCTGGGGAAAACCTCTATCTCAGGCTTGACTTATATAAGCGAAACCCGGCACTCTGATGGCCGCAGATCCACCATCAGGAGGCAGACCAGTGATCGACATCCTCGAACACATCACCGCGATCCAGCGGCACGTGAGCCAGACCGGCGAAGAGGTCCGGGTGACGCTCCGGCGTACCTATCAAGCACAGCTCGAAGAAGTCTGGGACGCGATCACCGACCCCGACCGGATCGCCCGCTGGATGCTGCCGATCACCGGTGAACTGAAGGTCGGTGGCAGCTTCCAGCTGGAGGGCAACGCCGGCGGCGAGATCCTCGAATGCGATCCGCCCAAGCGGTTCAAGGTGACCTTCGGCGGCCCGGAGAGCATGGTGGAGATCCGCCTCACCGCCGATGCCGCCGGCGAGGCAGTGGAGCTCCAGATGGACCACTCGGTACCAGCAGCTTTCGGCGGCCCGAGCGGCGCGCTCTACGTCGGTCCCGGCTGGGACGGCGCCCTGCTCGGCCTTGCTCTCTACCTCGAAGGCAAGATCGAAGAAGGCCACGACCCCCGGGAGATGGCCAACTCGCCGGAGTCTCTGGAGTTCTCGGCCGAGTCGATCCGCGCCTGGACCAAGGCCGTCCGCGACTCAGGCCTGGTCCCCGAAGACCAGCTCCGCCCAGCCGTCGAAGCCGCCGTCAGCCAGTTCGCACCAGGCGCGTCGGTCGACGACTTCCTCTGATCAGCACTCCCCCCCCCCGGTCAGGCCGCGCCATCCGGCGCGGCCTTCCGTCTTGCCCAGAGGGCATCCGGGCAATCAGCCGCGGGCGATGGCCAGCTTGTCCCGGCAGACCGTGTAGGCGTCCAGCTCTTCGCGAGCCGGAGCGACGACGTGGCTGTTGGCAACCTTCTCCAGTTCGACGCGGAGCGCCTTGGCAACAAGGCGGGCCCGGCGGCTGGCACCGCTGGCGGCGAAGAGGCGACAGGCCACTGACACCGCAACACCTAGCAGCGCACCGCCGATCAGCATCATCGTGGCGTACGGGATGCCCTGCCACTTCGGCAACGTCAGGTCCTGCAACTGCAGGAAACCGACCAGGACGAGCCAGACCGCACCACCCAGCGCCACCAGGAACAGCAGCCACTGCAGGAAACGCGCTGCTGCCCACCAGCCCGGAGTCTGGTTGGCACCGAGGTCAGTGCGCGCGACTGCCTGATCCAGCTCGTCACCGAGGGACTCCTCGCGGCGACGAATCGCAGTACGGACCGAGTCGGCCCACGGCCGCGACAACCCGGTCGCTGCCTTGTTCGTGATCGTCCGTACGGCGGTGTCCATCCGCGCGCGTTGCACGGGAGTTGCCGCCGGCAACGAAGAGCGAGCGATCGACACCTCGTTGGAGGCGGACTTGCGCGATGCCTTGCTCTGCTGGCGGGACGTCTGGTCCAGGTGCAGCCGCCGCAACGGATCCGGGCGGAACCGGGAGAGCCACTTGGTGACCGGCCAGCCGGTCGCCGCGGTCGCCCGCTGCAGGTAGGAGCGGCGAACAGCCTCGACCACAACCGGTACGCCGCTCGCGTCCGACAGCGCATCGACCAGCTCGGTGATGTCCGACTTGGCAATCTCCGGCGTCTTGGCGTTGCCGCACTGGCTGGCCATCCGGTCGGCGACACGATCCACATCGGCCGCGAGCCGCTCGCGCGCCGCCCGCTTGGCGTTGACCCGCTTCACCAGCAGCGCGCGCAGGTCGTCCAGGCCGTCACCGCTCATCGCCGAGGTCGCCACCAGTTGAGGGCTCTTGAGACCGTCCGACTTGAGCAGCCGGGTCAGGTCGGCGAGACAGCTCTTGCGCTGCTCGTCGGTGAGCTTGTCGGCGTGGTTCAGCGCGAACACCATCACCGACGAGTGCGACGCGAACGGCTTGATGTACCGGTTGTGCAGCGCGGCGTCGGCGTACTTCTGCGGATCGACGACCCACACCAGCACGTCGACCAGCTCGACCAGCCGGTCCACGATCAGCCGGTGCTCGACCTCGGTCGAGTCGTGGTCGGGCAGGTCCAGCAGGACCAGGCCGTCCAGGTCCTCCGAGTGCGCGCCCTCCAGGGAGCTGCGGTGCTGCACCTGGTGCCGGCGCGGAATGCCCAGCCAGTTCAGGAGTTCACCGGCAGGCTCCTCGCCCCAGACACAGGCCAGCGGCATCGAGCTGGTCGGCCGGCGGGTGCCGATCGCGGCCAGGTCGAGACCGGTCAGCGCGTTGAACAGCGACGACTTGCCCGAACCGGTCGCACCGGCCAGGGCCACGACGGTCAGGTCTCCGGACATCCGGAGCCGTTGACTGGCCCGGTCCACGATCTGCGACGCCTCGCTCAGCACCACCTGGTCCAGCCGTCCCCGGCCGGCCTCGGCAGCGTCCTCGAGCGCCTCGATCTTCGTCAGGACATCGGTAGAGCCCCTCACCAGGCCCTTGACCGTATCCACAATTCCCGTCACGTGCAGTCCTCCACCGCGCGCGCGGCCTCCGTCAGTTGCCTGGGTGCATCGGGATCGACCGGATGCTGGTCGAGCACAGCCAGGTAGCGGGCGAATTCGGCATCCATCAAAGCATGAACTCTAGCGTCAAGATCGTCCCGGGCCTTCGCCGCCAGCGTGCGCACGGCCTGGTCGCCGAACACCGCTTCCAGCAGCTTCTGCCCCACCACGGCGGTCCCCGCTCCGACGCCGACCTCGGCGCCGGTCGGGATGCCCGCGGTACTGGCGAAGATGACGACCATCAGGGACAGGCCGAGGCCGTTGACGCCGTACGAGAGGATGCGCGCCGTACTGCGCTTGTCGGCGCCCTCCTCGCGAACCAGGTCGAGCACATAGCCCTGCCACTCGCGCACTGCCCGACTCGCCTCGGCCGGGAACTCCTTGGACATCCTGCCCAGGTCACGGTCGCCGGCAGCAAGCAACTGCCGCCCAGGCGCCGTCGACTGCCACGACTCTTCAGCACGCTCAGCCGCGGCCTCGGCGTGCTCACGCAGCAACGACTCCAGGCCGGACTCGACCGCGTCCTTGAGGTCCCGGGTGGGCGGCGGCTTGCCGACCACCGCAGTACGGACCTTGTCGCGCAAGCGGCCGACATTGGTCTGCAAGCCCTTGAGCAGCTCGCCGGTGCCGACGAACTCCTGCCAACGAGCCAGCACCTCGCCGCGCAGCATGGTGCCGTCCTGGGTCGCCTTCGCGATGTCCTTGACGGCCCGGTCGTACGCCGTTTCGGCGGTCGACCGCAGATCCACCAGTGTGTCTGCTTGTGCCCGGACCGCCTTGGCGAAGGCAGGCGTCTTCTTCGTCATCGCGGTGACGGCGCCTTGCAGGGTACGGCGTACGACGGCCGCGCGAGCCTCCTGGTCGGCGGCCAGATCGATCAGCCAGTCCTTGATCGAGGCAACGACCTCGCTCGCCAGCATGCCGTTGCCGTCGACAACGGTCTCCTTGATGCTGAACAACGGCGAGTCACCGAGACCGCGCTCGAGCAGCATCTGGGCGAGGTGCCCGGTGATGTCGTCGATGGTGTCGGCCGGCGCGCGATCCAGCACCACGGCGACCGCCGTACTGCGGTCGGACGCGCTCTGCAGGAACTCCCACGGCACCGCATCGGCGTACCGGGCGGCGGTGGTGACGAACAACCAGAGGTCGGCCGCCGCGAGCAACTGAGTAGCGAGGTCACGGTTGGCCTCGACGACCGAGTCGATGTCAGGCGCGTCCAGGATGGCCAGGCCCTGCGGAATGGTGTCGGCGGCAACCAGCCGGATCTGCCCGGGGTCCTCCATCCCGCCCGGGCTGTCACCGCTGGAACGCGCCATCTGCGGCAGCACCCGATCACCGGTGAACCACTCGGCGTCGTCCGGGTGGTGAATCAGCACAGGTGAGCGAGTGGTCGGCCGCAGTACGCCGGGCTCGCTGACGACCTGCCCGATCAGGCTGTTGACCAGCGTCGACTTGCCGGCGCCGGTGCTTCCACCAACCACCGCGAGCACAGGTGCTTCGAGCTGCACCAGCCGCGGCAGGATGTAGTCGTCCAGCTGGTCCAGCATCGACTTCTGCTGCTGGCGGGCCTCATCGGCTCCCACCACATCGATCGGCAACTGACTGGCAGCCAACGCGCCCCGCAGCTTCATCAGCGCGGTGATCAACGCCATCGCTGCCTGCTCGGTGGCGACCTCCTCCACCGACTTCTCCGGCGCCACGGCTACTTCAGCCTCGGCGTCGTCGCTGTCTTCGGCTGAGTCCGTGTCGCTGGTGTCGTCAGCCTCGTCCGACTTGGCCTCGGTGTCCTCGGACTGGTCGCCGGCGGACTCGGCACTGTCGGCACCTTGGCCACCACCAACAGCGGCAAAGCTGGCGATAGCAGGCGTCTCATCAACAGACGCCTTCTCCGCGTCCGCTTCGTCAGCCGGCGCAGCCTCTGCTTCCGCAAACTCCGAAGTGGGCTCGTCACCTTCGACTGCTACCTCGGCAACAGGCTCCGACTCGGCCTCAGCCGCCTCTGAGTCGCCATCAGCAACCGCCTTGGACTCCACAGGTGTAACCGCTGCAGGCTTCTTCCTGGCGCCGCGACGCTTAGCAGGAGGCTTCGGCTCAGCTCCATCCACCTTCGCGACCGCCGCCGTACCCTCGCTCGCGCTCTCAGCGTCTGCCTCAGGAGCGACCTCAGCAGGCGCCACCGGCTCGGCCTGCGCCTCAGCACTCTCAGCACCTGACACCGCAACAGCGTCACCGCCGACCTGCGCCTCAGTCTTAGAGCTCGCCTCAGCGTCAGAGCTCGCGTCAGCCTCCGGACTCGCCTCAGCTCGAGCCTCAGGGCTCGCTGCGGGCTCAGGGATCGCCTCCGCCCCGGCAGCCGCCACGTCAGCATCGGCACCGGACTCAGCTACCTCGGAAGGCTCCGCGTCAGCCGAAGACTCATCGACCGCCGCCGAGTCCGCGTCGACGGCAGACCCAGTGACTTCCGTGGGCTCCCCATCAACCGAAGGCGCAGTATCGCCGGAAGACTCGACCTCGCCGCTCGGCGCTGCATCGCCTGAGCGCTCGGCGTCACCGCTGGACTTTGCCTCAGCCGACGAGTCGCCGACTGCCGTTGTCTTCGTCTCGGGCTCAGCCGCAGAGATGTTGTCGTCACTCGGCGCTGTCTCGGACGAGGAGTCACCGACTGCCGTTGTCTTCGTCTCGGGCTCAGCCGCAGAGGTGTTGTCGTCACTCGGCGCTGTCCCGGACGAGGAGTCGCCGGCAGTGTCCTCCGGCTTCGCGTCAGCGGCAGGGCTGCTGTCTTCGCTCGACTCTGGCTCGACGACGGGCTCAGCGGCAGGCGCCGAGCCGGAACCGATCACGATGTCGTCGGACGAAGACATCGGCAGGCGCTCCGAGATGTCCCCTGCGTCTGCCTCGTGCGCGGCGAACAGTTCCGCTTCCCGAGCGGCAGCTTCGGTGTCCGTCTCGAGTTCGTCGCCGTCCTCGAGACCCTTGGGCAGACCGATGATGATCTGCCCGTACTCGAGCGGGAACCCGTCAGCCGACTCGTCCGGCTCATAGGTCACGCCGACCTGCGGGCGTGCGGCTTCCGCGGCATCGCCGCTCTCCTCGCCTACCACCCCGCCGATCGCCGATTCGTCCGTGACCATCTCAGCCGACAACTCAACAGCCGGCGTCCCCGACTCCTGCCCAGCGCCCGACTCCTGCCCAGCGCTCGGCTCCTGACCGGCGCTCGACTCCTGTAGAGCGCCAGATTCCCGCTCGGTGACCGGCCCTTGATCGGCGCCGGACTCTCCTGCAGACGAGGTCTCAGCCGACCCCTGGCCCAGGACCTCACCCGTCGTCGCCCGCGCACCCGCAGACTCTCCATCAGCCACGGACTGGTCTGAAGACTCGCCGCCCGTCGGCTGCTGAGCCGCTGCCGCCTCGCCAGATGACTCCTGACCCGTTGCCGTCTCGCCGGACGACTTCTGCCCCGTCGCCTGCTTGCCGGTCGACTGCTCGGCTGCAGAAGTTTCGGCCGTCACCTGGTCGCCCGAAGGCTTCCCGCCACCCGCCTGCTCACCCAAGGACTTCTCACCGACAGCCTGCTCGCCGGAGTCCTGCTCGCCGGTCGCCTGCTGGTCCTGGGACGCCTCGCCGGTCGCCTTGGCTGACAGTTCTCCACCACTCTGCTGCTCGGTCTCGGAATCTCCGCCGGTCACAGAATCGGCCGTGGAGCTTCCATCGGTGGACTGATCGGCTGCCGCTTCGGCAGGCGTCTGCTGCTCGACAGAGCTGTCTTCCGCAGTCGTCTGCTCAGTGTCACCAGCAACTGACGCGTCGTCAGATTCAGCCGTCGCCTGATCGTCATTCGTGCTCGCACCCGCGTCAGCGGTCCCCGAGACCTCCGGCGCCGGCGCGGCCTCAGGAGCACCAGACTCCGCCACAGCTTCAGTCGCAGGTTCAGGCGCAGCAACCGGCGTACCGGCAGCCTCCGGCGCAGTACCGGCGGCCTTGCGCTTCCGGCGACGCCAGAAGCCCTTGCTCTTGGCATCGGACCCGGAGTCGGCGATCAGCCGGGCCAGTTCGGAGACAGGCTGATCCTGGGCCGGAACCTTCGGCTCTCCCGAACGCTCCGAACCCTCACCAGCTGGCCTGGTGTCAGCCACGGCTACCGCCCACGAGCACAGAGTGCCCGTTCGGACAGCGCAGAAGCAAAGTCATCTTCATCCCCGTTTGGCGGCGTGGACGGGCGGCAGTCACTGCGACGGTGGATACGGACCGTATCCTCCCGGCGTTCCGGGCGGTCCAGGGGGTCCCGGCGGGTAACCGGGCTGGCCCGCAGGGTAGCCGGGTTGCCCCGAGGGATACCCGGGCTGAGCCGGTGGATAACCCCCTTGGCCGGGCGGATAGCCGCCCGCTCCCGGACCTCCCTGGTACTGCGGCGGAGCCCCGTCCTGCACCCCTCCGTACTGCGTCCCTTGCGGCGCGCCCTGGCTCTGCGGCCCCTGCTGCGGCTGCCCTTGGTACTGCGGCCCCTGGTACTGCGGGGCGCCCGGGTACTGCTGGCCATTCGCCACTCCCTGGTACTGCGGCACTGCCTGCGCGAAGGCCGGCATCGGTGGGAACGGCACGCTGGGGCGCCGCGCCCGGAGCTCGTCCAGGAGCCGCTTCTCGGTCTCCAGCGCTTCCGGGCCGATCACCTGGCGAACGATCTTGTCCCGCAGGTAGGCCAGCTCGGTCGCGTTCTGCTGGAAGGCCTTGGCCGCGGCCTCCGCCTGTCCGCCGTACCGCTTGGCGTTCTGCCGGAGCGCCTTGCGGCCTCGCAGGGTCGCGATCAACGGCACGTCCTGCGGCACCAGCCAGCCGAACCGCACGTAGTCGTAGAGCCGGGACGCGATCATCTGTCCCTCGCGGGAGCGCATCACCAGGGCGAAGACGACCATCGCGATGAAGATCGGCACCATCAGGAACAGGTAGACGGTGATGAAGCCGCCGCCACCGGCCCAGCTCGCGCCGCCGTTCCACAGACCGTGGGCGAGCACCGCGGCGAGGTAGCCGACGATCGGCGCGAGGTAGCGCACCGCCGTACTGCGGTGCCGGATCGCGATCCCGATCCCGATGGCGGTGAACGAGGTGAAGAGCGGGTGTGCGAACGGGGAGATCAGTCCGCGGATCACGAACAGCACGAACGCGCCGCGCAGACCCGCGTCGCTGCCGGCCTCCTCGGAGAGCTGGTTGAAGATGCGGCCGTAGTACAGGATGTTCTCGGTGAAGGCGAAGCCGACACCGACCATGCCGGCGTAGACCAGCGCGTCCAGGATGCCGTCGAACTCCTTGCGGCGCAGCAGCGCCAGCAACAGGATGATCGAGCCCTTCGCGAACTCCTCCACCGGTGGCGCCACGAACACCGCCGACCGGTTGCCGCCGCTCCCGGTCTCGTGCATCCACTCCGACACCTGGGTGTTGATGAAGATCGCGGCCAGGGTCGCGATGAACGCACCCCAGCACAACGCCGTCAGGATGTACTTGGCCGGCTCCGGTTCGTAGCGGTCCAGCCACAGATAGAGAGCGATCACCGGGATCACCGGGATGAACGCGAACGCGAGGCCCCACATGAACCCGCCGGCACCGGTCGACTTCGCCACGATCGCGAAGATTCCCAGCCCGGCGATCGCGAAGGCGACCGCGACGACGACCCCGATCAGGATGCCCTGGTTGCGCCGCTGGCCGGGTACCGGATGCTTGCCGAGCACGTTGGGCTGCGGCGGTCCGCCGGGCGCGCCGACGGCCCCCGTCGCCGGTTGCGGCGACTCGGGCGTGCCTGGAGAGGGGTAACTCATGCAGGCAGCCTAGTTGTAGAGCACTCCACAAGGCAGGACCGCCCACTCGGCGTTACCGGGATGGAACGACAACCCTGTACTTCGCAGTAGCCCGAGCCACCCCGTACGCCGCCCGCGCCTCGCCGGAGGAACCCACGAGCGTGATCGCCCGGCCATCTGAGAGACTCTGATCCATGCCGGACCTCAACCCGGCCGTGCGCCCGTAGCTCAGCTGGATAGAGCGTCGGACTTCTAATCCGTTGGTCGCAGGTTCGAATCCTGCCGGGCGCGCCTCCAAGAACCCCGCCTTCGCCGGACCGAACCCACGGGCGGTTCGCTCTTCCACCGAGCCTGCCGGCGATGCACAGTAGTGATTCGATCACCGACTGTGCAGGGGGAAGCTTGTGAGACGTCTGATGGGGACTGTGGCCGGGGTAGGCGTGACCATTGCGCTGGCGCTCGGTACCGCACTGCCGGCCGATGCCTTCAGCCGGAGAGTGGGGCCGTTCAGCACGATCGAGGGGTGCGAGAACAAGTTGGCCGTCGTGATCGACAGCGGGTTCATGTCGGGCGGCTGCTACGAACAGGACGGTCAGTACTACTTCAAGTACTGGTGACGCCGGAAACAAGAAGAGACCTGGCCGCGGCCACTGGACCCGAAAGGGCTGGTGGCCGTATCCTGTGCGGATGCACAGAACAGATGTGGACGCAGATCTCAGCTCAAATCTAGCATCTGGCAGCGCGAACCGCAAGACCGCGAATCCGGTGGAGACCTGGAAACTGGGTGAGCAACTGGTGAACCGGATCGGCTTCGGAGCCAAGCGCCTCGGCGGAAGCGGTCCGATCGCCCACAGAACACCCGATACGCCGACCGCCGTGCCCGACGCCCGCCCCGACAGCGAGCGCGTGACGACTCTCCTTCGACGCGCGGTTGAGCTCGGCGTCAACCATCTCGACACCGCCGCCTTCTACCCGTCGTACGGCCGCCCCGGCGAGCAACACGGGTTCCACAGCCTCGACTGGGCCAACGACGCCATCCGCCGGGCTCTCACCCCGTACGCCGACGATCTCTTCATCGCGACCAAGGTCGGACCGACGGAGCACGGGCTGGCCCGGCCCGACCAACTCCGTCAACTCGTCGAGGACAACCTGCGGCAACTCGGGCTCGAGACGCTCGATCTGGTGTACCTGCGCCAGCACGGTCTCACCTCGGTCGCCGAGCACTTCGGCGTACTGGCGGAACTGCGCCAGGCCGGCCTGATCCGGCACCTCGGCCTCTCCAACATCCGTCCCGGGCACCTCCCGCAAGCTCAGGAGATCGCGCCCGTGATCGCGGTCCAGAACCGGTACGGCGTCGGCTTCGGCCGGATCAACGACGGCCTGCTCGCCGCCTGCGGCGAGCAGGGAATCGCGTTCGTGCCGTTCTTCGCGGTCACCGCCACCGGACGGGAGGAGGGCGGCGTCGCCGACACCGATCCCGTCGTCGCGATCTCGCGCGACCACGGCGCCACACCGGCTCAGATCCGGATCGCCTGGACCCTGGCGAAGGGCCCGCACGTCCTGGCCATCCCCGGCACCAGCAACCCCGGCCACCTGGCCGAGAACCTCGCGGCCGGCTCGATCACCCTCTCCCCCGGCCAGCTCGCCACCCTCGACGCCATCCCCTCCGACTGACTCCGTGAACAGGTCCGCCGCAGGCTGCCCCCGTGACAGTCTGCGGCGGAAACGGAGCGGTCAGCGCCCCCAGAAGGCGTCCTCGCCGGGCTGGTCGGCAGAGAACAGCCAGACCTCGACGATCTTGCCGTCGGCAACCTTGAGCAGGTCGATGCCGTCCTGACCGAGGTCGGCGCCGGCGCGCTGCGCGGTGAAGTGGATCGGCGCGGCGACCAGGTCCTCGCCGTTCAGCATCGGCGGGCCGGTCAGCGCCAGCTCGAAGGTGCCCTCGCTGACCTCCATCATCCCGCCGATCATCGCGTTCACCGCGCCGGCGCCGCGCTGGTGGCCGGAGAACCGGTTGGCACCGGGCTGGTGCCAGACGATGTCGTCGGCCAGAAAGCCCGCCACCCCGGCGAAATCCTTCGCCGCGAGCGCGTCGAAGTACTGCTGCACCACTGCCACCGGGTCGCTCATCATTTCCTCCAGCTCAGGTCGTTTGTCCTTCTGGAGGCCAATACTTACTATTGGTGACCATTAACCTCAACGTAACTAATGGGCGGTGTGACGATGTCGCGACAGAAAACCTACGCGCCGCCGTCGGGACAGGCCTGGAACGTGCTCTCCAGCCAGTGCCCGTCAAGGACCTCACTGGCCCGGATCGCCAACAAGTGGACCGCGATGATCGTGGTCGTCCTCGACGACGGCCCGCTGCGGTTCGGTGACATCCGGACGGCACTGGAGGGGATCAGCGGCAAGGTCCTCACCGACACCCTGCGCGATCTGGAGCGGGACGGCATGGTCGTCCGCCGCTCGTTCCCTGAGGTCCCGCCCCGCGTCGAGTACGAACTGACTCCGCTCGGCCGCACCCTGCAAGGCCCGTTGACGGCACTGTGCCGCTGGGCCGAGCAGCACATCCCCGAGGTACTCGCGGCCCGCGACGCGTACGACGATCGCTGACACGCTGCCCTGGATGAGTTCAGCGGCTCCGGCTCTTCCGGGTACCGCTCCAGCCACGTAAGGTTGGATTATGTATACAGACGAACGGTATTCTGTCGGCTGCCCGCCGGGTCGAGGCTGATCCGCGATGCTGCTGCGCCAGCTCGAGTACCTCGTCTCCCTCGCCCGGGAACGGCACTTCGCCCGCGCGGCCGACGCCTGCTACGTGTCGCAGCCCTCGCTGTCCGCGGGGATCCGCAAGCTGGAGCAAGAGCTCGACGTACCGATCGTCCGGCGCAGCCGCCGCTACGAAGGACTCACCCCTGAAGGCGATCGGGTCCTGCTCTGGGCGCAACGCATCCTGGCCGAGCGTGACGCACTGCGGCACGAGCTGTCGGTGATGCGCGGCGGATTGACCGGCACGCTCCGGCTCGGGGCGATCCCGACCGCGATGCCCGTCGTCTCGTTGCTGACCACCCCCTTCTGCGAACGCCACCAGCAGGCGCGAGTCACACTGAAATCGCTGTCGTCGCGCGACATCACCCAGAAGCTGGCCGAGTTCGAACTGGACGTCGCGATGACCTATCTCGACGACGACACGCTCGGCCAGGTCCGCAAGACACCCCTGTACGAAGAGCGTTACCTGTTGCTGACCCCGGAGGACGGCGTACTCGCGGAACTTCCGGTCGCGACCTGGGCAGAGGTATCGAAGCAACCGTTGTGCCTGCTTTCGCCGCAGATGCGCAACCGGCGGATCATGAACGACTACTTCACCGACGACGGCGTAACGGCCCGCCCTGCGATCGAGAGCGACACCGTCTCGGGCCTCTACAGCCACCTGCGCGGCAACCATTGGTCGACCGTCATCTCGCACGCCTGGCTGCACATGTTCGGCGTACCGGCCGGGATGAAGGTCGTTCCGCTGAAGAGTCCCGCGCACGGCCCGCGCGTCGGCCTGGTGATCGCCGCCCGGAGCCCCGAGCCGGTTCTCGCCCGCGCGCTGCTGGACGTCGCCCGGCTGGCCGGCGTCCACACCGCCCTGGACGAACTGCTCGACGTTCACCTCATGAGCACGCAACTGATCCGATAGCGGGCACCTCTCACCGGGCGCGCGGCGTATCGCTCCCGCCTGTAAGCGGGATCACGTAGGACGTAACCGGGATCACGTGAGACAGGGGCATTTCGAGTCGTTCAGCCTGGTTGAATGTATACAGAAGCCAGTATTTCGACTCGAATGAGAGGGCATGATGATCTTCACCCGTAGGTTCGGCGCTCTGGCGGCCCGCCCGCAGTTTCCGGACGCACCGGAACTGCAGCAGGAACTGACCGTCGACGCGGAGCTCCAGCAGCACGACGCCGGCCGCTCCGAGAACGGCGAAGAGTCGGAGCGGATCACGACCGCCGCCTGAGCCGAACGCCCGATCGGTGTCCCGGACCGGCCTGACCTCCCGCGGCGGCGGACTCCGCGCGGGCAGAATGCAGGGATCCGGGGCGCCGGGAGCAGGACGACAACCAGTGGCACTTGGTAGACTGTCTACCAAGTGCCACACGTTTCTCGATCACCAGCGGGGAAGGACCTCATGACGACAATCAGCGCGGGCCCGGATGCCAACTCCGACTCCCCCGGCGTCCGGCACGTCAAGCGGCCGACGCCCCTGCGTGAGTCGGTCTACGAGGCACTGACCGAGATGATCATCGACGGCACCCTGGAGCGCGGCCGGCACCTGGTCGAGGTGGAACTGGCCGGCATCCTCGGCGTCTCCCGGCAGCCGGTGCGCGAGGCTCTCCAGCGACTCAACAACGAGGGCTGGGTCGATCTGCGGCCGGGGTTCGGCGCGATGGTGCACGTGCCGGCCGAGGACGAGGTCGATCAACTGCTGGCCGCTCGGGCGGCGCTCGAGTCCGAGTCCGCGCGACTGGCCGCTCGCAATCCGGACAAGGAAGCGGTGGCCAAGCTCAGAGAGCTCTGCAAGATCGGCGCGAACCTGCAGGAGACCGGCGACATCGACGGCGCCGTCCGGACGAACGCCGAGCTGCACGGCCTGATCACCGAGATGTCCGGCAACCGCTTCCTGGTCGACTTCGCCGGCCAGGTCGACCGGCGGGTCCGCTGGTACTACACGCCGGTCGCCCCGGTCCGCGGCGCCGCTTCGTGGCGCGAGCACACCCGGCTGGTCAAGGCGATCGCCGACGGCGACGAGGACAAGGCCGCTCAGATCATGCGCGAGCACACCGAGCACACCCGTAAGGCGTACCGCGACCTGCAGGCCGGCGCGGAGCCCGCAGAACCCCCCGCCCCGGAGAAAAAGCCGACCCCTCGCCGCCGCCGTACCACCAACTGACCCCCACCAGCTGCCCCCCATCCTTCGACCTACCCCGAGTTCCGGCGAGTTACCCCGCGTCAGGCCATGGGGTAACCCGCCGTTGGAGGGGGTAACTCTCGAACGGCGGGCTGGGTCAGGCGGGGGTGCGGCGGCGGTTGGTGCGGGACCGGGTGGTGGCTGCTTTGCGTTCGGCCAGGGAGGTGGCCAGTTCTACGTACTGCGTGACGACCCGGCGGGCGTACGGGTTGTGGTCGAGGATCCGGGGCCACCAGTGGCGGCCCAGCTGTTCGTGCATCCACAGGAAGCCGATCGCGAAGCCCATGCTGAGCAGCGCGCGGAAGGCCAGGAACCGCCAGGGGTCCGCCGGGAGGCCCGACGTGCCGGTGACGGTCCATTCGGTGACGATCGCGTGCACCATCAGGGCCAGCGGGAAGCCGATCACCCAGTAGACCGCAGCCGGGGCGAACACCCCGGGAGGAAGCTTGCCGAGGGCAAGCAGTACGGCGTACCCGATGCCGAAGGCGGCCAGCGGGACGGCCAGTCCCAGGCCGGTCACGATCGCCCAGCCGGCGGGCCGGCCGACGAACGCGGCCAACCCGCCGGCGACGAGACCGGCTGCTGCTCCCACCGAGGCGGCGGGCACGGAGAACTCCGCCAGCTGCCGGACCTTTGCGTCGATCATCTCAGCCCACGACCACGCCGAAGCGCACCAGGCTGTAGAACAGCATGCCCAGGTAGAACACCGCGCCGAACCCGATGATGGCGTTGCGCACCGGCCCGGGCCGGATCGGTTTGGGCAGCAGCTTGTTGTTCACCAGGAGCAACACCACGCAGTAGGCACCCATCGCGAAGGTGGACAGGAACGCCAGGATGTCCAGGATGCCCGCCGGACCGTCGGCCGGCCCGAACAGCAGGATCAGGATCCCGAAGGTGATCACGCCCCAGAGGAATCCGGCGTACAGCTTGGACATCGAGAACCGCTTGGCGCCCGGGACGAAGTAGTAGGTCATGTCCGCCTGGCCGCGGGAGAACGAGTCGAACAGCCCCAGCGTGGCGTTCAACCCGATCAGCGCGATGAAGGCGAAGAACAGCGTGCCCAGGATCGGGCTGCCGGCCGAGGCGAACGCGTCCGACATCGCCTTCAGAGCGGCCTCCCGGTCACCTCCCTCGATCAGCCCGGCCACGTCCGGGTTCTCCCGGGCCGCCGACATCGCCAGCACGGTGAACGAGATCGTCACCAGCATGGTGATTCCCCAGAAGAGCAGCAGCGCGTCGAAGGTGACCCACTTGCGCCAGCCCTTCCACTTCTTCATCTCCTCGGGGTCCTCGGTGTCGAACATGTACCCGCGCGACGGCATCGACTCCGCCTCGTCCGCGGACCGCAGGCCACGGATCTTCGGGATGTGCGCGCCCATGCCGGCGCCGCTGTCGCGCAACTGCAGGGTGTACCACATCTGCTGCATCCCGGACGGGCCGGCGAAGGCGATCGACCCGACCAGGATCGGGAACCACACGTCCGACAGCGCCTTGTCCGGCAGGAAGCCGACCGCGAACATGCCCGACAACGTCTGGGCCAGGTCGTCCCAGCTGCCGACGATCGCCGCGATCACCGAGGTGCCGACGACCAGGAAGCCGATCAGGAAACCGAGCAGCTTCTCCAGGAAGTTGTAGATCACCGACAGCAGGCTGAACAGCACCCCGACGAAGATCAGCGCCACACAGGCCGACAGCTGCCAGGGGATCCCGGAGATCTCCTCGAAGGCGGCCGCGCCGGCCGAGAGATGCCCCGGCCAGATGTAGATCAGGATCGCCGCGACGTAGAAGAACCACATCAGCGGTTTGAACACCCGCGCGGCGCCGAAGAAGATGCTCTCCCCGGTCGCCATCGCGTACCGCGCCATCTCCAGCAGCACGAACGCCTGCAGGGTGACACCGACCATGAACAGCCAGCGGATGTCCGGCCCGAACACCAGGACGAGCCGGGGCCACATGTAGGACTCGCCCATACCGACGCCCAGCGCGACCAGGAAGACGGTCGGACCGAGGATGTGCAGCGAGGGTGGGGCCGGCGGCAGCGGCCGGATCGGCATCGGTTCGAGCCGGCCGGCCTTCCAGACCCGCTCGGTGCCGGCCGGGACCGCGGGATCTTCGGGTACTTCTGAGGTCTTGCTTGTGACGTCCAAGGCGGACTCCTTAGATCGACGCCAGCTGACGAGAGGGACCTTTCACGAACCGAGCGGACCCGCGTTCCGGGCCCAGCGGTACTTGGCACCGAGCACCTGGACGGGTGTCTCGGTGGTGTACGGATAGGCGACGATGCCGTGCTCGAACAGGTACTGACTGGCTTCCTCCACCTCGACGTCCCCCGACAGCGAGGCGACCACGGGCTTGTCGATACCCTTGGCCCGGTACTCCTCGACCACCTCGGCGACCAGCTCGGCGAACACCATCGGCGGTGTCACGATCGTGTGCCAGTAGCCCAGGATCAGTGCATGGATCCGGTCGTCCTCGAGTCCGAGCGCGACCGTGTTGCGGTATGTCGCCGGCGGCTCGCCACCGGTGATGTCGACGGGGTTGCCGGCCGCGCCGAACGGCGGAATGAACTTCCTGAACGCCGCGTCCAGGTCCGGCGGGATCGTCATCAGCTGCAGCCCGTTGTCGACGCAGGCGTCCGAGAGCAGGACTCCCGAGCCGCCCGCGCCGGTGATGATGACGACGTTCTCGCCCTTCGGCGTCGGCAGCAGCGGAATGCCCCGGGCGTACTGGAGCATCTCGTTCAGGCCCGGCGCGCGAACCACCCCGCTCTGCCGCAGGATGTCGTCGTAGACCTTGTCGTTGCCGGCCAGCGCTCCCGTATGCGAGCTAGCGGCCTTGGCGCCCGCACTGGTCCGGCCGGCCTTGAGCACCACCACGGGCTTCTTCTTCGACACCCGCGCGGCCGTCTCCGCGAAGGCGCGGCCGTCCTTGAGATCTTCCAGATGCATGGCGATCAGCTTGGTGTTGTCGTCGGTCTCGAAGAACGTGAGGAGGTCATCCTCGTCGATGTCGGCCTTGTTGCCTACTCCAACGATCGCGGAGACACCCATCCGGCTCGATCGGCTGAAGCCGAGGATCGCCATCCCGATCCCGCCGCTCTGCGAGGACAGCGCGACACTGCCCTGCACGTCGTACGGCGTACAGAAGGTGGCGCAGAGCTGCTCCGGCAGGTAGTAGTAGCCGTAGATGTTCGGCCCCAGGATCCGTACGCCGTGCTTGCGCGCGATCGCCACGACCTCGTCCTGCAGTTCCTGCTCACCGGTCTCGGCGAAGCCCGACGGGATCAGGATGGCCCCGGCCACGCCCTTCTCACCGCACTGCTCGAGCGCGCCGCCGACGAACTTGGCCGGTACGGCGAACACCGCCACGTCCACGTCGCCCGGCACGTCGGTGATCGACGGGAACGCCTTCAGCCCGAGAACCTCGCCACCCTTGGGGTTGATCGGGTAGATGTCGCCGGCGTACCCACCGTTGACCAGGTTCTTCATCACCGAGTTGCCGATCTTGCCGTCCTCGTTGGAGGCGCCGATCACGGCCACCGCCCGCGGCCTCATGATCCGGGTCATCGCGGTCAGGATCTCGTCCTGGCTGTACCGCTCGACCGGTTTGCCGGCCTCGGCGTCGACGATGATCCGGAAGTCCACCGCGGTGGCACCGTCCGGGCCGGCCAGCACCGGGTTGAGATCGACCTCCGCGAACTGCGGGAAGTCCTCCACCAGGTCGGACAGTCTGCTGATGATCGCGGCGATCGCGTCCTTGTCCACCGGCTTCGAGCCGCGCACGCCGTTGAGCATCTCGTGCGCGCCGATCCCGTCGACCATCGAGCGGGCCTCGGCCGGCGAGGTCGGCGCCAGCCGGAAGGTGACGTCCTTCAGCACCTCGACCAGCACCCCACCGAGCCCGAAGGCGACGATCTTGCCGAAGGTCTCGTCGGTGACCGACCCGACGATGACCTCCTGGACGTCGCCACCGGTGACCAGCATCTTCTGCACCTGTACGCCGGTGATCCGCGCGGAGGCGTCGTAGGCACGGGCGTTGGCGACGATCCGCTCGTACGCCGTCACCGCCGCCTCCGCGCTGTCGACGCCGACCACCACGCCACCCGCCTCGGTCTTGTGCAGGATGTCCGGCGAGACGATCTTCAGCACGACCGGGAAGCCGATCTCGGCCGCCAGCCCGGCGGCCTCCTCGGCGGTCGCGGCGAGCCCTTCTCCCGGGGTCGGGATGCCGTAGGCGTCCGCGACCAGTTTGGCCTCGGGGGCGCTCAGCGAGGTCCGGCCTTCCGCCAGCGCCTGATCGAGGACGGTCTGGACAGCTGCCTTGTCATAAGTCATGCCTGAAGCTCCTCAGAAGCAGATGGGTGGACAGCGTTCAGACGACGCCGGCGGCCTTGAGCTCCGCCAGTTCCGCGGTGTCGATGCCGAGACCGCCGTAGATCGCGGAGTTGTGCTCGCCCAGACCGGGTGAGGTCTCCACCTGGACCGGCGAGTCGGACAGCTTGATCGGGCAGCCGACGGTCTTGAAGGTGCCGCGCTGCGGGTGCTTCACCTCGACGACCGCGCCGAGTTCGGCCAGCGTCTCGTCCTCGATCAGTTCCCGGGTGGACAGGATCGGGCCGCACGGCACGTTCAGCGCGTTCAGCTTCTCCATCACCTCGAACTTGGTGTGCTGCTCGGTCCAGGTCTCGATCAGCGCGAACATCTTGTCGAGCTTGTCGAGCCGGGCCGCCGGGCTGTTCCAGTCCGGGTCGTCGGCCAACTCGGGTTTGCCGATCAGGTGCGCGATCGGGGCCCAGCCGGGCGGCTGGACGATCACGTAGATGTAGTCGTTCGGCCCGCCGGGCGCGGTCCGGACGGCCCAGCCGGGCTGTCCACCGCCCGAGGCGTTGCCGGAGCGCGGTACCTCGTCACCGAAGTTGTCGTTCGGGTACTCCTTGAGCGGACCGTGCGCGAGCCGCTGCTGGTCGCGCAGCTTGACCCGGGTCAGGTTCAGCACGGCCTCCTGCATCGCCACGCTGACCCGCTGTCCCTTCCCGGTGACGGTCCGCTGGTACAGGGCCGCGAGGATGCCGGCGACCAGGTGGATGCCGGTCCCGGAGTCACCGATCTGAGCCCCGGTGGCGGTCGGCGGCCCGTCCTCGAAACCGGTCGTGCTCATCGCGCCGCCCATCGCCTGGGCGACCACCTCGTAGGCCTTGAAGTCCTCGTAGCGGCCCGGGCCGAAGCCCTTGATCGAGGCGTAGATCAGCTCCGGGTTGATCAGCTGCAGCCGGTCCCAGGTGAAACCCATCCGGTCGATCGCGCCGGGGGCGAAGTTCTCCACCAGGATGTCGGAGTTCTTCACCAGGTCGGTGAAGATCTCCTTGCCCCGCTCGGACTTCATGTTCAGCGTGATGCTGCGCTTGTTGCAGTTCAGCATGGTGAAGTAGAGGCTGTCGACGTCGGGCAGGTCGCGCAACTGCTGCCGGGTGATGTCTCCGGTCGGCGCCTCCAGCTTGATCACGTCGGCGCCGAGCCAGGCCAGGATCTGGGTGCAGGACGGTCCGGACTGCACGTGCGTCATGTCGAGTACACGAACACCTTCAAGGGCCTTGGGCATGACGGTCCTCCGCTACTTGTACATGGTCTGGTTCATCGTTCCGGGCGCGTAGGCGTCCGGATCGACCCACACGTTGATCAGCGACGGCAGGCCGGACTCGCGGGCCCGCTGCATGGCCGGCCCGATGTCCTTGGGATCACGGACCTCTTCGCCGTAGCCGCCGAGCATCTTGGCGAACTGGTCGTACTTGACGTCGCCGAGCGTGTTGCCGATCCGGCCCCGGTCCTGCCCGTACTTCGCTTCCTGGCCGTAGCGGATCTGGTTCATCGACGAGTTGTTGCCGACCACCCCGACGAACGGGAGCTTGAACCGGACCAGCGTCTCGAAGTCCCAGCCGGTCAGCGAGAAGGCGCCGTCACCGAACAGCGCGACCACCTCCTTGTCCGGCCGGGCGTACTTCGCCGCCATCACGAACGGGATGCCGACCCCGATGGTGCCGAGCGGTCCCGGGTCCATCCAGTGGCCGGGCGACTTGGGCTGCACCACGCCACCGGAGAAGGTGACGATGTCGCCGCCGTCACCGATGTAGATGGAGTCCTCGGTGAGGAACTCGTTGATCTCGTGCGCCAGCCGCAGCGGGTGGATCGGGTTGGCGTCCGACAACTGCCGCGGCAGCCGCTTCTGGTACGCCGCGTCCTCTTCGGCCCGCAGTTCGCTGAACCAGGCCTTGCGGTCACCGGCCTTCGCGATCCGGCCGGAGGAAGCCTGCGTGACCGCCGCGAGGATCGCGCCCGGGTCGCCGACCAGGCCGAGATCGATGTCGCGGTTCTTGCCGACGGTGCGGTAGTCCAGGTCGATCTGGACCACGGTCGCGCCCTTCGGCAGCCGGCGGCCGTAGCCCATCCGGAAGTCGAACGGCGTACCGACGATCAGGATCAGGTCGGCGTTGTCGAAGCCGTACCGCCGGGACAGGTGGAAGTGGTGCGGGTCGCCGGGCGGCAGGGTGCCGCGGGCCGAGCCGTTCATGAACGCCGGGATGTTCAGCTTGCGGACGAAGTCGATCGCCGCGTCACTGCCGCGAGCGGTCCAGACCTGGGTGCCGAGCAGGACGACGGGCTTCTCCGCGCGGGCCAGCAGATCGGCGAGCGCCTCGACGTTCGCCGGGTCGCCGATGCTCTTGGTCGAGCCGCGGTACCGGCCGGTCTCGGGGACGATCGCGGACTCGACCGGGACGGAGTTGTCCAGGATGTCGCGCGGGATCTCCAGGAAGGACGGACCGGGAGCGCCGTTGTAGCACTCGCGGAACGCCATCGAGACCATGTCGGCCACCCGGGCGGTGTGCGGCACGGTGGCGGCGAACTTGGTGATCGGCGTCATCATGTCGACGTGCGGGAGGTCCTGCAGTGAGCCCATCTTGTGCTGGTTGAGGGCGCCCTGGCCGCCGATCAGCAGCATCGGGCTCTCCGCCCGGAAGGCGTTGGCGACTCCGGTGACGGCGTCCGTCGTCCCGGGGCCGGCGGTGACGACCGCACACCCCGGCTTGCCGGTCATCCGGGCGTAGCCGTCGGCGGCGTGCGCTGCGACCTGCTCGTGCCGGACGTCGACGACGGCGATGCCCTCGTCGACGCAGCCGTCGTAGATGTCGATGATGTGCCCTCCGCAGAGGGTGAAGATCACGTCGATCCCTTCGGCCTTGAGGGCCTTGGCCACCAGATGGCCGCCGGAGATCGTCGCCGTGCTCGGCGCCGGCTCGGTGATCACCGCATTGCTTTCGGAAACTGTTTGCGCCATCTGTGCAGTCATCTCCTCGGAGGAAGGCCGCTCGGGAAGGTCAGCCTGTAGATTGCATACCGTATGTGGTAGTCGTAGTCTTATCGCACCGCGGAACCCGTTGTCCAGAGCTCGGCAGGGAGTGGACGTGACGATCCAGGACGAACTGCGCCAGACCCGCCGTGCGGTCCGGAACCTCGAGAAAGCCCTTGCGGGGTTACGGAACCAGCTCGGCCCGCACCTCGACGTACTCCGCCTGGTCGATGACGTCGCCCGGTGCTCGACGGACCTGCGGCGACTGGAGGAGCAGCTGCATGCTCCACAACGCCAAGAGCTCGTCGTCATCCCCGACGACGAGTACGACCATCACCTGTGGGCCACCGGCGACGCCGACCACGAAGGCGTCGGCGCGCCCGGCCGGAGTACCTTCTAGCGAACCCTCGGTGCGGCGAGGCGAGGCTGAGGGTCCAGCACGTCCATGTCCTTGGCATCGAGCAACCGCAGACACTGCTTCAGTAGGTGACGAAGCCGAATGTCGTCGGCAGTACGCGCAGCCACGACCACGGCCTCGGCGGCGTGTTCTGGCGCGATGAAGTTGCGGTACAACGGCTCGCTCAGAGCGATCCGGTCGAGCACCGGCAACCACCACCGCGCCGGACCATCAGGTGCGGGCGCGGATTTCAGCAGGAAGAGCGCGGTCTGATGCGCTCTGGCCAACCGCCCGCGCTCGCCTTGGCCGAGGTCGGTGGCCGCCGTTCGCGCGGTCGCCACACAAAGCGCCACCAGCCGGGCCGAACGGTCGATCCCCGGTTCGGCCGTGCCGAGGAAGGCCGGCGCCAGTGGCAGGAGCTTCCGCCGGCCGGCCTTCGTGCTGTGGTCGTGGACCATCCGGGCGATCGAGCCGAGGACCGGATGAACGCAGGCCGGGCGATCCGTCCAGGGCTCTCGCGCCAGCTTGGAGACCAGTTCCAGGACACACGGTTCGGGCCGCGCCACCCGGCCGTAGGTCACTCGCCCGGCCGGCCCTGCAACGAGACGGTACCGGCGACCGGGGTACCCAGTTGCCGTCTTTCCGTCAGCGACGGCCGGCCCGGCTGTTTCAGGAAGCGGACGGTCAGAGCGGTGACGAGACCGAGCACGCCCGCACCGAGAAAGACCGGGCGGTAGCCGAACGCCTCCACCACACTGGCGGTGACGCCGATCCCGACCAGACCACCGGCCGCCTTGGCGGAGTACAGGATCGCCTGGTTCTGCAGCAGACTGTTCTCGCCGAAGAACTCGAGCACCAGATTGGCCATGATCGCGTAGAACGCGCCGCCGCCGAGGCCCGCGAACATCGCGCAGAGCACGAACGCCCACCCGGCGCCGGACTCGCCCGCCAGTACCAGTCCGACGTGGGCGAGCCCTTCGATCATCAGTACGGCGGCCAGCACCCGGCGGCGGCCGAACCGGTCCGACAGGTGACCGGCGAAGGACCGGCCGAGACCGTTGACCGCAGCAAGCATTCCCGCCGCGAAGCCGGCCACCGCGAGACTCAGCCCCGCCTGGATCGCATAGCTGACCACGAACGCGATACCGAACAACGACAGCGCTGTGCAGAGTGCGAGGGTCAGCCACATCATCGGCAGCGCACCGGTACGCATCGCCTCGCCCGGGCGGTAGTGCCGGGCGGCGGGCAGGTTGTTCGGGATGCTGCGGTTGAGCTTGCGGTCCACGGCCCAGGCCTGCGCGTCGAGGTCGGCCGGCCACCAGTGCCGGGGAGGATCCTTCAGCACACTGCCGGCCGTCATCACGACCAGGAGCACCAGCGCGGCCGCGAGATCGAAGACGAGGCGGTGGTCGGTGAAGGCCAGCAGGCCGATACTCGGAACGGCGCCGACAGCGAAGCCGCCGGTGACGAACCCGATCGTGGCGACCCGCTTGTCGGGGAACCAGCGGGCCGCGGTCGTGATGCAGGCGGCGTACACGAGACCGGCTCCGGTGCCGCCGATCAACGCGTAGCCGAGCACCACCGCCAGATAGCTGGCCGAGTGCGCCAACGTCGCCAGACCAGCGGCGGCGAACACCCCACCCAGTACGACGAGTTGGGTCGGCGAGGCCCGGCGTACGCGCTGGAGCCAGGCGGCCGGAATCGCGACCAGCGCCTGAGCAGCGACGAAGAGAGCGAGCAACCACATCGTCGGGACCGCGCCCCAGCCCCGGCCGGCCTGAAGATCCAGCGCGGCCGACCCGAACGAGTACTGCAGTGGGCTGATCGCCACCATGCAGGCCCAGGCAGCCCAGAGCTGCCATCGCCTCGGGTGGCCGGTGAGTTCCTGGGCGTCCTCGCCGACCCGGTACTGGCGGCCGTACACGTCACGCACATCCCGTGGCTTCATCGGAGCCTCCTTGGCTACTGCATACCGTATGAGCCTTTGGTACCTGTCTCCGTCGCCGCTGTCCAGAGCTCGGCCACCCTTGTGATGGAAGTGCATACAGAATACAGTCGCCACATCCGCTCATGCCGAGGAGGACTTCCGTGGATCTGATGGAGTACCAAGCCAAAGAACTCTTCGCCCGGCACGGGGTGCCGGTCACCCTCGGCCGGGTGGTCGAGGACGCGGCCGACGCCGCCGCGGCGGCCGAGGAACTGGGCGGCCGGGTGGTGGTCAAGGCGCAGGTCAAGGCCGGCGGCCGCGGCAAGGCCGGTGGGGTCAAGCTGGCCGCGGATGCCGCCGAGGCGACCGCGCGGGCCGGCGACATCCTCGGCATGGACATCAAGGGCCACACCGTCCGCCGGGTGCTGCTCGCGCCGGCCGCGGACATCGCCGAGGAGTACTACCTGTCCTTCGTGGTGGACCGGGCCGAGCGCAACTACCTGTGCATCGCGAGCACCGAAGGCGGGGTCGAGATCGAGGAGGTCGCGCACAGCGACCCGGATGCGATCGCGAAGGTGCCGATCGATCCGGCGGTCGGCGTCGACGAGGCGAAGGCGGCCGAGATCGTCGCCGCCGCGGGCTTCCCCGCCGAGGCGGCGTCCGTCGTACGGGCGTTGTGGGAGGTGTTCGTCCAGGAGGACGCATCCCTGGTGGAGGTCAATCCGCTGGTGAAGCTCGGTGACGGTTCGCTGGAGGCGCTGGACGGCAAGGTGACGCTCGACGAGAACGCGGCGTACCGGCACCCCGACCACGCGGCCTTCGCCGATCACGCGGCCGCCGATCCACTGGAGGCCGCGGCCCAGGCCAAGGGCCTGAACTACGTCAAGCTCGACGGCTCGGTCGGCATCATCGGCAACGGTGCCGGACTGGTGATGTCGACCCTCGACGTCGTCGCGTACGCCGGTGAGGCGCACGGCGGGGTGCGGCCGGCCAACTTCCTCGACCTCGGCGGCGGCGCCTCCGCCGAGGTGATGCGCAACGGGTTGAGCATCGTCCTCGGTGACCCACAGGTGCGCAGCGTGTTCGTGAACGTGTTCGGCGGCATCACCGCCTGTGACGCGGTCGCGAACGGCATCGTGCAGGCGCTCGAACTGCTCGGCAGCGAGGCCGGCAAGCCGCTCGTGGTCCGGCTGGACGGCAACAACGTGGCGGAGGGCCGGCGCATTCTCGCCCGGGCCGCCCACCCACTGGTGACGGTGGTCGACACCATGGACGGCGCCGCGGACCGCGCCGCCGAACTGGCCGCGCAGGCCTGAGGAGGTTCACGAAGATGGCTATTTTCCTGACCCGGAACAGCAGGGTCGTCGTGCAGGGCATGACCGGGGCGGAAGGGCTGAAGCACACGTCCCGGATGCTTGCCGCAGGCACCAATATCGTCGGCGGCGTGACGCCGGGCAAGGGCGGGCAGTCGGTCGACTTCGCCAAGCGGTCGATCCCGGTCCACGGCTCGTGCGCGGACGCGGTGCGGGCGACCGGAGCCGACGTGTCGATCGTCTTCGTGCCGCCGCGGTTCACCAGGGCCGCGGTGATCGAGGCGATCGACGCCGGCATCGCGCTGGTGGTGGTGATCACCGAAGGCGTGCCGGTGCACGACACCGCCGCGTTCTTCGCGCACGCGCGGGCGTCCGGCACCACCCGGATCATCGGACCCAACTCCCCCGGCCTGATCAGTCCCGGCCAGGCGAACGCGGGCATCATTCCGGCCGACATCGCCGGTCCGGGCCGGATCGGGCTGGTGTCGAAGTCCGGCACGCTGACCTACCAGATGATGCACGAGCTGCGTGACTACGGCTTCACCACCGCGATCGGGATCGGTGGCGACCCGATCATCGGGACGACGCACATCGACGCGTTGCGGGAGTTCCAGGACGACCCGGACACCGAGGCGATCGTGCTGATCGGCGAGATCGGCGGCGACGCCGAGGAACGCGCGGCGGCCTTCATCGCGCAGTACGTCACCAAGCCCGTGATCGGGTACGTCGCCGGCTTCACCGCTCCCGAGGGCAAGACGATGGGTCATGCCGGCGCCATCGTCTCCGGCTCATCCGGGACGGCGGTCGCCAAGCAGCAGGCGCTCGAGGCCGTCGGCGTGAAGGTCGGCCGGACGCCGAGCGAGGCGGCCCGGCTGATGCGGGACGCGCTCGACCAGCTTCTCGTCCACTCGGGAGACCTGCCCTAGGAGCCCGGCCGCGCCGCCGTCGTCCCGCGCGGCGGCGCCGTACTGGCGCGCACCACCAGCTCGGTGCCGACGGCAACGGGCTGGTGGTGGTGCTCACCCGCCTGGATCTCGTCGATCAGGGCGTCGACACTGCGACGGGCGACCTCGGCGAAGGACTGCCGGATCGTGGTCAGCGGCGGCCAGAACTGGGCGGCTTCCTCCATGTCGTCGAAGCCCACCACGCTGACGTCGCCGGGGACCGCCCGGCCGCGTTCGTGCAGAGCGCGCAGCAGACCGAGTGCCATCTGGTCGTTGGCCGCGAAGACCGCGGTGACGTCCGGGTTGGCGGCAAGCTCACGGCCGGCCTCGTAGCCGGAGCCGGCCGACCAGTCACCGGTCAACACCGGCGGCACCGTGCAGCCGCGGTCGGTCAGGGTCTGGCGCCACGAGCGCAGCCGGCGGGAGGCGGCGTACGAGTCCTCGGGGCCGCCGAGGTGCCAGACCGTCCGGTGCCCGAGGTCGAGCAGGTGCTCGACGGCCAGCCGGGCACCCTGCGCCTGGTCGGTGTCGACCACCGGGTAGTCCAGGTCGGCGTTCGAGTCGATCACCACGACCGGCATCCCCTCGGGCATCCGGACGTCAGCCTCGTCGAGCCGGTGCGCCTCGATCAGGATGATGACCCCGTCCACCGCCTGCTCGCCGAGCCGGTCGAAGGCGCCCGACAACGCGCTCTGGGTGGCGTCCGGCACCGGGATCAGGTTCACGGCGTACCCGCTGGCCGTCGCGGCGGTCGCGACCGCGTCGAGGGTACGGGTGTTGCCGAAGCTCGACAGGCCGAAGACGATCACGCCGATCCCGCGGAACCGGCCGTTGCGCAGCGCGCGGGCCGCGCTGTTCGGCCGGTAGCCGACCTGGCGCATCGCGGCCAGCACCCGCTCCCGGGTGTCCGCGTCGACGTTGACCCGGCCGTTCGCGACCCGCGACACCGTCTGACCGGAGACGCCGGCCAGTTGCGCGACGTCGGCCATCGACGGCCCACGGCGTCGGCGTACCGGCGCCTGGACCGGCGTTTCGTCCGCTCTCATCGGTGCCCCCCTCGGCTCTCTCCGCTGAACTATAGACATGTTGACGTAAACACGTTAGCTTCCTCGCCAGAAATGTTGACGTAAACATCGGAGGCTTCGAGACGATGCACCGAGATACCAAGGGATGGCTTTTCGTCGGGCCGTTCCTCGTCGTGTTCGCGCTCACCTTCCTGGCGCCGATCGGCTACGCGATCTACCTGAGCCTGTTCCGCGACCAGGCGTTCTTCGGCGGCACGGTCTTCGTCGGGTTGGACAACTACGCCGCGGCGATCCAGGACTCGAAGCTGTGGGAGTCGTTCCTGCGGGTCCTGCTGTTCCTCGCCGTCCAGGTGCCGGTGATGCTGATCCTGGCCCTGCTGGCCGCGCTCGCGATCGACAGCGCCCGGCTGCACGCCGCGGGGTTCTTCCGGATCGTCATCTTCCTGCCGTACGCCGTACCGGGCGTGGTCGCCGTGCTGATGTGGGGCTTCATCTACGGCAACAACTTCGGTCTGGCCGCCGATCTCAACGAGCTGCTCGGGACCACCGCGATCCAGCCGCTGAGCGGCCGCTGGATGCTCCCGTCGATCGCGAACATCGTCACCTGGGAGTTCGTCGGCTACAACATGCTGATCTTCTACTCGGCCCTGCGCACGGTGCCCGAGGAGCTCTACGAGGCGGCCGCGATCGACGGCGCCGGACCGCTGCGGACGATCCGCGCGGTGAAGCTGCCGGCCCTACGCGGCGCGATCGTGATCGCGACCATCTTCTCGATCATCGGCAGCTTCCAGCTCTTCAACGAGCCGAACATCCTGCGCACGCTCGCCCCCAACGTGATCACCACCTACTACACACCCAACATGTACGCCTACAACCTGTCCTTCGCGGGTCAGCAGTTCAACTACGCCGCGACGGTGGCGATCGTGATGGGCGTGCTCACCGCGATCATCGCGTACGTCGTCCAGCTGCGCGGCTCCCGGGAGGCACTGTGAGTACGGCGACGTCGCCACTGCGGCCGCGGCGGTCACCGCTGCTGACCGTCCTGATGGTGCTCTACCTGGTCTACACGCTGGTGCCGCTGGTCTGGTTGTTGCTCAGCGCAACCAAAACCCAGGAGGACCTGCTGGCCAGCCCCGGTCTGTGGTTCGGTGACCGGTTCGCGCTGTTCGCCAACATCCGGGACACGCTGACCTACGACGGCGGCATCTTCCTGCGCTGGCTCGGCAACACGATGCTGTACGTCGTGGTCGGCGCGGGTGGCGCGACACTGCTCGCGACGGCGGCCGGCTACGGCCTGGCGAAGTACAAGTTCGCCGGCCGGCGCGCGGTCTTCGCCGTCCTGCTGGGCGCCGTCGCGGTGCCCGGTACCGCGCTCGCCGTACCGACGTTCCTGATGTTCTCCAACCTCGGCCTGACCAACACCGTCTGGGCGATCATCATCCCGTCGCTGGTCAGCCCGTTCGGCCTCTACCTGATGTGGGTCTACGCCTCCGACGCGGTGCCCTACGACCTGCTCGAAGCGGCCCGGATCGACGGCGCCGGGGAGATCCGGATCTTCTTCACCGTCGCCCTGCGGCTGCTCGCTCCGGGCATCGTGACCACGTTGCTGTTCGCGGTGGTCTCGACCTGGAACAACTACTTCCTGCCGCTGATCATGCTCAGCAAGCCGGATCTCTATCCGCTCACCGTCGGCCTCACCCAGTGGAGCAACCAGGCGACCGGAGTGGGCGCGCGGCCGATCTACAACCTGGTGATCACCGGCTCACTGCTGACCATCGTGCCGCTGGTCGTCGCCTTCCTCCTGCTCCAGCGGTTCTGGCAGTCCGGCCTGACCGCGGGTGGCGTCAAACAGTGAAAGGGCAGAGTCGATGAAGAAGACGTGGACGAAACCTGCGGCGCGGCGCAACGCCGCTGCCACGCTGGTCCTGGTGACCGGCCTGGTGGCCGCCCTCCCCGCCACCGCAGTACCACCGCCAAGTTCGCCGCCGTCGCCGCCGCAGTCGTCGTCTTCGAACACGAGCGAGTACCGCGGGGTGAACTGGGCCGATCCCCGGGACAACTACGCATCCGACGAGGTGGTCCCGTCCGGCCTCAGTACCGCGGACAGCTACGCCGTCACCTACCGCAAGTCGACCGGCATCGTGCGGGAGTTCCGCAAGGAACTGAAGGCCAACACCATTCGGCTGCCGATCAACCCGTCGAGCGTCGGCACCACCTGGTGGCGCTCGTACCAAGCCGCGATCGACGCCTCCACCGCCAACGGTTTCAAGGTGATCCTCAGCTACTGGGAGGCCGACGACGCCAAGGACGGCCGCGTCGACGACCCTGCTGCCTACGCCGCCATGTGGGACACGGTGGTGCAGAAGTACGGCAAGAACCCCAAGGTGTACTTCGAGCCGATGAACGAGCCGTTCGGCTACTCGCTCGACGAGTGGGTCGGCGTCACGACCTCCTGGCTGGCCAGGCACCATCGGGTTCCGCGTGGCCGGGTGGTCATCTCCGGCACCGGCTACAACGACAACGTGACCGGCGTCGGCGCCGTACCAGCACTCAGGGGAACGCTGCTGTCGTTGCACTTCTACGGCTTCTGGGACGACGCCACCACCGAGGCGGAGTGGCTCGCCAACCTGCGACCGCGGATCGGCCAGTACGGCCGGCGCACGATCATCGACGAGGCCGGCTCGCCGATGACGACCGGCCTGAACTACGGCAACCACGAGGGCAACGTCTACACGTCGTACTTCGGTGCGCTGACCCAGGTCGCCCGTGAGCAGAAGATGGGCATCGTCTACTGGCCGGGTCTGCGCGACGGCGACGCCTACTCGCTGACCACCCGGGTCGGCGAAGGTGATCTGGAGGTCAACAGCGCCAGCGGTCTGGCCCAACTGCAGTGGGGCTGGGGCCTGCTCGAGAAGGAGCCGGTCAACGACCTGCCGCCCGCACCTCCGGGCGACGTACTGCGAGGAGTCGAGAGCGGCCGCTGCGTCGACGTACCGGGCTTCTCGACCACCGACGGCACCGCCCTCGACCTGTGGGACTGCAACGGCGGTGGCAACCAGTCGTGGAACCACACGGCGGCGAAGGAACTACGGGTCTACGGCAACAAGTGTCTGACCGATGGCAGCCCGGCGACCATCGAGACCTGTACCGGGTCCACCGGCCAGGCCTGGGAGCTCCAGCCGGATCGCTCCATCACCAGCGTCGCCCGGCCCGGCTTCTGTCTCGCAGCGGCCGGTACCGCAAACGGCAGTGCGGTCACCGTCTCGGCCTGCAACGGCCAAAGCAACCAGCAGTGGGAACAGTGAAGGGAAACACCATGAAGACCAGTCATCGGCGCGGCCTGCGTCGCGTCGTCGTCACCACCGCGGCCATCGCGACCGCCTCGGCCCTGCTCGCCGCCTGCGGCGGATCGGACACCTCGGACGGCGGCACCCAGCCGGCCGCCTCGCCGGACGCCGTCAAGGCGGCGCTCGAGAAGGGCGGCACCCTCACCTACTGGAGCTGGACGCCGTCGGCCGAGGCCCAGGTGAAGGCGTTCGAGAAGGAGTACCCGAACGTCAAGGTGAACTACGTCAACGCCGGGACCGGCAACGACCACTACACCAAGCTGCAGAACGCCATCAAGGCCGGCTCGGGCGCACCGGACGTCGCGCAGATCGAGTACCAGGCGCTGCCGCAGTTCGCACTGCCGGGTTCGCTGGTGGACCTGCGGCAGTACGGCTTCGACAGCTTCGAGTCCGCCTACACCCCGTCGACCTGGACTGCCGTGCACGCCGGCGAGGGCCTCTACGGTCTTCCCCAGGACTCCGGCCCGATGGCGTTGTTCTACAACAAGGAGGTCTTCGACAAGTACGCGCTGACCGTACCGAAGACCTGGGACGAGTACGTCGCGGCCGGCAAGAAGCTGCACGCCGCCGACCCGAAGAAGTTCATCACCAACGACACCGGTGACGCCGGGTTCGCCACCAGCATGATCTGGCAGGCCGGTGGCAAGCCGTTCAGGACCGACGGCAAGAACGTCACCATCAACCTGGCCGACGACGCCGGGGCGAAGAAGTGGACCGGGGTCTGGGACCAGCTCGTCACCGGTGGCCTGGTGGCCGGCATCCCGGGCTGGTCGGACGAGTGGTTCAAGGCACTCGGCGACGGCACCATCGCGACGCTCGCGGTCGGTGCGTGGATGCCCGGTGTGCTCGAGTCGTCGGTCAAGCCCGGCGCGGGCAAGTGGCGGGTCGCCCCGCTGCCGACGTACGACGGACAGCCCGCTACCGCGGAGAACGGCGGCGGCACCCAGTCGGTCCTCAAGCAGAGCGCGAATCCCGCGCTGGCGGCCGGTTTCGTCCAGTGGCTCAACCACGGCAACGGCGTCAAGCCGTTCCTGGCCAGCGGCGGGTTCCCGTCGACCACGGCCGACCTCAAGGACCCCACCTTCGTCGACAAGCCGAGCGCGTACTTCGGTGGTCAGCAGATCAACCAGGTGCTCACCGGCGCGGCCGGCAACGTCGTCAAGGACTGGAGCTACCTGCCGTTCCAGCTGTACGCCAACAGCATCTTCGGCGACACGGTGGGCAAGCAGTACCAGGCGAAGTCCGAGCTCGAACCGGGTCTGAAGGCCTGGCAGGACGCGCTGGTCGGCTACGGCAACCAGCAGGGCTTCCAGACCAACGGCTGACCGGTTCGCCGCGACTGTGTGATCCAGAAAGGGATACATGTCCGACTTCACGCTCGGTGAGGCCGATTTCCTCCTCGACGGCGCGCCGTACCGGATCCTGTCCGGTGCCCTGCACTACTTCCGGGTCCACCCGGACAGCTGGGCGGACCGGATCGAGAAGGCTCGCCTGATGGGGCTCAACACCATCGAGACGTACGTGCCGTGGAACGCCCACAGTCCCCGGCCCGGCGTCTTCGACACCGAGGGGATCCTCGATCTCGAGCGGTTCCTGCGGCTGGTGGCCGACGCCGGCCTGCACGCGATCGTCCGGCCGGGGCCCTACATCTGCGCGGAGTGGGACAACGGCGGCCTCCCCGCCTGGCTCTTCCGGGAGCCGGGCGCGGGGGTCCGCCGGCACGAGAAGCGGTTCATGGCGGCGATCGAGGAGTACCTCCAGCAGGTACTGCGAATCGTGGCGCCGCTGCAGATCCACCAGGGCGGACCAGTGCTGCTCGTTCAGGTGGAGAACGAGTACGGCGCCTTCGGCGACGACCAGGTGTATCTGAAGGCGCTGGCCGACCTGATCGGCAGGGCGGGGATCACGGTGCCCCTGGTGACCGTGGACCAGCCGGTGGACGACATGCTCGCGGCCGGCGGGCTGGACGGCGTACTGCGGACCGCGTCGTTCGGGTCGCGGAGTGCGGAGCGACTGCAGACCCTGCGCGCTCATCAGCCGTCGGGACCGCTGATGTGCATGGAGTTCTGGGACGGCTGGTTCGACCACTGGGGCGGTCCGCACCACACCACGTCGGTCGACGACGCGGCGGCGGAGCTGGACGCGTTGCTGGCGGCGGGCGCTTCGGTGAACGTCTACATGTTCCACGGTGGCACGAACTTCGGCCTGACCAACGGGGCCAACGACAAGGGGGTCTACCGGCCGACGGTCACGTCGTACGACTACGACGCTCCGCTGGACGAGGCGGGGAACTTCACCGCGAAGTACCACGCCTTCCGGGAGGTCATCTCGCGCTATGCGCCGGTGCCACCGCTGACGGTCGAGCCGGTCACCCCGGCTCCGGCGTTCTCGGTGCCACTGACCGATCCTGTTCCCGTCGAGGGCGAGTGGACCCGGCACACGTCACTTCCGACCCTTGACCAGTTGGGCGCCCAGCTCGCGATCTACCGGACCGAGATCGCGGTCGACGGACCTGCTCTGCTCGACGTCGGCGAGATCAGGGACCGGGCCCAGGTCTATCTCGACGGGCATCCGGTCGGCGTACTCGAACGTGAGAACCACGATCGGGCCATCCTGTTGCCGTCCGGACGTGGCCGGCTTGAACTGGTCGTCGAGGACCAGGGCCGGGTCAACTACGGACCGCGCATCGGCGAGGCCAAGGGGCTGGTGGGCGAGGTCACGCTCGACTCGCACCCACTCACCGACTGGTCGACCTGCGTGGTCGAGCTCGATACCGTTCCTGGCCTGTGGGAGTCCGGTGCCGGGCAGGCTGGGCCCACTCCGGGACCGACGGCCTGGCGAGCCACCTTCGAGGCCGACGGGCCGGTCGACCACTTCCTCCGGACGGACGCCTGGGGCAAGGGTTTCGCCTGGGTGAACGGCTTCTGCCTGGGTCGCTACTGGCATCGGGGTCCGCAACACACGCTGTACGTTCCAGGGCCCGTCGTCCGGCCGGGGCACAACGAACTGGTGGTGCTGGAACTCGACACCATGGCCGACCGGACCGCGCACTTTACGGCCGGCCCTTCGCTCGGCCCGGTGGAGCTGTAGGTCGGCGTCCCGGCCGACGGGAGATGCGTTTCCTCACTCTGGCTCTCTGAGGCTCCAGAGCGACTATCTCGTGCCGGCCGGGACCGCGCCGATCTTCGTCGACAACAGGTCCGCCACCGCGTGTACCGCGCGCAGGGTCGGCGCCTGCGTGCCGGTCAGGTCGGCCAGCTCCACCACCGCGGCCAGGATCACGTCCAGTTCCAGCGGCTTGTCCTTCTCCAGGTCCTGCAGCATCGAGGTCTTGTGGTCGCCGACCCGCTCGGCGCCGTCGATCCGCTTGTCCACCGAGATGTCCGGCGTCGAACCGACCGCGGCCGCGATTGCCAGCGTCTCCTCCATCATCAGCCGGATCATCGCCCGGGTGCCCTGGTGCCGGGCGATCTCCACCATCGTCGCCCGGGCCAGCGCACTGATCGGGTTGAAGGCGGCGTTGCCGAGCAGTTTGATCCAGATGTCGTCGCGCAGGTCCTCCTCGACCGGGCACTTCAGCCCGCCGGCGATCATCGCCTCGCTGAACTCCACGCACCGGTCCGAGCGGCCACCGGCCGGCTCACCGATCGAGAACCGGGTGCCCTCCAGATGCCTGACCAGACCCGGACTCTCCAGCTCGGTCGAGCAGTAGACGACGCAACCGATCGCGCGGTCGAGCGAAAGCACCCGGGTGACCTCACCGCCGGGATCCACCGACTCGATCCGGCGCCCCTCGTACGGGCCCGGGAGCCCGTGGAAGTACCACCAGGGGATGCCGTTCTGCGCGGCCACCACAGCCGTCCCGGCGTGCAGCAGCGGCTGGATCAACGGGCCACAGGAGGCGTACGAGTTCGCCTTCAGCCCCAGGAACACGACGTCGACCGGCCCGATCTCGGCAGGGTCGCCGGTCGCCGGAGTACGAGCCACCCAGTCACCCCGTGGACTCAGCACCTTCACCCCACCGGCCCGGATCGCCTGCAGATGCGGGCCCCGGGCAACTAGATGCACCTCGGTCCCGCCGCGGTGCAGGGCCGCGCCGACATAGGCACCGATCGCGCCGGCGCCGAGAACAGCCACCTTCATCCGCTGGTCCTCCTGTCGTGTGGGCCAGAGTTGCTTGGTATACCGCATACAGTAGGCTGAGCAATTTTACGGGTCAATGCATGATGTAGATCACATTTTCGATCGCTTGATAGGCACGCCCGATGAGGTCACCGGCGAGCACCGGACCGGCTGACCAGCAGGGACGTCGTGGCCACACGGGGCGGCCCAGGCGGACGACTTCGAGGCGGTCGCGGCGCGCGGCGAATTACCGGCTGGTCTTACTGGGTGCGGGCCGCGCCAATGTGCTACCGTTTCCGGCGGTTGCAGTTTTGCAGTTCCCCGTTCGTTTTTGAAACGCCCGCGGATTTGTGATCCGCAGGGCGTTTTCTCATTTCTGGGCCTCGGTCCGGTGTGGGAGGGCTCGTTCGGCAACCAGGGGACCGGCGACCGTCGGGACCTGTTACCCGCCCCACACAAGGAGCAGATCATGGCCAGCGGAACAGTGAAGTGGTTCAACGGTGAAAAGGGCTTCGGCTTCATTTCTCAGGACGGCGGCGGCGCCGACGTCTTCGTGCACTACTCGGCGATCGCGGCGGACGGCTACCGTTCGCTCGATGAGAACCAGAAGGTCGAGTTCGACCTGACCCAGGGCCCCAAGGGCCCGCAGGCGGAGAACGTCCGCCCGGTCTGAACCACCGCTTGAGCAAGCCCGGCCGTTCTCGGCCGGGCTTGTTCTTTTTACCGGACCCACTGGTTCTCGCCGTCGTTCACCTCGTCCGTCTCGCGGAGTCCCGCGGCGGCCGCGACGGCGGCTGACGCCGCATGGCCGGGATGGACATGCGCGATGATCCGCTGCGCCCCGTGAGCCTCGAGCCAGCCGACCAGGCCGACGGCCGCCTCTTTGGCCATGCCCTGCCCCTGCCAGGCCGTCCCCAGCACCCAGGCGATCTCCGCCTCGTCACCGATCACAGTGGCCTGGACGTACCCCGCCAGTACGTCGTACTGCGTGATGCTGATCACCCAGTTGAGCCACGTCTCCCCCGGGCGCCCCGGACCGGCCACTTGCCGCCGGTAGCGCTCCGCCAGAGCCGCGGCCGTCGGCGGCTCGTCACCGGTGAAGGTATAGAGCCCCGGGTCAGCGAGCACCTCCGCCATCGCATCGGCGTACTCGACTCGTAGTGGCAGCAGAGTGAGCCGCTCGGTACTGAAGCTGGTCGCGATCATCTGTTCAAGGTAGCGGCGAGCGGCTCGGCAGCTCCCTCCACTGCCGGCCCGCCCGACGCCACCTGTCCGCTATCCATGACGGCGCGCGTTCGGGTGCAGGTCGAACAACGGGCTCCGCTGATCACCGACCCCGTACGGCGTGACGCGCTCCTCGTAGTGCAGATGCGGCCCGGCAGCCGCGCCAAGGCGATCCCCTGTCTCCACCGTGTCGCCCTGACGCACCTCCGGCCCGGCCAGGTGGTCGTAGAGGTGCCAGATGGCATTGGACTCGACCACCACCTGCTCCGCCGACACCCGGACGACGACCCCGGCCATAGTGGCCCTGATCGGCGTACCGGCTGCGGCACGGTAGTCACGGCCCGAGTGGAAGCCGTGCCCGCCGTCGCCTGCGACCCCGAACTCGCAGGTCACGTCCGCGTTGTGTACCGGAGCTGCCATGCCATGAGAGTGCTGGGCAACCTTCAGACAGCCTTAAAGAGCTGTCTCGGTCAAGTCTCAGACCCTGGCCGGCACCGCCGGGTACGGCGCCGGCTCGACCTCCAGCTCGGCCATCCGCTGGATGTAGGTGCGGTAGGCCCGCCTGGCCTCACCATGAGCGCCACTGGCCTGGAAGGCGGTCACCAGGCCCAGGTGCGCGCGTTCGTCGTACTGGTCGCGCTGGAGGATCCGCAACAGGTACCCGGCAGTCGCATCGGGGTCGTCCTTGCCGCGCTCGGCAAGGACCCGTGCCACTCGGACGTAGAGCGCCCTGGCCTCTTCCCGCATGCCGGCCGCCCAGTCGGCGTACACGTCCTCTTCCAGGAAGTCCCCGCTGTACGCCGCCTCTGCCGCGCGCAGCAGCGGCATGCTGTTCCCGTCCAGCCCGGCACGCGCGTCGCGGAGGAAGCCCTCGACGTCGACGGAGGCCTGGTCGCCGTCCAGCCAGATGGTGGCGCGGTCGGCGCCGACGAAGCGGTCGGCCGGGAATCGCTTCTCCGGGTCCAGCACCGAGCGGACGGTCGACAGGGCGACCGAGAGTCTGGGTGAAGCGACTGATTCACCCTGGTCGGGCCAGAGCAGGTCCAGGAGCTGCACTCGCGCGACCGGACGGCAGCGGCGGGCGACCAGAATCTTGAGGAGGTCGCGAGCCTTCTTGGAGGGCCACTCCCCCAGCTGGACCGCTTTGCCGTCCCGCAGTACCCGGAAGCCGCCCAGGCACTCGATACGCACCGGCGCCGGCCCTGTCTGCTGGCTGGCGGCCAGGGCGGCTGCGGCGTACCGCGTCGCCCCCGCGGCCAGGAACTGCTGGTGAGCCCTCAAGGCAAGCTCGCGCCCCTCAGCACCTTGCGTACGCTCGGCGAGCATCAACTCGGCCCGCGCCTGCCCCAACGGATCACCCAGCTCATGCCGGATGTTCAGTACTTCGTGCAGCACCTCGCCGCCCTCTGCAGCCGCAAGCAGCTCCAGCGCGTCTGCCAGGCCTGCCCGGTCGCGGCGGCGACGGCAGAGTGCAGCGGACTCCTCTGCCGCGGCCGCTGCGTCCACCTTGTTCCCTGCATGCAGGGTCACCCAGCCCAGCGCCACTAGAGCACCCGAGAGTCCAGGAACCGGTCCGTAGGCCACTGCCTGCCTGGCGATCTCCGCAAGCTCCGCAGCTCGCTCCGGCTCCTCCACCGCAAGGACTCTGGCAAGGCCGGCCAGTGACGGGACCAGCGACTGCATGTCCTTGGTGTCGTCTGCCATGGCGATGGCTTCCTCATAGCAAGCCCTGGCCATCGCCCGATCACCGCGCTCGCGGTAGACCTCCCCTAGTACTGCGAGTGGCTGTGCCACCCGTTTCGACTCCAGCTTCTGGTAGAGCGCCCGCGACGCCTCCAGCTCACCGATCGCCTCGTCCAGGCGACCTAGGCGAAGCAGTGCCTCGCCGCGGTTGTTCAGCGCCAGCGCACGGAACACCGCGAAGCCTGCACGGTCCGCCAGTTCTAGTGCGATCTCCAGCTCGGCCAGGCCGCGAGAGTAGTCACCCTCGGCGATGTGGTGCGAGGCCCGGTTGACCCTGATCCGGATCGACTGCAGGAGGTCGCCTGCTCTTTCCGCATGCTCCAGCGCGCGCAGGTAGTGCGATGCATTGCCGCGTGGGTCGCTGTCGACCGCGGCCAGCATCGCCAGCACCGTGTGGACGATCGCAAGAGCGCGGTCGTCACCTGACACCCGGGCGGACACCTCGGCGCCCGCAATCAGCTCCCGGCACTCGTCGAACTCGCCACGCAGCCAGTGCGCGCCCGCCCACCAAGCCTGCAACAGCGCCTCGTCAGCGGGGTACTGTCCATCGATCCGCCCCCGCCGGTACATGGCGACCGCGACGTCGGTCCGGCCGCGCAGGTGATGGATCAAACCCAGCCGCCAGGCGATCCCGACCGGGATCTCGCCGTCGGGCTCGATGATGCGGTCGAAGCACTTCTCCGCACCCTGCCAGTCGCCGAGCACCTGCCGGGCTTCGCCTTCCAGTTGGTCCATCGCGACGTCTCGTAGCTCGTCCGGCAGCGAAGTGACGGCTACGACCACGGTCTCGGCCATGCCGCCGCTCACCATCGCATGCCCGCGTTCGGTGAGCATCCGGGCGACATGAGCCGGATCCACCGCCTGGTAGCAGGCCAAGGCGTCTCGCTGGTCCCCGACCGACTCGAACCACTGGCCCGCCTGCAGAGTCAGCTCGGCCATCCCGACCTCATCTCGGGACAGCCGATCGATGGCGAAGTCGCGGACGAGCGGGTTGAGTTCGTAGCCGTCCACCTCGCCGGCCGAGACGAGTAGGCCTCTGGTACGCAACTGCTGCAGGGTTTCCGCGGTCTCGGTCAGCCCCACCGCCTGGCAGAGCTCGGCACTGAACCTGGGCAGGACAGCAACGGCAGCAACCAATCGCCGTACGGCGGGAGGCTCTGCAGAGAAGACCTCTTCGGCCAGATAGTCGTAGAGCGGGCCATCCGACCGCACGGCTCTCCGCAACCTGCCCTGCCGCTCAGAGGCCGGTACTGTCCGCAGCGCCTCGACAGCAAGCCGCACTGCAGCAGGCCACCCCTGTACTGCGGCCTGCAGCGGCCCGGCAAGCTCCTCGGACCCCTCACCCAGTACTACATCCAGTACGGCGAGCGTCTCCTGCACGGTGAAGGCCAGCGCGGTCGCGTCGATCTCCAGCACCTGCCCCCGGCCGCGAAGCCTGTCGATGCCGAAGGGCATCGGGGTGCGAGACGCGATCACCAGATGCAGGGACGGCGGCGCGACTCGTACCAGGCACTCGATCAGCTTCGTGGCGGGGTCACCAGGGTTGAGCTCGTGCAGGTCGTCCAGCACGAGCACCAGGTCACCGCTGAGGTTCTGCTCGAGTGCGTCGGCCAGTAGAGCGGCGTACGCGAGAGCTCTGGTGGCCTGCTCGGCATCGGCGTCCGGACCACGCGGGCCTTGCAGCTCAGCAGCGAGCACTGCGGACAGCGCAGGCACCTGGCGCCGCAGTGCCTCGACCAGGCCGGTGACCATCGCGGCGAGCGAGCGGTCCTCAGCGCGGACCGTGTACCAGGCGCAGGGGCGCTCGGCGGCCCAGGAGCCGAGCAGAGTGGACTTGCCGAACCCGGCATCGGCCACCACCGTCAGCAGGCGTCGCCGGACGCCCTCGCCCAGCAGCTCGGTCAGCCGCGGTCGCGCGACGGTCCCCTCCATAGCCACACCTTCCTCCCCCGGTACGCGCCGCACCCGATGCCGGCTACCTGGACAGGACAGCACTGTGGGTAGTGACGCCGCAACAGTGCCGCTCCGATCTCACCGGCACTTCCACCCGGTACGCCGCCCCCGGCCGACCCGTTGCGCGAGGCAAACGGTACGCCGTCCGATCGGCGCCACGCCCGGCGTTGACGCTACCGGCCGCCACCGGGTCGGCGTGTCGCCGTAAGGTGGGTGCCCATGAACGACCGGCTGGTGTGGATCGACTGTGAGATGACCGGACTCGATCTCGAAAAGGATGCCCTGATCGAGGTCGCTGTGCTCGTCACCGACTACGAGCTGAACGTGCTCGGCGACGGCATCGACCTGGTGATCGCGCCGCCCGCGGCCGCCCTGGAGCAGATGGGTGACTTCGTCCGCGACATGCACACCGGCTCCGGGCTGCTCGACGAGCTGCCCAACGGCATCGCGCTCGCCGACGCCGAGCAGCAGGTGCTCGACTTCATCGCCGGCTACGTCAAGGACCCGCGCAAGGCCGCCCTGGCCGGCAACTCGGTCGGCACCGACCGCACCTTCCTGGTCCGCGACATGCCCAGGGTCGAGTCCCACCTGCACTACCGCAACGTCGACGTCAGCTCGATCAAGGAACTCGTCCGCCGCTGGTACCCGAGGGTCTACTACGCCACCCCCGCCAAGAACGGCAACCACCGCGCACTGGCCGACATCACCGAGTCGATCGCCGAACTGCGCTACTACCGGCAGACCGTCTTCGTGCCCCAGCCCGGCCCCGACACCGACACCGCGAAGGCCGCCGCGCACCTGGTCAGCGCCCCGATTTCAGGTATCTGACCTTCATCGCTATGATTGCCGAGCCGCGCTGATCGAGGCGGTAGAACATGGTGGGTATAGCTCAGCTGGTAGAGCACCTGGTTGTGGTCCAGGGGGCCGCGGGTTCAAGTCCCGTTACTCACCCGGCGTCGAAGGCGATCTGTGTCCGCGGAAAACGCGGAGCGGGTCGCCTTCGGCATTTTGTGCGCCTTCGGCGCGAGTGGGGGCTTCGCCACCCACACCCCCCTGTCGGTGGTTGAGTTGGGTGGGTCGCTCACCTTCGCTGTGAGTCGCTTGCCGGTTTTCTCTTGCGTCTGTCTGGGCTGTGGCGGGTCTTGTTGGTTTGAGGTTGCCGGGCTGCGAGGATCTTTCGGGTGAAAGCGTCGGGGTCTGTGTGGTTCGGGTACGGGGTTGCTGTTCTGGTGACTTTTCTGGTGGGGGTGCTCTCGTTCGGGGTGTTCGTGCTGGCGAAGGTGTTCGGGTCTTCTGGTGCCGAAGAGGCGCCGGTGAGTGTTCCGGAGGCGGTTGCCAGTCCGAGTGCTTCGCCTTCGCCTGCTCAGCGGGTGGTTCGGCCTACGGCTGCCGGGGTGATGGAAGTGCAGGTCGTGGAGGGGAATCCGCGGGCGCTGGTGCTGATTGTCGCCACGCCTACCGGGTGTGCGCAGAAGCCTCAGGCGATCACGTACGCCGAGGGTCCTGGAGCGGTTGACGTCCGGGTGACCCAGCGGAGGTATCGCGGTGGGTGCAAGTTGAAGGCGGAGCCGGTGCTCGCGGTCACCAAAGCACCCGTGGGCAAGCGGACGTTGCTGCTCAACGGGGTGCCCTGGACGGTGGGCGAAAGCGGTCAGTACGAAGAGGCTCTGCGCGCAGCTACTTCGTGATGCAGCTCGACGGGAGGTCGAACCACCTGAGGTGGTCGAACTCCTCGTTCACCGTCGCCTCGGGGTCGGAGTGCGCGTGGTGGCAGGCCGCCAGCAGTTCGCGCGCCTCCACCAGGTAGCCCACCAGAGCTTCCTCCGGGGCGGTGTCGTCGTGGCGGGGGTAGCGGAGTTTGCCATCGGCGTCGTAGCCGACCTGCGACAGACGCATCGGCGGCTCGACCGGTCCCCGGTAGTGCTTCCAGAGACCGCTCGCGGGGTCGAACCGGTAGTCCCCGAGAAGCCGCCAGCCCTCCTGGGCCACCAGCTTGACCGCTTCCACGACGTACTCGAAGACCGCTTCGGAGATGAAGTAGTTGAAGTTGACGCGCACCCAGCCGGGCTTGATGCCCTCACAGCCGTGCACGATCTCCTCGGCGAACTCGGCGGAGCGGGCCAGATCGATGTCGAGCAGCGTGTGGCCGTAGGGGCCCGCACAGGAACAGCCGCCACGGGACTGGATGCCGAACAGGTCGTTCAGCAGGGCCACCACGTAGTTGTGGTGCAGGTAGCGGCCTGAGGGCGCCTTCACCACGAACGACACGATCGACAGGCGTTCGGCGTCCAGGTTGCCCAGGATCTGCAGGCCCGGTTCGTCGCGCCAGGCCTCCACCGCGCGCCGCAGGTAGGCGTCCTCGTGGGCGCGGATCACCTCGATGCCGACCTTCTGCTTGAGCTGGAAGACCAGGCCGGCCCGGATCGACTCGATGATCGCGGGGGTGCCACCCTCCTCCCGGTGGACCGGGTCCTCGAGATAGCGGTGTCCCGTCGGGTTCACGAACGCGACCGTGCCACCACCCGGTACGTCGGGAACGCGGTTGCGCAGCAGTTCGCGGCGGGCCACCAGCACCCCCGGCGTACCGGGGCCGCCGATGAACTTGTGCGGGCTGAGGAAGATCGCGTCCTTGTAGGCCAGCGGATCCGCGTCGCGGCCGCCGTACATGTCGATCTCGATGTACGGCGCGGCGGCGGCGAAGTCCCAGAACGACAGCGCGCCGTGCCGGTGCAGGAGAGCCGAGACGCGGTGGGTGTTGCTGACGATGCCGGTGACGTTGCTGGCGGCCGAGAACGAACCGATCTTGAGCGGGCGATCGGCGTACTCGAGCAGCTTGCTCTCCAGCAGCGGGATGTCGATGTGCCCGTCGCCGTCCTGGCCGATCACCACCACGTCGGCGATCGATTCGCGCCAGGGCAGCTCGTTCGAGTGGTGCTCGTACGGGCCGATGAAGACCACCGGCCGCTGCTCGAGCGGGATCTGCTCGGTCAGCCGGTACTCGTCGTCGAGCTGGGCCGGGATCCGCAGGCCGAGGACGCCGATCAGCTTGTCGATCGCGCCGGTCGCGCCGGAGCCGCAGAAGATCACCGCGGTCTCGTCGTCCCCGCCGACGCTGTCGTGGATGATCTTGCGCGCGTCCTCGCGCAACCGGGTGGTCTGCAGGCCGGTGCCGCTGGACTCGGTGTGGGTGTTCGCGTACCGCGGCAGCACCTCCTCGCGGATGAAGTCCTCGAGGAAACCGAGCGCCCGGCCGGACGCGGTGTAGTCGGCGTACGTGACCCGGCGCGGGCCGTACGGACCCGGCATCACCTGGTCGTCACCGATCACCGACGCGCGGATCCGCGCCAGCAGCGGGGTGTCCGGCGGCATCAGGTCGCGGCCGGCGTCCTGGTCCGTACCGGTGCCGGCAGCCGCCGCGGCGCTGCTCAGGCTCTCCCCCTGCATCGTCATGGCGCCAGGGTAAGGCCGCCAGGTGATCTTCGTCGTGTGTCAGCCCGGACTCCGGCGGCTAGGGTCGGTCGCAGTCGAGCAGGAGGAGCTGGGGATGACGTTTTCCGAGGAGCTGTGGGAGTCCGGCGCCGCCAAGGTGTACGCCGAGATCGTCCAGCACCCCTTCATCACGGGGCTGACCGACGGGACGCTGAGTCGCGACGCGTTCCGCTACTTCATCGTCCAGGACAGCCACTACCTGCGCTCCTACTCCCGCGCTCTCGCGCTGGTCGCCGCCCGGGCCGTGGACGAAGACGCGGTCAGCATGTTCGCCCGGCACGCGGCCGACGCGATCGAGGTCGAGCGGGAACTGCACAGCTCGCTGCTGGGCTCACTGGACCTCACCTCCGCCGACGTCGACTCCATCGGCTCCGGGCCCACCACAACGGCGTACATGTCTTATCTGACTGCCGTCTGCGCCACCGGGACGTACGCCGAGGCAGTGGCGACGGTGCTGCCCTGCTACTGGATCTACCGCGACGTGGGCCGCGAACTGCTCAAGCACTCCTCGCCGGACCCCGTGTACGCGGAGTGGATCGCGGCGTACGGGTCCGAAGAGTTCGATGCCGTCGTAGAGTCGGTGCTGGCGGTGACTGACCGGCTCGGCGCCGAGGTGGGCCCGGGTGAACGCGAGCGTTGCCACCGGCACTTCGCCACGACCACCAGGTACGAGTGGATGTTCTGGGACGCCGCGTACCGCGAACTGGATTGGCCGGTCTGATGAGGGACTTCTACGACGTCGTCATCGTCGGCGGTGGCCACAACGGCCTCGTCGCGGCTTCCTACCTGGCCGGCGCCGGGCTGAGCACGCTCGTGCTGGAGCAGCAGGCGCACACGGGTGGCGCAGCGGTCAGCCAGCAGGTGTTCCCGGGTGTCGACGCCCGGCTCTCCCGGTACTCGTACTTGGTCAGCCTGCTGCCCGACAAGATCGTCGCCGACCTGGGCCTGTCGCTGGAGCTCCGCTCGCGCTCAGTAGCGTCGTACACCCCGGTACGCCGGGACGGGCGCGACCTGGGGCTCATGGTCGAGCGGCCCGAGGGTGCGGCGACGCGGGAGTCGTTCAGGGCGCTGACCGGCAGCGACTCGGAGTACGGGGCCTGGACGTCCTTCTACGACTCCGTCGCCTCGTTGGCGAGTGTGGTCGCGCCTACTCTGCTAGAGCCACTCACCACCGTCGCGGCGATCCGCAAGCAAGTAGACCCAGTGCTGTGGGAGGAACTGGTCGAGCGGCCGTTCGGTGAGGTCGTGGAGCGCCGGTTCAAGGACGACACCGTACGAGGCGTGGTGGCGACCGACTCGGTCATCGGCACCTTCGCCGGGCTGCACGACGAGTCGCTGATCCAGAACCGCTGCTTCCTCTACCACCTGATCGGCAACGGCACCGGCGAGTGGCGGGTGCCCGTCGGCGGCATGGGCGCGGTCACCGACGCCCTCGCCAAGGCAGCCCGCCAGGCAGGCGCCTCGCTGGTCGTCGACGCCGCTGTGACCTCGGTGGAAGCCGACGGCAAGCGCGGCTCGGTGACCTGGCTCGGCGGTGACGGAGAGCGATCCGTCGACTGCTCGTACGTGCTCGCCAACGTCGCGCCCGCGACGCTCGACGCGCTGCGTGGCCGGCCGGTCGTGGCCAAGCCCGAAGGCTCGCAACTGAAGATCAACCTGCTGCTCTCCCGGCTCCCCCGACTGCGGAGCGGCGACGATCCCACCAAGGCGTTCGCGGGCACCTTCCACATCGACGAGGACTACAGCCAGCTCGAGACGGCGTACCGGTCGGCCGCCGGCGGCTCGCTGCCCGCCGTACCGCCGTCGGAGGTGTACTGCCACTCCCTCACCGACCCGTCCATCCTCAGCCCCGAACTCGTTGCCTCAGGCCACCAAACCCTGACCGTCTTCGGCGTCCACTTCCCGAGCCGCTTGTTTGCCGCCGACAACGAGGCGGCCCGGGCCGAGTCCGTCCGCCGCACACTGGCCGGCCTGGAGTCCTACCTGGCCGAACCGCTCGACCCCTGCATCGCCCGCGACCCCGACGGCAACCCCTGCATCGAGGCCAAGACCCCGCTCGACATCGAGGAATCCGTCGGCATGCCGGGCGGCCACATCTTCCACGGCGACCTGCAGTGGCCCTGGGCCGAAGACGACTCCCAAGCCGGCCGCTGGGGCGTCGAGACCGACGTCGCCAACCTCCTGATCTGCGGCTCCGGCGCCCGCCGCGGCGGCGCCGTCAGCGGCATCGCCGGCCACAACGCCGCCCAGGCCGTCCTCACCCAACGCCCCTGAAGAACCGATTTCACATCCACCCGAATCCCCTGCTAAGCTCCTCTTCGTTCGAAGGCAACACCGCAAAACTGAACATGCGCCGCTAGCTCAATTGGCAGAGCAGCTGACTCTTAATCAGCGGGTTCGGGGTTCAAGTCCCTGGCGGCGCACCAACACCTAAGCCCTGGCAGACATCGCAATCTGTTCCAGGGCTTTCGTGTATCTCGCGCACACCACTGACCCACCACGCTGGCGAGCCTCGCTCTCAGCCGAGGCCCCGGCGGCCGATCCCGCATCCTCCATCGCCCAGATCTGCGATCACCCGCGCCTTCACCGTTTCGTGACTGTGTGTCACCTCACACCTCCTCCGGAAACAACTCAAGCCGACGAAACAGTCGTCCGGGCCGACCTGGTCACCTTCGTGCTCGGCACCGGCGCCCGTATCGGCGAATCCCTCGCCGTCCTCTGGTTCCAAGTCGACCTCGACGCAGCCATCGTCGACATCAGCCACACCATCGCCCGCGTCGAAGGCACAGGCCTCACCCGCGAAGAAGTCGCCAGAACTCTCGACTGGCCCAAAAACAGAATCCAACCCATCGAATCAGCTGTCCCGGCTCTTCAGCCCTCTGGTCTCGCAGCGGACCGTTCGCCGGGAGGACTTCCATATCGCGCTGACGGCGCCGGATCTTGACGAGGAACTGCCGACGCTGTGGCTCGAGGTCGATCTGGAGTTTCCCGAGGCGGGCGACGAAGACCCGCACGCAGCCGTGCCGCCGTTCTTCGCGCACATGTCGATCGATGCCGAGGGCAGCGTTCCTTCGGTCCGGATCCGGCTGACCGCGTACAGTCGGGTCAGCCCGGTGTCTTCACAATCACAGTCGGCGCGCTTTGGTTGCTACGCCACCCCGCTCGCGCGCACCCCCGCAGCTGAGGCCAGTAGTTCGCGGGTGTAGGGGTGTTGCGGGTCGGCCAGTACGTCGGTTGTCGGGCCCTGCTCGACGATGCGGCCTTGGTACATGACGACGACGCGGCTGGCGACGTACCGGACGACGGCCAGGTTGTGGGAGATGAAGAACATCGACAGGCTCAGTTGAGCTTGCAGCTCGCGGATCAGGTTCAGGACCGTGCCTTGGACGGAGACGTCGAGGGCTGAGGTGATTTCGTCGGCGATGATCACCTCCGGCTTTCCGGCTAGGGCCCGCGCCAGGGCGACGCGTTGCCGTTGGCCGCCGGACAGCTGCACGGGGAACTGAGCCGCCCGTGCGGGATCGAGGTCGACGAGTTCGAGCAGCCGACGGACCTCGGCGGCCCGGTCCGAGCCCTTGGGCATGGTCTCGGCGATCGACTTCCCGATGGTCATCCGCGGATCGAGCGACTGATAGGGATCCTGGAAGACCATCTGCACTGACCGTCGCACCCCAGCCCGTACGTCGATCGGTTGCCCGTCGAGGGTGATCCGGCCGGCCGAGATCGGGGCCAGCCCGACCGCGGCGCGGGCCAGCGTCGATTTGCCGGAACCGGATTCACCGACCAGTCCGACGATCTCGCCCGACGGCACAGTCAGGCTGACGTCGTCGACCGCGGTCAGACGGTGGCGGCCGTGGCCGTAGCGGATGGTGACGGATTGGAAGCGCAGTTCAGGCATCAGGACCCCTGAGTGGCGAGAGCCAGGTCGTGGGCGTGCCAGCAGGCGACGCGTCCGCCGTCGGACGACGTCTCCAACGGCGGCTCGACCTGGCGGCAGTGGTCGTCGGCCAGCGGGCAGCGCGGTGCGAAAGCGCAACCGGCCGAGACCTCCGCCAGGTCTGGCATCCGCCCCGGGATGACCGCGAGCGGTTCCTCCAACGACGTCTGCATAGTCGGTACCGCCGCCACCAGGGCTCGCGTGTACGGGTGCCGCGCCTGCTCCAAGGCCGGAAGGTCCTCGACGATCCGGCCGGCATACATCACCAGCACCCGATCGCAGATCGCGCTGACAACCGTGACGTCGTGGCTGATCAGCAGCAGCGCGACCTCGTCGGCCAGCCGGACCTCCTCGAGCAACTGCAGAATCTGCTGCTGCACAGTCACATCCAGCGCCGTGGTCGGCTCGTCGGCAATGATCAGCGCGGGCTTGCCCATCATTCCCATTCCGATCAGCGCACGTTGCCGCATCCCACCGGAAAACTCGTGCGGATACTGGCCCGCGCGCCGTTCCGGCTCCCGGATTCGCACCGCCCGCAGCCGATCAACAGCTCGCGCGTACGCCGCTTTCCGCGTCAGAGCGTCATGTTCGCGGGCGCCCTCGGCCAATTGGGCGCCGATTCGGCGTACCGGGTTGAAGGCGGTCATCGGATCCTGGAAGACCATCGCCAGCGACGTGCCCAGCAACCGCCGATGTGATCCCGTCAGCAGATCCGTCCCTCGGAACCGCAATCGCGACGCCGTCACCCGGATGGGTTCCTCGACCAGTTTCGCGATCGCGAGCGCTGTCAGCGACTTGCCGGATCCGGACTCGCCAACCACACCGACCGCCTCACCGCGCCGGATTCGCAGGCTCACCTCACGCACCGGTTGAAGCCCGTTCGGCAGCGTGACCGACAACGACCGGACGTCCAGCACATGCTCGGTATCGAGCTCCGGTACGTCGACTGCTACCGGCACACTAGGTGCTTGCAGCAACCGTCCGACGGGCGTCGTCAAGCCGAAACCCTTGGCCACAGCCTCGCCGAACAGGTTGAAGGCCAGCCCCGTGATCACTACGGCCACGCCAGGCGCCAACGCGGCCGCAGGAGTCACATAGATCCCGTCCAGACCGTCACCCAGCAGTCGTCCCCAGTCGTACTGCGGCGCCTGCACCCCCAGCCCGAGAAACGACAATCCGGCAAACGCGAGCAGCGAGCCACCAGCGCCGATCGTGGCGTTGACCACGAGCGGTTCCGCGATATTCGGCAGCACATGTCGCAGCAGCACCCGGAACCGCCCGATCCCAGCGGTCCGAGCCGCAGCCACGTAGTCCCGCGAGATCACCCCAGCCACGAGTGTCTGCGTCAAGCGCGCAAAGGCCGGTGCACTCGCCAACCCGATCGCCAGCACGGCGCCAGGCGCACCGACACCAAAGATCACCGCGAAGAACAACGCCAGCAGAAGCCCCGGGAAGGCCACCGCCACATTGACCGCTGCGACGACGAGTCGTCCGAGGCGCCGCCCGACCAGCGCGGGGAGCGTCCCCAGGACGAGACCGACCACGACTGCGATCAGCGTGGCCATCAAGGCCAACTGGATCGACAACCGGGTCGCGACGAGCACCCGGAAGAACAGGTCCCGCCCGAGGTCATCCGTACCGACCCAATGCCGGGCCGACGCCCCCTCCAGCATCGCGTCCGTGTTCACGTGATCGGCTCGTCCGGACCACAACATCGGAGCGACCACCGCCAGCGCAAGCACGGCGAACAGCAGCAGCCCGGCGCTCAGCCCAACGGGCGTCCGCAGTACCGACAGCCATCGACTTCTCATCAGCTCTCCCTGATCGCGGACCGCGGATCAAGCACCGCGAGAGCCACATCGACGACGAGATTCACCAGCAGGACTCCGACGCCGTACACGAGCACGATTGCCTGGACGATCGGATAGTCGCGGGCCAGGATCGAGCTGATCATCGTGGTCCCGAGCCCCGGCCACGCGAACACGTTCTCCACGAGCACCGTCCCCGCGACCATCACGCTCAGCAAGAGCCCGCCGAGCGTGAGCGTCGCGGTCAGCGTGTTCGGCAACGCATGCTCGAAGTACACCGCCGCGGGCCGAAGCCGCTTGGCCCGCGCAGTCCGCACGTAGTCGGCCGACAACACGCTCAGCATCTCCACCCGCACGATCCGGCTCAGTACGGCGGCCGGTCCGATCGCGAGCGCAACCACCGGCAGCACGTACGACGCAGGTCCGGATCGGCCGGCCACCGGCAGCCAGCCGAGACTCACCCCGAACACGTAGACCAGCCCCACCGCCAGCAGGAACTCGGGAATCGCACCCAGCACGACGCTCATGCTGGTGAAGGACAACTCGGCACGCCGAGCACGTCCACCGCGCGTCAGCACGCCCATGAACACCCCGATCGGGATCGAGACCACGACCGCGAGCAAGAACGCCAGCACTGCGAGCGTGGCGGTGGTCGGCAGCCGCTGACCGATCACCTGGGACACCGGCAGATTCGATGTGAGCGCCGTACCGAGGTCGCCGCTGAGCATGCCCTGCAGGTAGTGGACATACTGCAGCCACAGCGAATCGTTCAGCCCGAGCGCCTCGCGCTTGGCGGCGACCACCTCGGCCGTGGCGGTCGGCCCGAGCACGGTGCGCACGGGGTCGCCAGGCACGAGGTGGATCATCAGGAACGCCGCCGTGATCAGTACCCAGACCGACACCACGATCCGGCCAAGCCGGCGGGCCGCGAACCGCATCCAGGGATGGTCGAACACCGGCGTGGCTTCTACGGTGACCATGTCAGCCGGCCAGCATCCGGATACTCGACGGCACGAGACCGCCGATGTTCTCGAACCGCGCGCCCTTGCCGAAGGTCTGGATGACATCGTTCGCGAACGGAACCACGTCGACATCAGCCACGAGTTCCGACTCCGCCTTCAGCCACGCGGCACAACTGTCCGCGCCCTGGAGTTTGGCTGCCGCAGCGATCACAGCGCCGTACGCCGCATTGTCGATGTGCGCGAAGTTGGTCCCGCTCGGCGGCACCGGACCAGAGACGAACGGCACCAGCTGGTCGGGGGAGCTGGAGCCGACGCCGACCCAGGCGATGTCCCAGTCACCGGTCCCGAACAGCGACCCGTTGATCGCGGTGGTGTCCTTCGGCTTCGACGTGATCTTGACGCCGAGCTCCGTCCAGGCCTTCGTGGCCAGCTCACCGGCCGCCGAGATCCCGGTCCCGAACGCAGTGTTGAATGAGAAGGTCAGTGCCAGCGGCTTGCCGGCCTTGGCCCGTACGCCGCCTGCTCCCGCGACCCAACCCGCCTGGTCCAGCAGCTGCTTCGCCTTTTCCAGGTCATGGGTTGGCAGGACCGCAGAAACCGAGTCGCCGGGACACGCCAGAGGCACGACGGACGAGAGCGTGGTCGGCGCCGTACCGGATCCGGAGGTGAGGACCTTGGCGAGCTGCGGTAGGTCGAGAGCACGTGTGAGCGCTTCGCGGACCTCTTGGGAGGCAGCTGGGCGATCCGCAGCTTGGTTGAACCACATCTCACCGACCAGGAGCGGCATCTTGGCGGTGTACAGGTTCGCGCCCTGCAGTCGCTTGACGTCCGGTCCGAGCACGGTGGCGGCGTTCAGTCCGCCGGAGAGCAGGAGATTCGCGGCGGTGGTCGCGCTCGGGACGACCTTGGCCACAACCTTCTGCGGCAGACCGCTGGTCGCCGTACCGAAGCCGTCCGGTCCCCAGATGTAACCATCGCGTTTCGTCAACGTGTACTGGTCGTTCGCCGCAACCGACGTCAACGTGTAGGGGCCGGTGCCGGACATTCCCTGGGCCAGGACTTTGCGGTCCTGCAGGCCTTTGCCGCAGACCATCGGGAGCTTCGCCAACCCGTTGAGCACGAACGAACCGACGCGCGGCGCGGTCAGTGTCACCGTGCCCGCGGTATCGTCCGCCATCGCCTTCGTGCCGGCCGGGAGATAGACGCCGAGCAGCGGGCTCTTGTTCTTCGGGTCCGCGACCCAGGCGATGTTGGTGGCCACGTCCGCTGCGGTGAACGGCGCACTGTCGGAGCAGGTGACACCCTTCTTGACGGTGAGTTCGACCTGGTTGCCCTCCACCGTCCACGCGATGGCCAGGCCCGGCAGAAGCTTGCCGTTGGCATCGATATGGATGAGTGGGTCGTAGCCGAACCGCCCGAGCTGCTGGACCCAGCTGCTGGCTCCGGCCTGCGGATCGAGGTTGCCGGGGTCGGAGTCGATGTTGAACGTGAACGTGGCGCCGTCGACCAGGGCCTGATCCTCGGCCGCGGGGCTCGCGCCGCCGCAGCCCGAGGCGACCAGCACCGCTGCGCAAACAGCAGCGGGTGCAGAAATTCTCTTCATGTTCTCTCCGTAGCGTTACTGGCTCCAGCAGGGTGGGTGTGCGTCGCCCCACAGGGCGGCACTTTCGAGTTGCGCGGCCAACGCGAGCAGCTCGAGATCGTGGCGAGGGCGTCCGACGAGCTGCACGCCGTACGGCAGCCCGTCGTGGTCGAGATGTGACGGCAGGGCGACCGCCGGCTGGCCGGTCAGGTTGGCCCACGGGGTGTAGACCGACCACTCCAGCATTCGATCGATGATTCCTTCGATGCCGGTGGTCTCGAAGTACCCGAGCGGCACCGGCGGCCCGCTCGTCACCGGCGTCAGGACGACGTCGGCCTCCGTGGCGGCAAAGGCGCTGGCATAACGAACCTGGATCGTCTGTGCCTGCAGGACGTCCGCTCCGGACAGCTTGGCACCGACGTCGTTCAGATACTTCGTGTACGGCGTCAGTAGGCCGGCGCGCTCCGCGGGGATCAGGCCGGCCACGACCAGGTTGACGAGATAGCCGAAGTGCGTCCGCATCGCCTGCCGGACGCTCTCCTCCCAGCGAGCCGGGATCGGCACTTCCCGAACTTCGTGGCCCAGCTCCCGGAGCAAGGTCGCCGTCCGTTCGACGGCCCGCACACACTCAGGATGAGGGCTGACGTCGTCCAGCCCGGTGTCGGTCCAGAGGGCGACCTTCAGTGGCCGCGGTGGCTTCGCGATCGCGGCGGCGAACGACTGGTCCGGCCGCCATCCATTGAGGTCCCCGATCCACGGCTGAGCCATGACGTCCAGCAGGAGCGCCGCATCCGCGACGGTTCGCGCGAGCGGTCCCTCGGTCGTGGTGGGGAAGAAAGAGCCGGGCGGGACCGCGGCCGTCACCAAACCAAGGCTGGGCTTCACGCCGACCAGGTGACAGGTCGTGGCGGGGGTGCGGATCGAGCCTGCCCCATCGCTGGCGTGCGCAACCGGCAGCAACCCGGCGGCGACCGCCGCGGCCCCACCCCCGCTCGAACCGCTCGCGTACCGAGTCACGTCGTACGGGGTGACCGACGGCTGCGCCGTGACCGCGTTCTCGGTGTAGCAGGTGGCGCCGAACTCGGGGGTGTTGGTCTTTCCGACCAGCACGGCGCCCGCCTGCCGCAACAAGCCGGTGGCCCAGCCGTCGGCGTCCGGCACGGTGTCGGCAAGCGCTGCCGAACCGAAAGTCGTCCGTACGCCGGCGGTCACGTAGAGGTCCTTGATCCCCAGCGGGAGGCCGAGCAGCGCCGACCCGTCACCCGCAGCGATCCGCTGGTCGGCCCGCTTCGCCTCAACGAGCGCGAGCTCCGGCGTGACGGTGACGAAGGCGCCGAGCGCGTCGTCGTACTTGGCGATCCGCTCCAGGTAGTGCGTGGTCAGCTCGTGAGAGCTGAACTCCCCGGCCTGTAGTGCCGCCACTTGCGCCGTCGCAGACAGCTCGTGCACCCCGACCACCTCATTTCGCTACACTGTGCAGTTGAAGTAATGTAGAGCTGTCCGGCGAACCGTGCAAGCGTTCGGTGCGATCAGTGCCGCGCGAGAGCCAGGATCTCGAGAATGGCGTCCCGCGTGGCGGCCGGATTCTCCTGTGGGACAAGGTGCCCAGCGCCTGCGACAACCTCGACCCGACCGTTCGGCACGGCGGCCATCAGCGCCTCGGTCGCCTCATTGAAGGCGGAGCGGCGTTTCTTCATGCCGCGGTCGACCCGGCCTGCCTGGAGGCAGATCGTCGGCACGTCCGGTGTTCCGGCCGCTTGAAGTCTGCGCATGGTCTGCAAGGCGGGGACAACCTGGTGAGCCTCGCGGCGCGCGGCGCGCATGGCGCGGGCGCAGGCATAGTCGCGCACGAGGATGGCCCGATCGGCGGCGGTGATGTCGGGCGACCAGTGCGGCAAGGTCTGCTTGACGATGACCCCCTTGCCGCCGAGCCGAGCCAGCAGCTCCATCACCGCAAACGATCTGACCAGCAACTTGCTGTCGCTCTCGGGCATGACCTCGATGACGGTCGCGTCAATAAACACCAGCCCGGCAACACGGTCTGGGTGGCGCTCGGAGAACAGGCGCAGGATCGGACCGCCCCAACTGTGCCCGACGAGGACCACAGGATGCGTCTCGCCGATGGTGTCGAGCAGGGCCGTGAGGTCGTCGGTGATCCGCTCGAGCGTCCGGGCGGCCGGGTCGACGTCGCTGCCGCCGTATCCGGCGCGGTCGTAGGACAACGTGCGGGCGTGCGCGCTGAGCTCGCGCTGAGTGTGCACCCAGCAGGCGGCCGGCGCACTCATGCCCGCCTCGAAGACGACGAGCGGGCCGTCGCCCCCGCCTGCGGTGACTGTGCGCAAACGCCGGCCGTCGGGGAGCACGGCGTACGCCTCGGCCAGCCCGTCGCCTGGGAAAAGCTCCATGGAATCACCGTTTCGCTGAGGACCCTGCGGTCAGAACCTGGTGGACGACGACGGCGAGGGTGTCGAGGAACTCCGGGGGGAGCGCCTGACGACCGGCGATCCGCCGGTGCATCAGCGGCCCTTCGATGAGGTCGCCGATGAGCGCACGATCAGTGCTGGCAGCGATCTCGCCGCGGCTGATCGCTCGATCGATCGCCTGGGACAGCACCGCGCCACGTCCTTCGGCCATCCGACGAAAGGCCAGCTCCGCGTCCGGGTCCCGTTGCAGGTCGGCGGAGAGCGCGACCACGCCATCGATCCACGACGAGGACCAGGATTCGGCGAACGCACCGAGGATCGACCGGAGGTCGGTCATCAACGATCCGGTGTCCAGAGCAACAATCGGCGGCAGATGCTCGGTCAAGGCGTCGACCACGAGCTGGGCCTTGCTCGACCAGCGCCGATAGACGTCCGTGCGGTGCGCTCCGGCCGCGGTCGCCACCTCAGCCAGCGTCAGTGCGTCGTACCCGCGCTCGGTCAGCAAGTCCCAGGTTGCCTGCAGCAATCGCTTCTCAAGTTCGGGGTTCCGGGGACGTCCAGCCACAGGTACTCTCCAATACGCTACGCCTTGAAGTGGAATAACTGTAAGGGCTATCTTCCCACTTTGACCAGGGGGTGTTCGATGTACCTGACCCAAGGCCTGCACCGGGCCGTGCAACAGCAACCCGACACGCTGATGACGATCTGCGGCGACCGCCGCCGCACCTTCCGGGAGGTGGCCGACCGGGTCGCTCGCCTGGCCGGAGCGCTGCGCGGTCTGGGGGTCGAACCAGAGGACCGGGTGGGGATCCTCGCCCTCAACTCCGACCGATACGCCGAATACCTGCTCGCGGTGCCGTGGGCAAACGCCGTACTGAACCCGGTCAACATCCGCTGGAGCCTGGCCGAGATCGCCTATTCACTCGCGGACTGTGACACCCGTGTCCTGTTCGTCGACGACGCGTTCGCGCCGATGCTTCCCGCGCTCCGGACTGCCGTACCGAATCTGACCACGGTGATCCACCTCGACTCCGGGCCCGGCGCGCTGGGCTACGAGGCGCTGATCGCGGGGTCTCAGCCGATGGCTGACGCCCGCCGCGGTGGTGACACCTTGGCCGGCATCTTCTACACCGGTGGCACGACCGGCTTCCCCAAAGGGGTCATGCTGACCCACACGAACCTCGCCACCTCTTGGCTCGGTTCGGCAGCCACCGGCTGCATGCCAACCAAGGACTCCTGGGCCCTCCATTGCGCGCCGATGTTCCACCTCGCTGCGCTGGCGGTCTGGGGCGCCGCCCTCCTGGCCGGTGGCCGGCACGTCTTCGTCCCGAGCTTCAAACCCCAGCTCGTCTTCGAGGCAATCGCGGCACACGGTGTCACCGACGTACTGGTGGTGCCGACGATGATCCAACTGCTCGTCGACCACCCCACCATCGGCGACTACAACCTGACCAGCCTCCACGCCGTCCTGTACGGCGCCTCGCCGATCCCGGCGGCGCTTCTCGAGCGAGCGATGAAGGTCCTACCCAGTGTCAGCTTCACCCAGGGCTACGGCCTGACCGAGACCGCCCCCATCGTCACCATCCTGACCCCCATCGACCACCAGAACGGGCTCCTCCGCTCCGCAGGCCAAGCCGCACCCCACTCCGAACTCCGCATCATCGATGCTCTCGGCAACGAAGTGCCTCAGGCCACCGTCGGCGAGATCACGGTCCGCGGCGACCACATCATGCGCGGCTACTGGGACAAACCCGCCGAAAGCGCCGCCGCCCTCCACAACGGCTGGCTACATACCGGCGACGCCGGCTATCTCGACGACCACGGCTACCTCTACGTCGTCGACCGCCTCAAGGACATGATCGTCACGGGCGGCGAAAACGTCTACTCCGCCGAGGTGGAGAACGTCATAGCCCGTCACCCCGCCGTCGCCCAATGCGCCGTCATCGGCATCCCCGACCCCGACTGGGGCGAACGCGTCCACGCCGTCGTCGTACCGCACCCCGCCCAGTCCCCAACTCTCGAAGACCTCCGCGAACACACCAAGACCCTGATCGCCGGCTAAAAGGCCCCGCGCAGCCTGGAGCTCGTCGATTCCCTCCCCACCTCAGGCGCCGGCAAAATTCTCAAACGCGAACTCCGGAACCGCCACCGCTAAGCTTACGCATGCCTTTCCCCTGAGTCGGCTCTCGCCCGGCCACCGGCGATCAATCCAGCAGCCTCCCGTGATGCGGGAACTGGCGCTGCCGTCCGAGGACCGTTCCTCCAAGATGTCAGCCGTTCGCTGCTCCCCTTGATCAGTCGGCGACCAACAATCTCCGCGCCAGAAATTGCTGACTTCTCCGTTAACGGTCGGCGCGATCGGGTACCCCTCCGCGATCGACGGAGGTGTCGTGACCCGACGGTGGAAGGGAAGTTGCTGATGAGTGCCGTTCACGAGATGGTGCGGACGTACCCGAAGGATCTGGGTGGTATCGATCAGGGCAGGCTGGTCGCGTGCGTCGAAGCGTGTCTGTCCTGCGCGCAGACGTGCACGGCTTGTGCCGACGCGTGCCTGGCGGAGGATGCCGTGAGTGAGTTGACCAAGTGCATCCGGACGAACCTCGACTGCGCCGACATCTGCGCTGCCACCGTGAACGTTCTGTCCCGCCACACCGGTCACGACGCCGAACTGACCAAGGCGGTGCTCGAAGCCTGCGGCAAGGCCTGCGGTACCTGTGCTGACGAATGTGAGCGACACGCCAACCATCACGATCATTGCCGGATCTGCGCGACCGCGTGCCGGCGGTGCGAACAGGCTTGCAAGGAACTGCTGGCCGCCCTCGGCTGAGTTCGGCCGGTTCTGGCGGTGATCGGCGTGGCTGCCGGGCTGTTCGGAATCCGACCAGGCCTGTCGATCTGGGTCTGGCTCCTGACCGCGGCATGATAACGACCACAACCGCCGCACGACACCTTTGCTCCGGTACTTTTCCTGACGATGAGATGTGTTCGAACCCGGCCGCCGGCGCCGGAGGAGCCGGAGTGACGTGGCGATGCTGCTGTTGTGTTTTGCGGTCGCTCTGCTGGTCGCCGTACTGGTCTCAAGTCTGGCCAATCGGACGATCCTGTCCACGGCCGTGCTGTTCCTGGTTGCGGGTTTCGTGCTCGGTCCTGAATCGACCGGCGTACTCGACCTTCAGCCGGACTCGCCGGTGGTCTCGATCTTGGCGGAGCTGGCGTTGTTCGCTGTCCTCTTCACCGATGGGATGCGGGTCGGCTGGACCGACCTCCGGTCGGCCTGGCGCCTGCCCGGCCGGGCGCTCGGTTGGGGGCTGCCGCTGACACTCGGCCTCACGTCGCTGGCCGCTCACTACATCGTCGGCCTCGACTGGCCGGCCTCGTTGCTGATCGGCGCGATCCTTGCTCCGACCGACCCGGTGTTCGCGTCTGCGCTGGTCGGTAACGACAAGGTGCCGGCGAGACTGCGGCACCTGCTGAACGTTGAGTCGGGTGTGAACGATGGGCTAGCGCTGCCCTTCGTGATGGTCTTCTTGGCGGTCGCCGCCGGATCCGACGACCTGCATGGCGGTGAGCTCGCGACGGAGCTTGCCCTCGGCATCGTCATCGGGGTGGCGGTTCCCTGGATCGCGATCCGGCTGGAGCGGACCAGGTTCTTCTCGGCGTCGACGCAGTACGAGCCGTTGAACGCGGTCGCGATCGTCGTGCTCGTACTGGCGCTGGGGCAAACGTTGCACGGAAACCTCTTCCTGGCCGCCTTCGCCGCGGGTATCACCGTGGCGACGTTCGGACCGGCTCAACGCAAGGCCTTCGAGCACTTCGGCGAGCTGATCTCCGAAAGTCTGAAACTGGCCGCGCTCCTGGTCTTCGGTGCCCTGATCTCGCTGGAGTTTCTCAGTGAGATCTCCTGGCAGGGTTGGGTCTTCGCGGTGATCGCACTGCTCGTCGCGCGCCCGGCGGCGTTGGCGGTGTCGTTCCTGGGGTCGGGTCTCGGGCTGCGGGAACAGGTGGCCGCGATGTGGTTCGGGCCGAAGGGGTTCGCCTCGGTGGTCTACGGCCTGATCGTCTTGGAGTCCGGTATCCCGGTGGCCGACGAAGTCTTCCACCTGGTCGCCCTCACCATCGTGTTGTCGATCGTGGCCCACTCTTCCACTGACGTGTTGGTCGCCCGCTCCTTCGAGAACGCCGACCTCACACCAGCTCCGGACAGACCCTCTCCACGGTGAGCAGCCGTCGGTCGTTCCAGCTCACAGCGGTCGCCGGGCCAGTCGAAGAGTTGGATCCCGAGGGCGACGACCTGAAAGGTGGAGCTCTGTCGGCGCAGTCTCCCTGAAATCGCGGCCGCCCTCGCCCGAGTCGGTCTCGGTGGGCGTTCGTAACCAAACTTTGACCGGCCGGTTTCGATCACTTGACGTTTCCTTTGCGCGGCGGCGAAAACGGATTGGGCCGCCGCGGCAATGGACACCGGACCGACGTGATCCGAATGTCCAGCACAAGGAGGATGCAGATGGCCGGAACCGAGCCACAACCCACACTCGAGCGCCTCGACGACACTGATCTGACCCTCAGCAACATCGAGGACGATGTCCGCGGCCGCGACGTCGTCGACCGCGACGGCGAACCAGTCGGCAAGGTCGAAGGATTGTTCATCGACCGGGAGGAGTGCCGCGTCCGACTGCTGGAGGTCAGTTCCGGAGGCTTCCTGGGCATCGGCAAGACCATCCAACTGGTTCCCGTCGACGCAGTGATCGCAGTCAGCGTCGACGTGGTCCAGGTCGAGCAGGACCGCGAGCACGTCGCCCGCGGACCCGGCTACGATCCCGACCTCGCGCGAAGGGAACCACCTCGCTACTTCGCTGACATCTACGGCTACTACGGAGCAGCGCCGTACTGGACCGCCGGCTACACGCCCCCACGCTTCCCGTACCGCTGACTCCGATCGGCCGATGTCACGAAGTCTCAAAGCTCGCGTCAACCCGCAGTCACGTCACCAGTGATGTGATGGCGGCTGCACCCGAACCGCGACGGTGTGACACCGACAGAGGGAGTGATCCGATGAAGGACGGGCCGCCCTACCGATCGATCGCCACGATTTCCCAGGAGGCCGTCCTGTGGGTCGCCGGCCTGCTCATCTCGCTCGGCTTCTTCGGACTCCTGCCGGCAGCAACGAAGAATCTCGAGGTATTCAGCACCTGGTGGAGCACTGCTGCTGATGCGCGACTGTTCGGTCTGTCCGAGGTCTCGTTGCTGCACAACTTCCTCCATCTGCTCCTCGGAGCAGCAGCCCTGTTCGCCTCAAGCGCCGACCGGTGGGCGCGCGGCTTCCTGCTCGGCGCCGGGATCGCGATGACGATGCTTGTGGCGTACGGGCAACTGGCGACCGATCCCCTACTCGACAGCCTGGTCCCCGATGCCCCGGCCGATGCCTGGCTGCACGGCACTCTGGGGATCGCGATGATTGCGATGGGCGCCGGCCACCGTCAGATCCATCGCTCCCGCTCGACGACCAACTGATCCGCACGGGCCGCCAGCCGAACCTCGTCCTCGTTCGCGCCGGCGATCTGATCCGCCGCGACGTAGCGGTCGTGGTCCATCAGCCCGGCCCCCGCCACCTTCAGAAACCCACGCTGGATCAACCGCCCGGCAAGTTGCGGGTCCACTTGCGGTTCGGCCGACATCAAGGCCCGGGCGAAGGCCTCGTTGAGGTCTTCCTCGGCGAACGGCTTGTCCTTGTCCGGTACCGAAGCGGACGGATCGCCTTCTCGGACGTACTTCACCGCCCCAATCAGCGCACCGTCGACATCGATGACCGGCATGCCCTCCCAAATCAACTGCAGAACCGGCCGTTCCGGTAGGGAACGATCAATCACAGCCATCACTTCTCCTCACCGCTGCTCAACTGCCTGTCTAGCCTGCCCTGCGGCGAAATTCTCGGCTCACGACGGAAATACACGGGATCTCAAAGTGTTCGCAGCGCCGCCGTCAAGCCGGCCTTCGAGTACCTGGCCTCAGTTGTCCCGATCGAGCAGAAAGCGCGGTGGGTCGCCGGCCAGCCCCGCACCGGAGTTCAGCCAGGCAGAGACTTCTTCTGGATGCCGCCGCTCGAACTCGGTCAACAGGTATTCGCGCGCGGAGGCGACCGTCACCTTCTGACCAGAACCACTGGGGCGCGAGATCGATGCGAGGCTCGAGCACCACACCGCATAGAGCTCGGCATCGCTCCAGTAAGCGAGCTCCTGGTACGCCGTCGGACGCGGTTCGGCCGCAGCCGCTCCGAGAGTGTTGTCTGCTGGTCCTGACTCACCGTCCGCCCACCTGCGCACCCTTCCGACGAACGGCGGCGAAGTGCATGCCACCCCGACGACCAGCGGCACCAGGGCGGCACCCATCGTCGGCCCGAAGCCATAGCAGGCCACGGCCGCCGAACCCGCGCACACCGCCGACTTGGCGACCTTGGTCACCAGCACCCGGGTGGCGGGGGCGGGCTTCTCCGCGAGCAGGTGAAGATTTCCGCTGATCACCCCGGCGCAGACACCGACGGTCGCGAAGAGCAGTACGACGACGAATACCGGGGAGGTCGCCGCGCACAGCGCTACGCCCACACAGACAGTCAGCGCCGTCCACGTACTCCAGACAGCCCGGTAGGCACGCATCCGTCAGTCCCACCCTTCGCGCTCGACCAGATCGAGCACAGGAAAACGGGACGCGGGCAGACGCTCGGTCACGACAACCATCCTCTCCACAAGGCTGCTTCGTACCTGTCTAGCTCTTTGTGCCGCACGAGTCTGCACCGCGCGGGCGATGACATGAGATCTCAAAGTCTGTCGAGTAGATCTTTGAGAGTTCATGAAGTTGCACCAGCATCGGCGGTGATGTCATCACGTCCTGGCCACGGGGTGGGGTCAACGCAGAGCGGCGTAGTCGACCGCTCTGAGCGGCTCGGCCGTCAGCGCACCGTCCGCCAGCAAGGCCTCGACCGGCAGGCCGTCGCGAGCCAGACGTACTTCCGACACCGGGCTCAAAGCCGTGACGGACAAGACGATCTGACCAACAACGAGCACATTCTCGGCCGCGGACTTCCCGTCGGTGTCACCGCTCAACTCCAGCGTCACCCGAGGCGGCTCGAGGGAGAGAACCCGAATCTGCAACTCAGCCGGGAGCGCGGTCGAGATGCCTTTCGTCTGTTCGTCGTCGGTCGGGCCTGCGATCAGCGCCGACAGCACCGCTCCGAGACGATCCTCCAAAGAGCCGGCTCGCACGTCTCGAACAGAACCCACCAACCTGTCCGCGCGGACGAACTGCACCAACGTCTTCGGGCTGCTCGGATCGACTGTGGTCGGCGGCCCGGGCCGCGCGGTCGCCTCGGGCCGCAACTGGGAGGGGACGATCTCCGGCCGCACCTCCACCGGATCGTCCTGCACCGGGACCCCGCAACCCGCCAGGACCAGCGCTGCTGCCACAGCCAGAGCCGCCTTCCTCATGACGTCACCGCCGGCAACCGTACGACGAATCGCGCGCCGCCCCGCGGGGCCACCGCGCACCAGGCGGCGCCACCATGAGCGCCGGCCGCCTCCGCCACCAGCGACAGCCCCAAACCGGTCCCGGAAGACGAGCCCCGTCCGTTCGAGCCGGTAGCGAACCGGTGGAAGATCCGTTCCCGCTCCTCCGGCGCGACGCCCTGGCCCGCGTCGTCCACGGCGATGATCACGTCGGTCCCGGTTCGGCTGACGTCGACCGCCACCAGACCGCCACCGTGGCGATCGGCGTTCTCGAACAGATTACGAAACATTCGGCCGATCCGTGGTTTGTCGCCGACCACCCGTACCCCGGTCACACCACCGACCTGCACCGACTCGGCACCGGCTTCGGTCAGCACATGGCGGAGAAGTTGGTCGAGGTCGATCACCTCGCCGCAGCCGTCGTCCAGCCCGGCATCGGAGCGGGCGAGTTCCAGCAGGTTGTCCAGCAGACCCCGGAACCTGTCGAGGTCGGCCGTCACCAGATCCAGGGCCTGCCGCGATCTCGGATGAAGATCCTCACGGCGTGAGTTCAGCAGATCGACGCTGCCCACCAACGTGGTCAGCGGAGAACGCAACTCGTGACTGACATCGGCCGCCAGCCGGGCGTCCCGTTCGATCCTCCGCTGCAACGTGTCGACCATACTGTTGAAAGAGGCAACTATTGTCGCGAGATCCGGATCCAGGGTGGCCGGCAGCCGGGAGTCGAGTTGGCCTCCGGCGATCGCCGCGGTGGTGATCGCCACTCGATTGAGCGGAGTGATCACCGACCGACTGGCCCAGGCTCCGAGTCCCGCGCCGGCGGCCGTCGCCAGTGCTGCCCCACCCAGCATGATCCCGCTCAGCAGACGCAAGATCCCGTCCAGCTCCTCCAAAGGAGCGATCACGTAGAGCTCGGCACCCACTCCCGGCAGCGGCACACCTACAGCGAGAGCGGGACCGTCGGTGCCTTGGAAACGCTGGGTCGCCGACCGGCCGCCGGTGACCAGCGGCTGCATCCTCGAAGGCACGATCTCTCGTCCTTCGTTCAGCGCCGACGAGTACCACTGCCCACTCCAGTGCAGAACGATCGTCGACTCGGCAGAAGGACCGGCGGCCGTGAGGATCGCCGAGACATCGGCTCCCGCGGTCTCCAGTCGGCGCTGGACGAACATCGCGTCCGCGAAGGTCTGATCACGTACCGCGCGTTCTCGCTGGGCCAGCAGATAACCCCGCGCCAGTACATAGGTGCTGGCGGCGAACACTGCCGACACCAGCAAGGCAACGAGCCCGAAAGCGGCGATCAGCCGATGCCGCAGGCCCAGCGGCCGGAGCGCCGTGAACTTCACTGCGGGTCCAGGCGGTAGCCCATGCCGCGAACCGTTACCACCACTGCGGGTTCAGCCGGGTCACGCTCGATCTTGGTGCGCAACCGGCGTACGTGGACGTCGACGATCCTCTCGTCACCGTAGAACCCGTGCTCCCAGACCGAGGCCAGCAGCGTCTGGCGACTCATGACCCGTCCGGGCACCTGTGCCAACTCCGAGAGCAGCCGGAACTCCGTCATCGTCAACGGCAGATCCGCACCACGCAGGACGACCGCACCACGATCCCTCGACAAGATCATCGTCCGGTCGGGATCGGAGTCGAGCACGATGTCCGGCTCAGCAGGCTCGGATCCCGTCCGAAGACGCCGCCGCAGCGCCCGAAGCCGCGCCGTGATCTCCTTCACCTGAAAGGGCTTCGTCACGTAGTCGTCGGCGCCGGCCTCCAGCCCCGCAACGATGTCATGGGTGTCGACGCGCGCGCTCACGATCACGATCGGGATGTCGCTCAGCTTGCGCACCTCACGAATGCAGGTGTATCCGTCCACTTCGCCCAGCATCAGATCGACGATCATCAGATCCGGCAGCTCCGCCTGGACCTGTTCGAGGGCGTCCTGGGTGTCCACGGCCTCCCGCACCAGGTAGCCCTCATCCTCCAGTGCCAGCCGGAGCACCGCTCTGATTCTGTCGTCGTCTTCCACGACCAACACTCGCAGCACCATGACGCCATCGTCGCAACCGAGCATGGCAAATCGGTCCCCAGGACGCCGAAGTCACGCGATCGTAAAGCCGATCCTCGACCGATCTCAAACTGCGACCACGAAGCTGTACCGGCCAGCACCAGACGAAAGCAAAGGGCCGTACCGATGACAGCACCGACCTACAGTTCCGCAGTCCAGAAGGCGATCGTGACTCTGTCCGAGAGCGATCTGGACGACGGTCTCACCGGTCTGCGCTGGCGATTGCGCGGCCTGGTGATGGAAGGAGCGAGCCTGGTCGTGATCGATGTCTCCGAACTCGGTCAGATCTCGTCGAGCCTGTTGGCGGCGCTGCTCGACACCCATCGGGTCTGCCGTCAGCGTGGAGGCGGAGTAGTCGTGCGGCACGCCTCCCGGAAGATGGCCGACAGATTGCATCGCACCGGCCTGGACCGGATCTTCGAAGTCGAGTCCACCGCGTGACGGACAACCCCAGGACGACCTGTCGTCTGTTCCGCCGCCGTCCTGATCCGACGAACCTTCCGCATCGACGGCGACCGCAGGAGTCCGCCGCGTCCGCGGTTGCCTGCAGACGCGACCAGACCATCCGGAACCGCCCGCGGCCGCGGGCCCCGGAGGCGGCGCCGGGCGCCGGCTTCGTCGACGTGACGATCGTGGACTTCGCCGCCCACACGGCCTACCTCGAACCGTTCTCCGGGACCGGCTTTCTGGTCTTGCCGCCGCCGGACGTCGATGTGCCGCCACCGGACGACTTGCCCGTCGAGATCGCCGCAGCGGATCCCGACAGCCATCAGTACGTCGACGGGCTCTCGTTGCTTACCGCCGACTGGATCTTCGCCCTGAGCGAGCTGGACCAACTCGGCTGGATCCTGCTCGACGACGACGACGGCCGCCTGGAGTCCGCCGGCCGAACCAGCGACGGCCGCGTCGCGGTCTGCCTGTACGGCGACTCCCCCATCATCGAGGAGCCCAGCCGTCGTGACCTCCGCCGTGCACTGGCCGCGCTACGCATCGCTGCCGGGCTGACCAGCGAAGAGCGTTGGCCGCCGTACGAGTGAGCATCGTCGTCGCCTCGGCCCACGGCAGGGTGTCGGCGCGGTGGCCGCGCAGAAGCTGGAAGCGCGTTCATGGCTGGGCAACTTGTCGCCCGGAGTGGACGGTGTGGATGACGATCTTGCCGTCGGTCACCACGAACGACTCTGCACCGTACGGCCCGTGGTGCGCGCTCCATCGGAGAAAGCCGAACTCGTTCTCGATCTCGAGATGCGTGCCAGTCCATTCATCATTTCCGTGATACCGGTGGAGGACATCGGCCAGCCGGCGTACGCCGTCATGTCCTCGATGCATTCCCCGGTCCGAAAGCAGAACGACATCAGGGTGGTAGTTCTCCTCCAGGTCTGCTGTCAGTCGACCCGCGGCGCGGTGGTGCAGATGAGAACGCAGTACCTCGCCCGTACTGCGCTCGGTCGCACCGTCGGTCCGCGGTATCAACCCGGTCAAGGCGGATCGGTCGGACATCTTGGCCCGCTGCACGACGTTCAGACTGCCGTCGGTCTCCAACACCACCGCGCCGGCACCGGACAGACTGCCGAGCCCCGCTCCCCGAACCGCCTGGCGAACCTGGCCGGGGGTAATCCTTTCGCGGGCCATCACGTCCTCGAGCAGTTCACCGTCCAGCAACACCACGCTTCCCGCCGCGTTGACGACGCCCCGGCTAGTGGGCAGGTGAGTCACAGTCCAACTGAGCGCGAACTGGAGTAACGCGAGCAGCATCAGCGCCGAGGCGCCCTCGACGAAAGACACGTCCTCGCTGAGCAGGATCGTCGCGAGGGTCGATCCGAGGGCAACAGTCACGACGAAGTCGAACGCGTTCAGCTTGCTCAGAGTCCGCTTGCCCGCCAAGCGAAGAACGACCACCAGCGTCACGTACGCCGTCGCGCCGACCAGCGCTATCCGCACAGGCCCAAACCACGAGTCGAACCACATGACAGAACTCAGCCGAGGACGGCGGACAGTTCCTTGCACGCCTGCGTGCGGGGCCGGCACGCTTCGACGTACGCGACGAGCCAGAGCCGATCGATCCCGCCCGGATCCATCCGGTACGTCCGAACCATGCCCTGAACGGAACTCATCAGCGATCTCCCTTCCACCGGCTGCACATCGACACGTTCGACTCCGTGGACGGGTACCCCGGCGCGCCGGCTGTTAACGGCGGTCGACATTGAGATCGCGTGACGAGTTCGCCGGTCAGGTGTGCACGTTGATGGTGCCGGATACAGGAAAGCGATGCCGGCCGTCCGCAACGGAGGAATTCCGCCATGCCCGACAACAGCCGAGACAACGATTCCGTCACCCTGGTACAGCACTTGGCCCGGTGGATCAGCGGTGCGCTGATAGCCCTGGGCCTCTTCGGATTCGTGCCAGGCTTGACGACTCACGTGTCAGGTTTGTCCTGGGCGGGCCGAGGGTCTACCGCCTCCCTGTTTGATCTGATCCAGGTGTCGGTGCTGCACAACGTTGTTCATCTGGCGGTCGGAGCCGGCGCTCTTGCTACCGCCCGCCGCCCACCCGCAGCACGCAGACTCCTGGCTGCCGGCGGCCTGCTGTATTCGGGGCTGGCCGTCTACGGCTGGGCGCTGAACCGCGGATGGGCGAGCTGGAACTTCCTGCCGTTCAACGAAGCCGGCAGTTGGCTGCATCTCCTGCTGGCGCTGGTGCTCGTGATGTCCGCGGCCGGCGCTCCCGGCCTGAGCTACACCGAACTGAGAGATCATCGCCGGGGAACGGGCAGCTGAATCAAGCCGCGAGACGATCGACCGACTGTCCTGATTCAGCGTCCTGGGCGAGGGACACGGCGGACCATCAGCGATCACGCCGCCCTACGGCCGGACGCAGCGCAGACCGGCGATGGTGTCCGCCATGACTCTCGATCTCGAAGACTTTGTCGAGGCTCGTACGCCGCAACAGCTCGGTGACCTGGTGATTCGCGTGCCGGACCACCACTCCGCCACCGCGACGCCGACAGGCGCGGTGAGTGTCCAGCAACCCCGCCAACAGCTGAGGAGAGATCTGGTCAACCTCCGACAGGTCGACGACAACCAGGTAGGTGCCGTCCATCACCAGATCGCGCAACTGCCACCGCAGCCCGGCCATACCTCGGGCCAGCAGCGCATCGGTCACGGTCACGATCGCCTTCGACGGGAGCGGGCTGTGCAGGACGTTCGACATGAGGTACCTCCGAGCTGATCGACCTGTTCTCCAAGCCTCTCCAACCGACATTGAGACCGGTCGAGCCCCTCCGTGAAGATCGGATGACGCAACGCCCCTGGACGCTCGGCCGCACCTGCGTTGCGGTTTGAACGCCCTGCGGTAGCGAGCGGGAGAGCATGCCGCAGGGGCGTCTACGAAGCGGTTTACGGTTCGGTACGGATTCGCTTCGAGGAGTGCAGGTCGAGGTGTTCCTGCAGTTTGTCGGCGAAGTTGACGGCGACGTCGAGCTGTTCGCGCAGTGCGTCGATGCGCTGGCCTGCGGCCTCGCGGTACATCGTCAGCCGGTCCAGGAGGGCGTCCCGGTCGGCCGGCGTGGCGTCGGCAGACAGGCCGTCGAGCAGGTCGAGGACATCGGCCATTTCCTCAAGGGTGAACCCGAGCGGCTTCATCCGCCGGATCAGCAGCAGGCGCTGCACATCGGCTTCGGTGTAGAGCCGGAACCCGCCTTTGCTGCGCGCTGACGGCGGGACGAGTCCGACTTCTTCGTAGTGGCGGATCGTGCGCAGGCTGAGCTTGACCCTCTCGGCGACCTCGCCGATCTGCATGTGCTCACCCATCACTGTCGCTCCCTGCCTCCACCCAACGACCGGCCAGATGCCACGGTAGGTGTCGTCGGTCCGGGACCGATAATGGAACCTGACCCCAACTCTACCCTTACGTTCGGGTAGAGTTCGTGTCTTGAGGCGTTCCTAGTGCTCCTCACCGCCTCCTCCCATTCCTGTGACGCGACTTCCTCGTGCTGCCGCCGGCGCAATGACGCGCCGTGCTTGCCCGCCGCGAGGTGCGCCCGTACCGCTTGTCTGAAGACCGTATGACCTCGCTGGCGCCTGAGTCAGCCACGCCTGAACCTGCCCACTCGCCTGTGCTGGACGAGGCCGACATCACGCCGGTCCGTGCTGCGCTGCGATCCCCGCGGCGGCTGCGGACCGAAGTCCTAGCCGGCTTGGTGGTTGCGCTCGCACTGATCCCGGAGGCAATCAGCTTCTCGATCATCGCCGGCGTCGACCCCCGCGTCGGCCTGTTCGCCTCATTCATCATGGCCGTCTCGATCTCGTTCCTCGGCGGCCGCCCCGCGATGATCTCCGCAGCCACCGGTGCGATCGCACTCGTGATCGCACCGGTGATGCGCGACCACGGCTTCGACTACTTCATCGCCACCGTCATCCTCGCCGGAATCCTGCAGATCGTCCTCGGCGTTCTGGGGGTCGCACGGCTGATGCGGTTCATCCCGCACTCGGTCATGGTCGGCTTCGTCAAACGCGCTGGCCATTCTGATTTTCCTGGCCCAGCTGCCACACCTGATCGACGTGCCCTGCCTGGTCTACCCGCTGGTCGCGGGTGGCGTCGCGGTGATGGTCTTCCTGCCCAGGCTCTCCAAGGCGGTCCCGGCACCACTGATCGCGATTCTCGGCGTCACCCTGGCCGTCGTGCTGACCCGTGTCACCGTGCCGACCGTGGGCGACGAGGGCCAATTGCCTGACAGTCTGCCGTCGCTGTTCTGGCCCGATGTCCCGCTGAGCTTCGAGACGCTGCGGATCATCACGCCGTACGCCGTCGCGATGGCGCTCGTCGGTCTGCTGGAGTCGTTGATGACCGCCAAGCTCGTTGACGACGTCACCGACACCCGCTCGGGCAAGACCCGCGAGGCCTGGGGACAGGGCGTCTCGAACGTGATCACCGGGTTCTTCGGCGGGATGGGCGGCTGCGCCATGATCGGCCAGACGATGATCAACGTGAAGGCCTCCGGCGCCCGGACCCGGATCTCGACCTTCCTGGCCGGAGTGTTCCTGCTGATCCTCGTGGTCGGCCTCGGCGACCTGGTCGGCGACATCCCCATGGCTGCACTCGTCGCGGTGATGATCATGGTCTCGGTCGGCACCCTGGACTGGCACAGCATCCACCCCAAGACGCTGCGCCGGATGCCGCGCAGCGAAACCCTCGTCATGCTGTCCACCGTCGCGGTCGTCGTCATCACTCACAACCTCGCCATCGGTGTCATCGTCGGCGTGATCGTGGCCATGGTGGCCTTCGCCCGCCGCGTCGCACACTTCACCACCGTCAAGGACGTCGCCCACCCCGACGCAGACACCAAGGTCTACGCGGTCACCGGTGAGCTGTTCTTCGCCTCCAGCAACGATCTGGTCTATCAGTTCGACTACCGCGGTGATCCGGCCAACGTGGTCATCGACATGACCGACTCGCACATCTGGGACGCCTCCACCGTCGCCACCCTCGACGCGATCACCACCAAGTACGCCCGCTACGGCAAAACCGTCGAGATCGTCGGCCTCAACCGTGACTGTTGCCAAGGACAACGGCTGCGTCCCGGACTTTCTCGGCGACCTGCTGGCGCTCAGTCGGCTCACCGGCCGGCCCGGCGGCCTGCTGGACGGTCGGCGGATCGTCACCTTCAGTTGCTGATGCGACAGCGGTGCTGATCGCTGCGCCGGCCAGCAAACCACCGGCAGTCACGGTAGCCAGGAATGCCCGGCTGTACGTCGTACGGAATCGGACCATGGTTGTCACACCTCGGGGTGGAGGACGGGGCGGAGTCGCTCTGAAACAGCAAGGTAGCGGGCTGCCAACCAGGGTCAAGAGGACCTCGTAGGCCATCACATGTTCAGTGAATGGACTCGACCAGTGGCTACCGTGATCGAGCGGTAAACACGGCGAACAGTGCAGCCGGAACGGACTGTTCTGGGTATTGAGCTTGTCCAGCGATCAAGGGATTCGATCACCGAAAGTAACAGACCAGATGATCGGTTATACCGACCAACTGATACAGTCACTGTCATGAACGCATCTTCTCGAGCGCGCGCCGGACGCCGTGAGTGGCTGGCCCTCGTTGTCCTCACGCTCGCCGTCCTGCTGCTCGCGGTGGACGGCACGGTGCTCGCCCTCGCCGTCCCCGCGATCACAGCCGATCTGAAACCGACAGCGGTGCAGGTGCTGTGGGCCGGCGACATCTACTCGCTGGTCCTGGCCGGCCTACTGGTGACGATGGGCAACGTCGCAGACCGAGTCGGCCGCAAGAGGCTGCTGCTGATCGGTTCTGTCGGGTTCGGCATCGCGTCCGTACTCGCCGCGTTCGCACCGAATCCCGAGATGCTGATCCTCGCGCGAGTTCTGCTGGGCCTGTTCGGCGCAACGATCATGCCGTCGACGCTGTCGATCTTGCGGAACCTGTTCGAGGACCCTCAGCAGCGGGCGAAGGCAATCGCCGTGTGGTCGGCAGGAGCAACCGGTGGCGCGGCGGTAGGCCCCCTGGTAGGTGGAGCGCTGCTGGAGAACTTCTGGTGGGGGTCGGTGTTCCTCATCAACGTGCCGGTGATGGTGCTGGTCGTGGTCGGCGGCCTGGTGCTGCTGCCGGAGTCGAAGAACCCCGCAGGCAAGTCCATCGACGTGACCTCGGCGGTGCTGTCGGTGCTGACCATCGTCCCGGTGGTGTACGCGATCAAGCACCTTGCCGGTCACGGCTTCGACCTGTCCGTCGCAGCTTCCGCGGTGGTCGGCATCGGCGCCGGCGTCTTGTTTACAAGCCGGCAGCGCCGGCTCGACAATCCACTGGTGGACGTCTCGTTGTTCCGTGTCCCCGCGTTCGCCGGAGCGGTCGCGGCCCAGACCATCGCGGTCTTCGGCTTCATCGGGCTGTTGTTCTTCTTCTCGCAGTACCTGCAACTCGTGCGCGGGCTCGGACCCCTGCACGCGGGACTGGTCGAACTGCCCGCCACCCTCGCGTCAATCGCCGTGATTGCGATCGCCGGCACCGCCCTGACCGTGCTGGGCCGTGGCCGCGCTATCGCAATCTCGATGATCGTGTCCGCGGCCGGTCTTGCGCTGCTGGCCGTAGCCGAGGCCGCGCCCGGCTACTGGCTGCTGTGCGCTGCGCTGGCGATCTGTGGTCTTGGCGCCGGGGTGAGCATGACGCTGTCCACCGACGCCGTCGTCGGCGCCGTACCGAAAGAACGAGCCGGCGCCGCCTCTTCGGTGTCCGAAACCGCCTACGAACTCGGAGTCGCCCTCGGCATCGCAGTGCTCGGATCACTGCACATCGCCCTCTACCGAGCCAACCTCGACCTGCCCGCCGGGCTACCCGAACAGGCTCGCGCCGCATTCGACGAGTCACTCGCCACGGGCATCGGCTACGCGGCCCAGGCCGGCGAGGAGCTGGCTGCGGTCACCCGCGCAGGTCAGCACGCCTTCGTCGAAGGTATGCAGGCAACCTCACTGATCGCCGCCGTGCTCCTGCTGACCGCCGCCGCCGTCGCCTGGCGTGTAATCCCGTCGACCAAAGAACAGGAAGCCGTGCATGACCGACATTCCTGAACGTCCCGCAACCCGCGACCGCGAGCGCACCCGGCAAGCCATCATCACCGCCGCCGGACAACTCCTGCAGACACGCGGAATGAGGTTCAGCCTCGCCGATGTCGCCACCGCCGCCCAAGTCTCCAAAAGCGGCCTGCTGCACCACTTCCCCAACCGAGACGCCTTGCTCGTAGCAGTGGTCGACCACGCCATCACCACCTTCCGAAGCGAGGTCATGCAACACACCGACATCGCCGAGAACCGCTCCGGCAAACTCCTGCGCGGCTACGTCCGCGCCCTGTGCGGCGGTAGCCAAGACGCGATCCAGACCTTCGCCCTCTTCGCCTACTCGGCCGGCATCGAGGAGATCGCCGACGTCGCCGAACTGGTGCGCGCCGACGCCGAATGGTGGCGCGAAGCCCTCCGCAAAGACGGACTGCCGCCAGCCCGCTCCCACGCAATCCGGTTCGCCGCCGAAGGAGTCGCCGGCGCGCTCGCTACGGGCACCATCTACATCACCGACGACGAACTCGCCATGACCCGCACCGAACTACTCGGCCTCGCCGAATCCTGACCCGCCAGACACAGCGATCCACACAAGCCCCACTCCAGCCGCCGCGGCAACCTCGAACCAGGGGCTGAAGGCAACAACGCCCGGGAGCCACGGGACTGCTCGAGTCATTGCCGGACCGTCCGCTCAACTACCGCCCGACCGACATCGACAAGACCTGGGTGCGCGAAAGTCATCGCCATCCTGTCGGACACGAGCATCCCGGGCCGCCTCAGGCTCATGACCTGTTCGCACGTGCGGAGGCTGTTGTTCGGGACTACGCATTCACTCCACCCAACATCATTCGCGCCTTCTACAGCCGCAGCGGTAGCCGAGAAGACCTGAACGGCCCCGACAGAAACCGCGGACGTCCAAATTACCGGTGTCCGCGTCGTCACGAGGTGCGACCGGCCCCGGTTCGCCGACGCCGGCAGGATCGAGGCCTACGCCGGATCCGCACCGATCGCCCGCGCGTCCGGCCGGTTGATCTCAATTTACCGCCGGCCCGTCCCCTTGATCCGGATCTGCTGCAGCGCAGTAGCAGCGGACAGAGCAGGAGGAGCCACTCCGAGTGTCTGGCTGGAAGCCGGTCGGGAGGAGCAATGGCGATGACCAGCGGTCGGCGTACAGCACGGCCGCTGGTCATAGCCTTCAGGTCAACTGCAGGTGTTGGGGCCCATCACGTGATCCGGGCTGCTCCAGCCGCTGCAGCGGTACCTCGTGGAGTGGCCGTACCAGTTGTGGCCGAATTCGTGGGCGGCGAGGAGAGCGGGGTCCCTCGTGTAGCCCAGGTAGAGCGAGATGCGCTGGCCCTGACCCCAGTTGCAGCCGACGACGCGGGTGCCTCCGCAGCCGCTGATGAAGGTGTTCTGGCAGGACACCGGCGTACCGCCGCCTTCGGACAGCCGGCTCCAGGCCGCTGCACCGCTACGGATTGCCGAGGCCCAGGGCCGGCAGGAAGAGGTCAGGTAGTAGGACCGTGCGGTCGGGGTGCTCCAGCCGGCCAGTTTCGGGGCGACCGTACTCGTCGTCTTCTTGGCCAAGTCCTGTGCGGTGATGCCGACACCGAGGCCGGTGCTGGCATCTTGGGATTGCACGGCCTGGTTCGGGCGGGCGGCCTCGACGCTGGCCGAGCGGGGGCTTTCAGACGGGACGCCGGCGTGAGCCACCGGTGCCGCCAGGGGTGTGAGTGCGCCGATCGTGACCAACGCTGCGGTCAACAGCGATCTGGTGATTCGCATGCTTCCTCCTACTGAGGGCGGATTGTTCTTGCTCTCAGCAACGATAGGAACCGGTAGCCGTGGGGGCTAGCCCTTCAAACTTAGGTACGGCGATCCGCCCGCCAACACTGTTTTCTTCCGCTCAGTCAATAGTGTTCGGCCATTCCCAGCACATGCCGATGATGCCGGGCGTGACCTCGAGCTCGGCGATCAGCGCAGTGCCGGAAGCACCGATCCACAGTTCGCGCTGGCTGACTTGGTCGCCGGCATTCGTTCGCCGGCCGTAGCGAAGACATCGGGCGGGGACAGCTCGCGGGTCGAACTGGACCTGTAGTACGTATTCGTGTCTCGGTGAGGAGAACAGGTGTTCGTACCTCAGCAGCATCGGACGCGGTGACATGTTCCAGCTGTACTTCAGGAGCGCTGGATCACCGGCGTTCAGGACCCGGTCGAGAATGAGTTCACCCGCGACCATTCCGATCTTCTGGTCGACCGAGACCCGGCCGACGCGGCAGTACTTCGAACCGGTCAGGGTCGGCGGGATCGCGGGCTCGGGGCCGTCTGCTTTGTACACGACCCCGCACTGCGAGACCCCGTCCACGTTGGCCCGCACCAACTGCCGGACCTGGATCGACTTGGTTCGCCGCGAGCTGTCGATTTCGATCCTGACCTGGGTGCTGAGCCGGCTCAGGGTGCCGCAGGGTGGCGCGCCGACCTCTTTCAATGCCTGGAGGGGGCGGGTGTCGTCGAACAAGGTGCTGAGACTGAGGTTTCCCGGCACGTGGCCGATCCAGCGCCCACGGCCGCGGCGAGGTCCGAGCAGCGAGATCAGCGAGTCGGCCGGAACGGACAGTAGTTCTTCCAGCAGATGCACGGCACGGAGTGACTCCGCCCGCTCAGGCCGGCTGCGGCCACGACGCCAGTGATTCAGCGCCGTCGCGCTGAGCTGGACGCCACGCCCCGCCAGCCACTCCTGGATCTGGTCGAGGGACATCCCGCTGACCTCGATGGCCAAGTGCAGGGCCGCCGGGAACGGCCCCGCCCGTAGCGCCTGTTGCAGGTCCTGCCGCGCCAGTTCGCCACCTGCCTGCGTATCCATCGCGTTCATGGTCCACTCCGTTCGGAACTCATGTCACCAGCTCATCGAAGTGCCTGGTGAGATCACGGGCCGGCTATCGAACGCGGCCTCGAGCGAACTCGACTCATGCTCGACGCCCGCTCGGTTACTGGTGCTGGCCGCGCCGACGGCAGGGGTTACGGCCTGGACGGCCGCGTCACGATCTCCCGCTCCGGCCAGGCAGTCGGCGTACCGAACCAGGAGGAAAAGCCTCGTTGGTTGCTGGGCCGTGGGCAGGTTCGTCAGAGCAGCGAGTCCTTCGCGCAGCCGCCAGCTGCGCAAGCGCTCCGAGAAGCCCGTTCGGGTCGGCGTCGAGCAGACCGATGCCCGGTCGGCGGATTCTTCGGGCTGCTGGATCACCGCTCACCCTCCTGTCGGGTTAACGTTTATGTGACGCCCATTGTTGTGCGCTATGGGCGGCTCACGTCAAGCTTCTCGCAAACGGCAGCGCAATGAGCTGACCGACCGATTCCCTGACTTCGCCGCGGCCGCCGCGGCGCAACTGCCCGACGGCGTCGTCCGCTGACCAAGGTGTGACCGATCGTCGTGGTCGAGGTCAGCACCGAATGCCGCGATTCAGGCCGGCCAACGGCGTCACCGGCTCCGCATGGTCAGGTATCGAGCGGGGTTGCAGCCGGCAGGCGTTCCGATACTGTGTGCAACCGCGGGGAGTGCGGCCGCACGTAAGTTTTGCAGTCGTGAGACTCCAGGGCGGCTAGTGGTCGTCTTGGTCGCGGGTGAAGGCCGACTCGTCGAACCACAGGCCGGGATCGGTACGGCGTGCTAGTTCGTCCAGGGCGGCGCCGGAGCCGTGGAACATCTGCGGGGCGACCGGGATCGCGCAGCCGTTGATGACGCCAAAGGCTGACGCGAGCTCTCTGTCGGTGGTGGCGAGGCTCTCCTCAAGACGAGCCACGGCCAGGGTCAACTCTTCCTCGCTGGGCCCATGGGCAGCGAGATCGGTCAGTGCCTCTGCCACCGCCCGCGCTACTGCTTCCTCAGTGCCTTCGCGAGCTTCGGCAGAGATGACGAAGTCTGTGCCCACGGCCCGCCTTCCAGCCAGGCCAACCCCGGGCCGGCAGCTCCGTACCGGGCGAACAGCAGGAACGCGGCCAACGGATGCGCGGCCCAGCCGTCCTCCGCAGCCAGTACCCCGGCCTCCACCGCGAGCCGATCCACCGGCCAGATCGACAGGCGCTCGGAGCCGCTGACGACGGTCCCCGTCCGGTTCGATCTATGCAATGACGAACTGCGGGTGGTGCTCCTGCTCCCAGGTCGCTGCGATCTGGGTAGCCTCGGGTGTGGTGAGCGAAACGCCCTGTTGATCAGTCCGGTGTCGACTTGTGGTCCGGAATCAGCCATTCGTACACGTCGGCAAGTGCCATCCGCACCGCCCGCCAATTATCAGGTTCTCAGTTCAGCTTGTATTGAAGTCTATTTCACGGTCAGTGGCCAAAGCAGATCCGGTGGCAATTCCGGATGGGGTGTAGAGATCAGCAGTTGACGAGTGGTGATCTGCAGACCATGGAAGCGCCGCTCCATCGCCTGCGCATAGCGGGTCGCCAACGCAGGGTCGGCGACGTAGGTGGCGATGACGTGCTCACCGAAACAGACGCGCACCACAACTCGCACGTCGGGCGCACGTCTCGGCGACTCGTCTGCTGTCGAATCGGAGCGGGTCTGGGTCACCTCTCGATCATCGTGGCCCGCCGCACCGGAGCGCCATGACAGAAGAGTTTTTTGCGCATCACCCGATTTTTATAGGTAGCCGATACGCATTGAAATGCGGCCGGGCCAGGCGGATTCTTCGAGCAAGGCAAATTAACACCCGCCCCGTGGTAACAAATGCCTTCACCCAAGGAGACCGCAGATGAAACAATGGATCCGCGCGGGAACAATAGCCGCCGGCGCAGTCGCGCTGATGCTTTCGACCGGCGCGTACGGAGCTGCCGGCGCCAATACCGCGGCCCAGGCACCGGCCGGCATTCGCGCCTACCTCGTGTTGTCCGCCCCCGGCAACGTGGACGCGATCACTCAGGCGGTCACCGCCAACAACGGCAAGGTCCAGAACACCTACCCGCAGATCGGACTCGTGGTCGCCCACTCGAGCGGGAGCGACTTCGCCGCCAAGATGCGCGCGGTTTCCGGCGTACAGAAGGTTGGGGACACCCGGGAAAGCGACGTACCGACCACCGGCGCGACCGCGCCGGCGCAGAACGGTGTCGCTCAGAAGCACCTCGCGCCACAGCTCGGCGAAGCCATCTCCGCCCCGGCCGAGGCCGCGGAGTGGAACCACATCCAGATGGGCGCCGACAAGGCCTGGGCCATCAACCCCGGCAGCAGGAACGTCACCGTCGGGATCCTGGACACCGGCGTACAGGGCACTCACGAGGATCTGCGCGACAACTTCGACGCGGCCAACTCGGTGTCCTGCCTGTACGGCAAGCCCAACACCACCCCGGGCGCCTGGGAGCCGGACTCGTACGCACCCGCCGCGGGGCACGGCACCTCGGTCGCCGGCATCATCGCCGCGGCCAAGAACGGCAAGGGGACGGTCGGGATCGCACCGAACGTCCGGATCGCGTCGGTGAAGGTGATGGAGCCGACCGGGTACATGTACGCCGAGAACGTCGTGTGCGGGATCATGTGGTCGGCCGACCACGGATTCGAGGTCACGAACCACAGCTACTACGTCGACCCGTGGCTGTACAACTACACCAACAACCCGAACCAGGACGCCGTCATCGAGGCCGTCCGCCGCGCGGTCGACTACGCGAAGGGCAAGGGCACCGTCACCGTCGCGGCCGCCGGCAACTTCTCGACCAACCTCGACACCGAACAAGGCACTCTGCTGCCGGGAGATCTTCCCAACGCGATCTCGGTGACCGCCACCAACGTCCGCAAGGAGCTGGCCTACTACTCGAACTTCGGCGTTCAGACAGTAGACGTCACCGGTCCGGGCGGCGACGGCTACGCCATGATCAACACCACCGGGATGAACAACAGCTACACCACTTTCCACGGCACCTCGGCGTCGTCGCCGCATGTCGCCGGCGCCGTTGCGCTGCTCGCTTCGGCGCACCCCACGGCAACGGTCGACCAGCTGCGCACCATGCTCCTCGCCCAGGCCATCGACACCCCCTGCCCGGCCAACGACAGCCGATGCACCGGCACTGCCGCCAAGAACTCCCACTTCGGCGAAGGCATCGCCGACGCCCTCAGGGCCGTCAACGGCGGCAGTGACCCGGACCCGGACCCGCCGACCACGGTGTTCTCGACCGACTTCGAGCAGACAACCGGATGGGCCTTCAACACCGAAGGCACCGACCGCGCCACCTCCGGACGCTTCGAAATCGGCGACCCCCAAGCCACCAACTACTCAGGCAAAACCATGCAGCCCGGCAACACCGTCAGCGGCACCAAAGCCCTCGTAACCGGCGCACCAGCCGGCACAGCCGTCGGCGACCACGACCTCGACGGCGGCGCCACCAGCGCCACCTCAGCGCCAATCCAACTCCCCACCAACGGAGACCTCAAGCTCACCATGTCGTGGTACCTCGGACACCTGTCCAACTCCGCCGGCGCGGACTACCTCCGAGTCCGCGCAGTCACCCCCACCGGCAGCACAGTCCTCTTCGACAAGAAAACCACCTCCGCCGACACCGCGGCCACCTGGAACACCGCCACCGCCAGCCTCACCCCGCTGGCCGGCAAGTCGATCCGCCTCATCATCGAAGCAGGCGACATCTCCGGCGGCAGCCTCGTCGAAGCCGGCATCGACGACCTCCGCATCACCACCGGCTGAACCTCAACCACGTTCGCAACAACCAAACAGTGTGACTGCGCCGGTCCGTGCTGTCTCGGGCCGGCGCAGTTCGTCGGCGGTGTTCAATCCGAGGTGCGAATCCCTGATGCCAATACGACGGTCAGCTCTTTGCGTGATGACACGTGCAGCTTGTGCAGGCACCGTGCGACGTGTTGCTCGATCGTGCGACGCGACAACCCAAGCGCTGTGGCTATCTGCTGGTTCGTCTGCCCGGCGGCAGCCAGCGCAGCGACCTCGAGTTCCCGTGGCGACAGACGTTCACCGTAGCTGGGGCGCCCGCGTTTGCGCTGCGGAGCCGCTTGCTGCTCACGAAGCACCTCACGGCAGGACCGCGACCGGCGGCGTACGCCGAGCTCATCGAACAACCTCTCTGCGGCCAAGAGTTGCGGTATACCGTCCAGACCCAGCTGCAGCTGACACTCCCCCAGCCTTCGCTTCGTCCGAGCGAGCCAGAACGGCCTTGGCAACTCCGAGAACATGACTTCCGCCGTCAGGTAGCCGTCCAGCGCCTGATGAAAATTACCGATGCTTTGGGCAACGACCGCTTCGCCGAACCGCAGTGCGGCCGCCGAGGCAGGGCAGTCCAGGCCGGCGATCCCCTCACGATGCTCGTCGATGAGGCGCTGAGCATCGGTCGGTCGCCGCAGCGTGGTGAGGACCTCTACGGCGCTGGGCGTGACCTCGCCGGCCCACACCCACATACCGGTCCGCCTCAGAACCTGAACGGCCAGGTCGACGTTCCGCAGCGCCTCGGTCCGCGCCGACTGACGTAACCGCACCTCGGCCAGCAATGTATGTGCCGTAGCCGTGACCGGCGGCGCGGGTGGCTGGTCCGCGCTCACCAGAGGATGGATCAGCTGCAGCGCCTGGTCGACGTCCCCGTGCTCAGCGGCCAGTGCCCCGGCGATCAGCCTGCATTCGGCCGCGACGCGCGGAAGACTCTCGAACCGGTTGACCAAGGCAACAGTGCGCTCCGGCAGAGCGTCCCAGCGCCCCAGCATCCAGTCCAGCATCGCCTCCGCGACTTCAAGCTGTTCGCGGGTGTAGGCAGCGGTGAACCGGCTCGCCAGCTCCCGCCCTGACGCCAGGTAGCCGGACGCCCGACCGTAATGGCCGAGCCACAACGAAGCGTCCGCGAAGTTCAGGCAAGCACGCGTCTTGTGCCGGCCCAGCGCCGGGTCGGTGGTCTCCTCGAACAGGGAGTCGGCGAGCGGCCATGCCGACCGCTGGCCGCAGGTCATCAGAGTGGTCGCCTTGTTCACCAGGAAGGCTGTCCGGTCCGACGGTTCGGCGATCGCGCCGGCGAGCGAGTCTGCCTCGGTCAGCCATTTGAGATGCGTGTCGACGTGCTGATGACCAGCGTGGATGTTGGCCAGCGACGACATCACTCGGGCGGCCAGGTCGGGCCGCGGTTCTCGGAGTTCACCTGCGGCACGCTCGAGCTCGCGATAGCCCTCGGTCGCGTCGCCGAGCTGATTCAGCAGCAACAATCCCAGATCGTTGCGCAACTCTCCCCGGATCCTTAAGGGCAGCTGCTGGACCTCGTTCACCAAGGCGCGCAACAGCTCGACCGTCGCCCCGCAGTCCAAGCCGTCCAGTGCGGCTCGGCCGAGTTTCAGGGCGAGGCGCCCGGCTTCGTCTCCCTCGGCAGCAGCGATCAACTGCAGCAGTGTGGTCACCGCAGCTCCGGTGTCCCCTACTGAGATCGCGGTATCGGCGCCGAGCTCGCTGTTGTCTCGCCAACCGTCCAGGTCGCCGCACGCTTCGAGATGAGACGCGATCCGGAAGTAGGGCAGGGCGCCCGATGCGTCGAGGAGAACCGAGGCGGCCCGCCGGTGGAGCCGCCGAAGGCTCGACCGGCTCGTGACCTGCCGCACAGCTTGCTGCAGCAGTTCATGCCGACAGGCGAACCGGCCGTTCGTTTCCTGCAGCAGCCCGGCATCGAGCACGTCGTCGAGCGCGAGCTCGCCGGCGTCCACCGGTACGTCGGCGACAGCGAAAAGTTCCTCCTCGCCTACCGGTACCGCGAGCACGGCGGCCGCCACGACAAGCCGTCTGGCGGTATCGCTCAGGCCCGACAGCCGCCGCGCGATCGCCTCGCGAAAGCCGGCCGGTACATCATCTCGAAGGAACTGATCCCACGCGGTGGAACCCACTGACGCCGGGTGGAGCTGCTCCAACGCCGAGTGCACTATCTGCTCGACAGCGAACGGTATGCCGCCTGAACGCCGCTGCAGCGCTTGCCGAACCTTGCGCGGCGGCCGGCCACGACCAACCATCGCATGCAGCATCGCTGCTGTCTCGCTCTCGGCCAGCACCGGAAGCTCGATCGTGGCTGCGGAACCCGACCGTCCAAGGTCGGCCGCGGCTCCTCGAGGCAGCTCACCGGGCCGATAACTGAGGACCACCGTCAACTCGGCAGGCAGGTGACCGAAGAGGTACTGGAGAAACTCCATGGTCCCCGAGTCGGCCCAGTGCAAGTCGTCGAGCACCAGCACAGCCGGGCCGGCTGCCGTCAGCAACGAACTGATTGCGCGATATCGGCGATGCTGCTCCATTCGCAGGTCCGCCAACGGCGGCAAGGGCGGCGGCAACCGGGAACCGAGCTCTGGCAGGAGAGGCACTAGCGCGCCCAGCAGCGGATCGGTCGCCTCGGACAACTTCGCGGAGGCGAGTGGCAGCAACGCATCGACCACCGGGCCCAGGGGAAACGGCTCACGCAGGGACTGACAGGTTCCGATCAGTTTCTGATGGTTCCCCAGCGCGCTGTGCGCGAAGAGCTCGTGCAGCAACCGAGTCTTTCCGACTCCGGCTTCGCCCTCCAACCGCACCACGACAGGCGGGACAGCAACCAGTTGGAGCAACGCATTCAACTGGCGCCAACGCCCCACCAACGGAGTCACGATGTACCCACGCTCCCAGTCGCAATCCCATCAGGGGGATTCTTCCGATGCCATTCGACGAGACACTACTGCAGATACCGCGGATTATCTGAAGTAATCTCTCCGGCGTGACTCCAGGTAACACGACGCCGGCGCCCGATCGGCCGCGACGTGGACGCCGGCCGGCGCAGCTGCCGGACCGCTATGCCGCAATCCACGCCGGCTATACCGCTGCGCTCGCTGCCGCGGGAATGCTCGACGACAACACTCGCCGCGCCTACGCCTCCCGGGTCCGCGGCTACCTGATCTGGCTGGACGCCGCCGATCTCGACGGCGACCCACTCACCCAACCCCACGCCCGCGACGGCGCCGTCCGCGACTACCGCAGCCACCTGCAGACCGTCGCCAAACGCAAACCCTCCACCATCAACACCACCCTCGCCGCGATCGGCGACCTCTATCTACGCCTCGGCCTCGGCGCCCCCGACGTGCGCCGCCTCGACCTGCCCCAAGCCGCACCCCGGGCATTGTCCGAACGCGACATCACCCGCTGGCTACGGACCGTCGAACGATGGGTCAACCCCCGCGACCGGGTTCTGGCTCTCATCCCGTTCTACGCAGGGCTTCGCCTCGGCGAAGTCGTCGCCCTCAACCTCGACGACATCGCCCTGTCCGCCCGCAAAGGACTCATCACCGTCCGGGCCGGCAAGGGCGAGCGCTACCGCGAAGTACCCATCCACGCCGGGCTACGCCCCGACCTCACCCTGTGGATCAACGACGAACGACCCACCTGGCCCGGCGCCGCCGACACCAGCGCGCTGCTGCTCAACCACCGCGGCGCCCGGCTGTCCGCCCGCGGCGCCCACGACGTCATCGGCGCCATCGCCAACCAAGCAGGCATCGGCCACGACTTCACCAGCCACGCCCTACGCCACACCTTCGGCACCACCCTCGTCCGCGACGGACACGACCTCGTCCTCGTCGCCGAACTCATGGGCCACGCCCGCCTCGACCAAACCCGCCGATACAGCCTCCCTACCCAAGCCGACCGCGAACTAGCTGCAGCAGCGGCCACCCTGTCGAGTAGTTGACCTTTTCTCACCAGGTCGCATCAGCTCACGACCACCGGCAATACCGATCCGCGCCGCGTCGTCGTACTCGGGGCACAGCCACGTCAGTCGACGCCTGTCTCCTGGGATCGCTTGTTCGCGCCCTTGACGACGTAGTGGACGAGTCCGACGAGCCAGACGATGATGCAGATCGTGGTGTCACCGGGAGTGCGGTCGATCACCGCGATCGCGCTCAAGGTGCTCTGATCGGCTGCGATGAGCCCGGCCGTGCCAATGGCGAAGACGGGGAACCACGCCCAGGTGCGGTCGAACCAGACACTCAGGACCGCTGACGCGCCGAGCACGAACAGGGTGTTCTCTGCTGTGACCTGGACGGCGTGATCCACGTCGACCACGAGTGAGGCGGGCAGCAGCGCGCAGAGTGCGACCGCAGTGCAGCCGAGCAGGAGACCGCCTCTCGCAGCCTGCATTCGTCGTGAGGCCTGGCGCTCGAGTTGTGGTGCCTCACCGGTGAGAACGAATCCGACGATCGGCGCCAACAGCAAGGGCAAGATGTGAAATCCAGTCAGCCGGGTGTAGTCGCCGTAGCTCTGTTCCACGGCCTGCGGCAGCTGGACTTGTACGAGGCCGAATCCCAGCAGACCGGCTGCCGCTGCTGCTGCGGTGAACAGGTCGAAGCCGTGCAGCCGCAGAAAGGTCGCGGCTAGACGCACGAGATATCAGGTGGGCGCTGGTACCACCAGACAACTTGCTGGTCTGACGGCAGCTTCAGAATGGACGCGATGGAGTCGCGGCGCTGTGGCGCGGTGGCGTCATCGAGCTGCGACAGCAGCCAGGCGATGCGCTGGTTCGCTCCGCTCCCCAAGACCCGTTGACCGGGATTACCAGGGCCGCACAGATGCCAGGTTGTGGTTTCCCTTGCCAGCTCTCCAGCAGCTGCGACCGGGTCGGATGCCCAGAGGTTGACCGGGATCCAGTTCGCGGGTCGTTCCAGTCGATCCTCGATGATTCCTTCGGGCAGCGGCCGGCCTGCAGCGGCCAGGGGCGCCCACATCCTCGCCACCAACTGGGCAGCGGTGTTCCTGCGCCGATCGTGGTCTGGGAACGAGCACGACGGCACTGGCGTGTCGGCACACACCATCGGGCCCTTCGCCGCGACCAGTTCGACCCGGCGTTGCGGCCCGGTCACGGACACTGATACCGCTGCGACGAGTAGCGCCGCTACTGGGACCGCCAGGAAGGCGCCCTTGGCGCGAGGCGTCAGTTGACGCCAGATGGTCGGCACAGAGACGAGGATCGCGAGCGCGAGCAAGATCAGGCATTGTGTGAGAATGACCGCGGTCCGTGGCTCCAAGCCGGCGGGAAATCCGCCGTCGTCGATTCCGGTCAGCAGGTTGAACGCCGCGTCGGGCGTGCCGGCGGGGATGGCGCTGACCATCCACCCCAGGAACAGGGCCATCGGTACTGCGATCGGGAATACGAGGTACCAGCCGAGCAGCCAGCCTATTGCGGAGTGCAGGGTGATCCAGGCTGCTCCTGCCAAGAGAATCGCGAAGTTCGGTGTCCGCCATGACGAGGCTGCCGTGTTGGTCCCCAGGGTGACCAACACGAGCAAGACAAGTACCACGTAGCCCCAGAAGGCGCTGGCCACCACCTGCGGCAACTGCGGCGGCAGCCTGCGTGAACTCATCGTCAGGTCTGGAACCGTTGCCCGGGCCGTTCGGGCGTCGAGCACTGACCCTGCCGCCACTCCGATGACAGCCACCAGCGCATAGTTCACGGCTGTTTGCTGGCCCATGTTCCATTCACCGACCCACAGCCGGTTTCCCTGGAGCTGGACCAGTCCCGCGAGGAACGCCGGTACGGTGAAGTAGCGAGATGACGACGACCGGATCAGATACAGAATGCTCAACGCGGCTCCCCGGGAGCGTTGACGATCGCCTGGTAGGCCGACTCCAGCAACTGTGTTGCCGATGCCGCGCTATCGGCGCGCCTCGCGAACTCTTCCACCGAACCGTCGAAGCGCACCATGCCATCGGTCAGCACGATCACGCGGTCGGCCAACTCGGGCACGTCCTGCAGGATGTGGGTGGTGACCAGCACACACGCGTCATCGCCTGCGATATCTCTGATCGTGGCCCGAAGGTTGGCGCGTTGTGCTGGGTCAAGTCCCGACATCGGCTCGTCCAAGAGCACAACAGGCGGGCGGTGCACGATGGCCGTCGCGATCGATGCCCGACGCTGCATCCCGCCGGATAGCTTCTTGGCCGGTTTGTTTGCCTGCTCGGTCAATCCCACTGCAGCTAGTGCCTTCGACGCCAACGCGTCGGCCCTTTTGGGAGGGCACTGTTTCAGCCAAGCGGCATACGTGACGAATTCAAGGATGCTCGCTCGACGAGGTAACCGTGGCTCCTGCGGCAGGACCCCGAGCAGTCTCATCATCTCGCGACGCTGACGGAACGGGTCCAGCCCGCAGACGGCGAGCTCGCCCGTGGCCGGCCGTTTCTCGCCGGCTATGCACTTCACAAGGGTGGTCTTTCCGGCCCCGTTCGGTCCGAGCAGCACAGTGACACCGGCCTGGAGCGTGAGGTTGACATCCTCGAGGGCTGACTGTGCTCCATAGCGCACAGTCAGCCCTTGAGCAGATACCAACGGTGTGCCTTTTACCACCACGCCTCGAAGTTAGCACTCGCGCTGGTGTTTCCACTGGTCCCGTTGGCTGCGTCGAAGTGATAGCTCGCACTCGGCCACGCACCACCCCAGAACTTATCGATTGTTGCTTCGGGCAAGCATGCTCCAGTCGGAACCAACCCGCTCGAACAGCCCGACATCTAGGTTGGCTGGGCTGAAGTGTGCGGGACCTTCGCCGTCGAGTGACGAGATCGCGGCCGCAGGTCGTTTCGCTGCCCGGATGGCCAACTGGACCAGCCAGGAAGTAGCGTCCGGGCCGGCCGTGAAGCGGGCCCCGACTGCGCAGGAGCAGGCCAAGGCGCCAGCAACGTGAGCTGGGCAGTGCGCCAGGCACAGTCGTTCAAGTTCAGCGTCGTGTGGGCCAGCGCGAACCCCTGCATGCAGATCCGCGGCGGCAAGACAGGGCTGTACTCGTACCGGGCCAACTGCAACCTCGGCTAGCTAGCGTTCCGCGGGCTTGTCCGTCTCCGGACGGGCAGGTCCGCGCGACCGGCCGGCGCGGTGGTCCTCACTGATCTTCGCATCCCACTCGTCGGTCTCGACACGACGCCTTGACGAGGTGAGCGCCCTGAACAGCCACCGCAGCAGCAGAGCCAGCGCGAAGATCGCTAGCGCGATCAGCAGCCCATCGAACCATGACAGGTCAAACATCGCAGCCTCCTCGACCGGCAGTCAGGTTCACGAAGCTATCAGCTTCTGCAGAACGGCCCCGTCGCGACCAAACGCGGTCACCGTGGCCGGCCCGGCCGGTGCCGGCCACCACGCCAGGTAGTAGCCGTCGGCCACCGACGCGGTCACTTCCACGCCTTCGGTCGTCACGACCTTGACCTTCTCGACCCCGGCCGCCACTCGCCCGTAGACGTATCTGGCGCCTTCGCCCTCATCGAGCGATCCACCGTTGCCGATCAGCGACACGGAACTGCCGGCAGGCAACGCAACGGCGATCGTCCGTCCGGCTGACCGGTTGGTGTCGTCGAAGATGCACACCGCGATGCTGTCGCCTCCGCCGAGCAGCGCGGCGGTGAAGTCACCTCGTTGCTCGGTCACTACCGGCCGCAACTGCAGCGCGCTGCCCACCGAGTCGGTCGGTCCAGAGGGAACCGACGACGTGCACTGTCCCAGACGGGGGTCATCGGCCGAAATTGTCACCGGTCGCGGGATCGCCGTCCACGACGCGTACGCCGACGCGGGAAACAGCAGCGGATAAGTCACCACACCCGCCATCACGGCCGCGGCAGCTGCCACCGAACCTCGCACCACGTTGCGCCGCCGGCGGCGCTCGACACCGGCGACGCCGGCCAGAACTGTCGCGCGAGCCCGGCTCTTCCCGTCATCGGTCAACGGTTCGGCCTCGAGTACAGCGCTCTCGAAATCCATCAGAAAACCCCTTCGATCGTGTGCTGCTCAAACGCCTCTTGAGCAGCCTCAGCAACGTTCTTGCGTGCACGGGAGAGCCGAGACTTCACCGTCCCCAACGGGATCCCGAGCAGCCGGGCGACCTCGTCCTGGCCCAGTTCGGCATAGACACACAGCTCGTAGACATTGCGATACGGCACCGGCATCGCGGCCACCTGCCGCCGCAACCACACACGCTGCCGCTCGAGCTCGACTGCCCGCACAGCGTCCTCGGCGATATCCGGCACCACCAGCAGTGTGGGATCACCTGCACGCCCGTCGCGCCGGGTGGCGCGCTCCGCACTCCGGACCTGCTTCTGCAGAACCCGCTTGGCGATCGTCAGCAAGATCGGCAACGCCGATCCTTCACGCACCACGAACGATCTCCGCGAGCGCCAGACCTCGATGAAAGTCTCCGACAACACGTCCTCGGAATCGACCGATCCCCCCGCCGCCCGCCGGCAATAGCGATGCACCCGATCCGCATGACGATCGAACAGCACCCCCAGCGCAGCCATATCACCGCCGCGCATCGCCTGCCACTGAGCAGCGTCACCCGCGGATTCATCGACCATGCCCTGTTCATACCCGCCCACCATCACAAAGTTCCCCCGACACCACGACCATCGATCGCTCACACGGTCACCCGCCACCGTCCGGGCAGAGGTCACTGATCTGTAAGCGTTCGGTAACACACTGTGCGTAGGTTCGGCCGGACATTCGCACTCGCGGGTGGTCGTCTCACGATCATGTCTGGGGAACCATGTTCAACCTTCGCAAAGTTGCCGTCGCCTCCGCCTCCATCGGGTCTTTCGTGGCGCTCGGCTTGTCATTGCCCGCCGCTGCGGCCGGGCCGGAAGCGGTCAACGTCACCAGCAAGAGCATGTGGGTGGCTCCGGCCGGAGAGGTCAGCACCGCAGGAATCACGGCCGTCGACTGTGAAGGGTTCCTGAGCGGTGCGACCGGCCTCATCCGCTGCTACAGCGGCCCTGCCGGCACCACGCAGTTCCGGGCCATGGTCCAGTGCCAGAACGGCACCATCGTGTACGGCGCCTGGAACTCCTACGGCATCTTGACGTCGGCAACCTGCGCCTCGGGTGCAGGGAACGCAACGCGGGCCGGCGCGCAGTTCAGGTAGCCATCTGCCGCTGCTCCCACATCTGACGAACCCAAGATGTGGGAGCAGCGGTCTGCCCAGCGGTGAGCAGCACTGTCCGGGCGTTCCAGCCGGGACGTCCCTGAAGTACGTCGATGGAGAGAAACGATGAAGACTCGCGCACTCGTCACAGCCGCGATCGTGGCTGTCGCGCCGTTCGTGACGGTCAGCCAGGCCCACGCCGCGTCCCCGGCGCCCGATTCCGCCGCCGGCGTCACCATGGGGGTCCAAACCACCGCCCTCAAGATCGACGACACGATGGCGCAGGTCCTGGACGGCAAGGCGGCAAGCTTCACGCTCGTCGCCGAGACTACGAACTTCGCGCAGCGCGTTCGCCTCTGGCGCGACACCTCGACCGGCAACCTGCACGGGCAGATCGCGTTCTCGAAGCCTGGCGACTCGGTCTGGCTGGCGGGCGACGGCTGCCCCGGCTCGGCGACCACCTGCAATCTGGCCTACGTACCGGCCGGCGGCAGCGAAGCCAACACCATCCCCTCCAACGGGGTCGTCGATGCGTGTGGTCGGCACGACTTCGGCGGCTCAACCACCTCCGTCGTGTGCACCTGCATCGTCTGCAAGACGGAGCCTCGCAAGGCGGCGACACGCCCGTCGGCAGCAGGCCCAGCGGCTCGCCGTACCGGCAGTACCGATCCCAGCCGGTCATAGGCCGGCGTCTCCTCGATGTAGGTGTCGTACGGCGGACTGTCGTCGAGCCGGTCCGCTGCCCCAGTGACAATGAGCCATGACCGCCGAAGCGCTCGAGTTGCTCCCCGTCCTGGACCTCCGGCTCGCCTGCCGAACGGTTGGCGAGGGCCGACCGGTGGTGTTCGTCCACGGCAACCCGACGTCGTCGTACCTCTGGCGGAAGGTGATGAGCCCGCGCCTCGGTCGTTGCATCGCACCCGACCTGCCCGGCATGGGCAACTCCGACGCGGTAGACGGCACCGACCCACACCGGTACCGGTTCACCACCCACCAGCGGTACTTCGACGCCTTCCTCGACGCCCTGCACCTGGACCTGGACCAGCCCATCGTGCTCGTCGGACACGACTGGGGTGGCGTGCTCGCCACCAGCTGGGCCCGCCGTCATCCGGACGACGTCGCCGGAATCGCCTACCTCGAGACCCTCGTCGCGCCGGTCACCTGGGACAGCCCCAACGCTCCCAGCCCGGACCTCTTCCAACCACTCCGCGGCCCAGCGGGCGAGCACCTGATCCTGACCGACAACATCTTCATCGAACAAGTCCTTCAGGCCGGCACTCTGCGGCATCTGAGTGACCATGACCTCGCGGCGTACCGGCGCCCCTACCTCGAACCTGGTGAATCACGCCGCCCGATGCTCACCTGGGCCCAGGAAATCCCCATCGACGGCGAACCCGCCGACGTCCATCAGATCGTCACCGCCAACGCCCGATGGATGGCGACCTGCGACGTACCCAAGCTGTTCATCAACGGCTCCCCCGGTGCACTGCTCACCGGCCCACTGCGTGAGTTCTGCCGCGACTGGCCGGCCCAGCAGGAGATCACAGTCAAGGGATCCCACTTCCTGCCCGAGGACTCCCCAGCAGAGATCGAGACCGCGCTGGCACGCTGGATCCCGACCCTTGGCTGAGACTCAGGTCGAGGTACTCGTGGCAACCACAGATGCTCGATCGGGACTGCTCCCGACCAGCCGACGTGAGATCTCATCGAGAACCTACTCGCTGGCATGATGCGGCATCGACTAGGAGCGGGGGTATCCGATGCGAACTTGCCGTGTGATAGCCGGTGTTACCGGGGCTGTCGGGGTGCTGGGGGCGGTAGGAAGTCAGGTCGCGGCCGTCAGCGCCGACCGGACTTTCGCGTCGACTTCGACCGTGGCGCAGAGTCTGATCTCGATCGGGGTGCCGTTCATCGGTGCGGTGGCCGCGGCTCGGCGGGAGCGGTCTATGTTCAAGCTGGCCCTCGGGTACGCCGTGGGGTTGGCGGCCGCCGGGCTGGTGGCGTCGATCCTCGTTGCCTGGTTGGTGCCGTCGACCGCGAACAGCCCGTGGGAGCATGCGCCGATCATCGTGGTTGGGGCCTTCGTCACGCAAATCGTCGCGCAGTTGGTCGGTACCGGGCTTGGCCTGCTGATCGGCCGTGGCTGGATCGCGGCGGTCCTCACGATCCTGCTGCCGCTCGGCTTGTACGGCGTACTGTCCGTGGCCGCACCAGGCGCGCGGGCGTGGCTCACGCCGTACGGGTCGGCTCGATTGTGGTGGACGGGCGAGTTCGGTGGTCCGGACGTGCTGCCGTTCCTGGTGGTGCTCACGTTGTGGGGGCTCGCCCTCAACCTCGCAGGGCTCCACGTCGCGCGTTCGCGACGAGCCCGCGGGTGATGACCGGTCACCTGAAGGCTTGCTCAGCCCTCGATGACCAAGGCGCGAGCCTGCGTGAAGGACTGGCGGAACGCACGCAGCGGGGCGTATTCCGGCGAGTCGAAGTACGCCTGGACGGCCTGCTTGTCCGGGAACCTGATGATGACGCCGATCGCGGGCCGATCGTCGCGCTCGATCGGGAGCGGGTCGGTGTCGCGGGCCAGTGGCTCGCCGCCGTACTTGATCACCAGCGGGAGACTCTGTCGCTCGTACTCGCCGAACCGTTCGGCGTCCGCCGGGGTTGCTTCGATCACCAGGTACGCGCTCATGACTTCTCCCCTTCATCAATCTCGTATCACCAATGCAAACACTCGCCTGATCACGAACTACGGCTGTTGGGATCAGTGATGATGGGCATGCCCCACGCGATTCTTGGCTACGTCGGAGCGAACCTGGTCCATGTCGAGCTCCCTGATCTTCTCGAGAAGGTCCTCGAGGTCGGGTTTCGGCAGAGCGCCGGCCTGGAGGTACACCCCGACCTGGTCGCGGAAGACCGCCAGGGTGGGTAGCGCCCGGATACCGAACGAGTCAGCCACCTTGGTCGCCGCTTCGACGTCCACCTTGCCGAACACGATGTCCGGGTTGGCGTCCGAAGCAGCCTCGTAGATCGGTGCGAACAACTTGCACGCGGGACACCATTCAGCCCAGAAGTCGAGAATCACGATCCCGTCGCGACCCGTTACCTCGTCCACGTTCGCGTCCGTCACGTCGATCGTCGACATCGGATTTCCTCTCGTCGGTGTGTCTGTGGTCGCTCACCGGACGACCTCGATCAGCCCGTCCCGGATCAGCCGCCGGCAGCGAACCAACCTCCGGGAGTCGACGGCGGCGCATGAGTCGATGTTTCCGGCAGTTCGTGTGTCGGTCGGAGCCGATCCTTACGAGGCTCTGGGACGACATCAACCGCGTGCGGCTACACAAACCTGTCGGGCGCTCCTGGTAAGGCAGCGGCGTACGCCGGCACAAACCTGCAAGGTCCCCGAGGAGCAAGGTAGACCACTATGCGCGCAGCCCGGTTCCACAAGTACGGCGGAGCAGAGAGCCTGGTGATCGAGCAGGCCCCCGATCCGCAGCCCGGAGTTGGTGAGATCCGTATCCGCGTCGCGGCGGCCAGCGTCAATCCCATCGACTGGAAACTGCGCGCCGGCGACCTGCAGCAGCTGATTCCCCTGGAGCTACCCGCCATTCCCGGGCGCGACGCCGCCGGGGTGGTCGACGACATCGGTGACGGAGTGCACGGCGTGAGTATCGGCGACCGCGTCTTCGGGCTGGGCGGTGTCATCGGCGCAACCGCGGAGCTGGTCGTCCTCTCGGCCTGGGCCCACTCCCCCGACATCTGGAACGACGAGCAGGCCGCGGCCGCTGGTCTCGCGTCTGTGACCGCGATGCGCGGCCTGAACGCGCTCGGCTCCCTCGCGGGGCGCACCCTTCTCGTCGAGGGCGCCGCCGGTGGCGTGGGCAGCGCGGCGGTCGAGATCGCGGTAGCGCGAGGTGCCACTGTGATCGGGACGGCCAGTGAACGCAACCACGAGTTCCTCACCGCACTTGGCGCCGTTCCCACCACCTACGGCCCCGGCCTGGCGCAGCGTCTGTTCGCTCTCGCCCCGCGCGGAGTCGACGTGGCGCTCGACACCGCGGCTTCCGGATCGCTGGACGACCTCGTCGCGATCACAGATGACCCGACGCGCGTCGCGACGGTCGCCGACCATGCGAGCGGACAGCGCCTGGGCACGCACGTGGTCAACGCGGAGAACGATTCCACTGTTCTGTCCGCGGCCGCGGAACTGGGCCGGCAAGGCCGCTACACACCCCGTATCGAACAGGCCTACTCCCTGGAGCGGATCGCCGACGCCCACGCGCACGCCGAGCGAGGGCGCACCCGAGGAAAGATCGTGATCTGCATCTGAACAGGCCGGCCGGTATCCAGCCGGCCCACCAGGTCGGTAGCTCGCAACAGTGCGGGAACACCGTCCGTGGCAAGCCTTCCGACCGCGGCCTTCGCCGGTTGTGCGGGAAGCGTTCCGCCCCGCAACCGGCGAAGATCAGCGGTGCTCACGGAAGAACTCGGTGAGATCGTGCGCCAGGAGTTCCGGCTCCTCGTGAGCCGCGAAGTGGCCGCCTCTTGGCATGACGGTGTACCTCGTGACGTTGTACGTCCGCTCGGCCCAGCTCCGGGGCGGCTGCGTCAGGTCGGCGGGAAACACGGCCAGCGCGGTGGGGACCGTGACTCGCTTCACCCGCCGCGTCAGGCCCTGCCGATGCTCGTAGTACGGCCGGAACGAGGTCGAGATCGTGTTGGTGAACCAGTAGAGGGACGCCTGCGTCAGGATGAAGTCGTCACTGAACCGGGATGACAGATCGGCTCCGCAGTCGCTCCAGCCGCGGTACTTCTCGACGAGCCAGCCAAGCAGGCCGGCCGGTGAGTCGGTCAGCCCGTACCCCAAGGTGAGTGGGCGTGTGCTCTGCTGGTGCTGGTAGCCGCCCTCTGCGCTGGACCAAGCGGCGACCGATTCGAGGTACGCCTGCTCCTGCGGAGTGACGCTGTCGGCGTCATAGCCGACCGGGTCGCCGACGGCGAGCAGATGGATACCCACCAGAGCCTCAGGGTGGGCTTCGGCCAAGCGGGAGGTGATTCCGGCGCCCAGATCGCCTCCGTGCGCCGCGTAGCGGCCGAAACCGAGTTCGCCGGACATCAGCCGGTGCCAGAGTTCATGGGTCTGCTGCGGTTCCGACAGCGATGCTCGCTGGGAAGAGAAAGCGAATCCGGGCAGCGACGGAACGATGACGGTGAAGGCGTCTGACGCCTTGCCTCCGTGGGCCGACGGCGTGGCCAGTCGGCGAGCCAAGGGGACGAGTTCGAGAAACGAACTCGGCCACCCATGCGTCAGCACGATCGGGAGCGCGTCGGGGTTTTCTCCGTCGAAACGCAGGTAGTGCACCGGAGCGCCGTCGAGGAGAGCGATCTTTGACGGAAGGTTGTTGATCATCGCTTCGTGGGTGCGCCAGTCGTACGACGTCGACCAGTAGGCAACAAGGCGCTGCAGCTCTTCAGTGTCGGTGCCTGCCTCCCAGGCGCTGGTCGGCCACGGGTCCGGCCACCGGGTTCTCGTCAGCCGCGTGCGAAGCTCGGCGAGTTCTGGTTCGGATACAGCGATCTGGGGCAGGTCGTTCGTCACTGGAGTCCTCGATTCGGCCGCGTCGTCTCATGTCAGGTTGTGAGCTGAGTTGTGATCTCGGCCTGACTCTTCAAGGTGTTGTGCACGGGACAGCGGCGGGCGGCGCTGAGAAGCGTGGCTCGTTGGTCGCCGGTCAGTGACTCCGGGAGCCGGATCTCCTGCTCGAAGTGATCGACGCGGCAGGTGCCGCTCGGCGCCTGGCAGTCGTCGGCATGGACCCGGCGATGGTTGACCGTCACCTCGATGGTGTCCAGCGACCACCCCTTGCGGTCCGCTGTGACACGCAGGGTCATCGAGGTACATGCGGCAAGGGCCATAGCAAGGAAGTCGTACGGCGTTGGGCCACGCTCCGTACCGCCTTTGGCCAGTGCCTGATCAGCCGCGTACCGGGAGCCTCGGGTATCCAGTGTCGTGAAGTATCCACCGTGGTTCCGTGCGGTGACTTCCTCGACGTGGTAGCCGGTCGGCTGCGCCTCCTCTTCCACATCCCGGCCGATGTACCTGCCCGCCCACGCGGCGATAACGGAAGCCACATAGATCGCGTCGGACTCGTCCGTGAGCAGATGGTCGGCGTCGTCGAGCGACACGAAGCTCTTGGGATGACTGGCCGCGTGGTAGAGCTCGTCGGCGTTGTCGATGCCCACTATGGCGTCCCGCGGCGCGTGCAGGAAGAGAGTGGCGCCTCGGAAGTCCGCGAGCGCTTTTCGGGGGCTGCTGTGCTGCAGATCCTCCAAGAACGATCGGCCGACCGTGAACCTCCGCCCGGCGATGGTGACGGTTCCGGAGCCTTCGCGGCGTACGGCGTCCAGGTCTCCGTCCAGCAGGCGCCGGACGTGTTCGGGATCAGCCGGTGCGCCGATCGTCGCGATGGCGCGCACGCTGGGCAGCCGCGGAGCGGCGCTCAGTACCGCGCAGCCTCCCAGCGAATGGCCGACCAGGAGAACAGGCGGCGCGATGATCGTGCCCAGGTAGCCGGCCGCGGCTTGCAGGTCGGCGACGTCGGCCGAGAAGGAGGAGTCGGCGAAGTCACCGCCGCTCCGTCCGAGGCCGGTGAAGTCGAACGACAACACCCCGAAGCCCTGACGGGTGAGCGCCCGGGTCAGTTGACGCTCGACCCGCAGGTCCTTGCCGCACGTGAAGCAGTGGGCGAACAGCGCTGTTCCCAGGATCGGCCCCTCGGGACGCTCGAGCCGAGCGGATAGCTCATGGCCCTGCGCACCGGTGAAGGTGCAGTTGCTCGAAGTGGCGTAGCCGGCCGCGGGAACGATCGCTGTCAAGAGTGGCTCCTCTGCCTGTCGAAATCTTCTTCGTAGTGATGAGCCGCAGGAGAAGGCTCGGAATCAGGTGGTGAGCAGGTCAGCGGCGGTTACCTGGTCGAGGTGGATCAGGATGTCGTAGGACTTGCCGAGGGCAACCAACGAGTCGGGGTAGGGGTAGCCGGTTCCGATATCGCGGGTGGGGCGCTTCTCGGCCAGCCAGGAAGTGGCCGACGCAGGCAACCTGCGCAGATCCACCACGAAATTCCGGTACGGCACTTTGCCGACCGTGTGCTCGTTGTTGCCGGCCGGAGCGGGGCCGATCGTGAACTTGCGGACCGTCCCGTTCGGGTCCTCGATGTCGGCCGCGTTGAAGGAGCCTCGGTCGAAGCTCAGCCCGACGGCGACGTAGCGCTTGCCGAGCTGCCTACGCAGGAACTCGCCCTGAGTCACCGGGTAGGTTTCCGGCATCGACGACTCGTAGGCGATGTGACCGTTGTGCGCGGACACCAGCACCTTGCCACCGGTCGTCCGGTTCCACCAGGTGACGTTGTCCGCCATCGTCCGGTCGCGGAACTCGTAGGCCTTCGCCAGTTCGGTGACATCCGTGACGTCGTGGCTGAAGAACTTCGTCACCTGCCAGACCGCCCGGGCGTTCTGGACCGCCCAGTGGCGGGCCGGGCTGGCAGGCAGTGCCTTGACCTTGGCGAGGGCTTGCCTGGCTGCGACTTCCAGAGCGACCCGCTCGGCCAGCGACCTGGCGAGGTACGCGCTGGTCCACGGCGCCACCTCGGCCGTCGACCGGATCCCGGCGTACAGGCGGGTGATTTCCGGCAGCAACTGGGGCCGGGTCCGGGCGACGTGACCGGTGACCCGGTCAATCACCTCCGGGCCGACGTAGCCGAGGTCGTCACCGATGAAGTGCAGCTTTCGGGGGTGGTGCTTGTTGTACTGGCGCATCCACTCGATCAGGTCGAGATACTCCTGGATGTTCCAGAGCCGGTACGACGCCTGAAACTCGCGCCGCATGATCTCGCGGGGCTCGCCCACGCCGGTGGTGACGTAGCGATCCAGAGCGAGGCCGGTACTCCAACTGGCTTCGAGCGCGAAGGTGGTGAAGCCCTTCTCTGCTACGAGCTCGCGGAACATCTTGTGCTTCAGCGCGACGAACTCATGCGAGTTGTGGGTCGCCTCGCCCGCGCCGACCACGGTAGCGCCGCCGATCATTCTGGTCAGCGGCCGCAGGTCGCGCAGCGGACTCGCCGGTTCGACCGACTTCAGCGGGTACGCCGCCCGGGTCAGAGCCGGTACCGGGCTCCCAGCCGGCACCGAGGGCGCACGGGTCGCGAGTGTGTCGGCACTGGACGGCAAGGCGACGATCGCACCGGCCGGGATGGCAATTGCGGTGAGCAGGGCGAAGCCGGCAAGTAGCCGGCTGTTGCGTTTCATTCGGGGGCCTCCGGGTTGTGAGGGCAGCGGTTCAATGCCTTCAGACGGCCCGTTCTACGACTGGACGGTGAAGGTGTACGCCTGCTGGCGGTCGTTCAGCACTGCTCACTTGTGGCAAGCACCTGCCATGATCTTTCGGGGAGACTGTCCCGAGTTCAGTTGGCCCGTCGGTGGTCCCGATGAGAAGGCCACCGAGGATGATGCGGAATCGGATGACTGAGATGATGCGCGTGATGGTGGCGACCACCGCCGTGGTCCAGAGCAACAATCCGAAGAAAATCGGCGTATTTTAGGCGCCTCACCTGGGGATTCGGGGCCCTCTCACAGGCTTCTAACACCGATTGGGCGAAGGCCCGATGGTCATGCATCCTGGCTCGCGTGATCTCTCCAGACGAGTACGTCGTACCTGCCACCGTCAAGGGGCCGCAGGACGAATCGGCCGGTGACCGGGGGCTGACGGGCTGGCTTCTGCAGCACCGGGTGCAGCCGGTCGGTCCGGAGACGGGTGAAGGACACGCACCGCCGCAGGCTTGGTGGAAAGTGATGTGCCTGACCGGTGTCGACTACTTCTCGACCCTGTCCTACCTGCCCGGCATCGCCGCTCTCGCCGCCGGCGCCCTGTCACCGTTGGCGACCCTGCTCATCGTCGCCCTGACGTTGCTGGGGATGTTGCCGATGTACCGGCGAGTGGCCAAGGAAAGCCCGCACGGCCAGGGCTCGATCGCGATGCTGGAGAACCTGCTGCCGTTCTGGCGAGGCAAGTTGTTCGTCCTGGTGCTGCTCGGATTCGTGGCGACGTCCTGGATCATCACCATCACCTTGTCCTCGGCGGACGCGACCGTCCACCTCGTCGAGAACCCCTACACCCCGGACTTCCTGCACGGACAGGAGGTCGCCGTCACCGTCGTACTGCTGCTGATCCTCGGCGGTGTCTTCCTGCTGGGCTTCAGCGAAGCTGTCGGCGTCGCGATCCCGCTGGTCGGGATCTTCCTCGTGCTCAACGCCATGATCGTGGCCGTCGGCCTGTACGACGTGGTCACGGTTCCCGGCGCCTTCGACAGCTGGGTCAACGCGTTGACCGACGGCCGGCAGGGATTCGGCGGGGTGATCGGACCGGCCGTCATCGCGTTCCCGTTGCTGGTACTGGGGATGTCCGGCTTCGAGACCGGCGTCAGCATGATGCCGCTGGTCGCCGCGGACGGCAAGAACGCCGAGCAACGGCTGGCCGACCGGATCCGCAACACCAAGAAGCTGCTCACCGCGGCCGCGGTGATCATGAGCGTCTACCTGCTGGCCACCAGCTTCATCACGACCGTGCTGATCCCCGCCGAGGAGTTCCAGCCCGGCGGTGAAGCGAACGGCCGCGCCATGGCCTACCTCGCGCACGAGAAGCTCGGCGAAGCCTTCGGCACCGTCTACGACCTGAGCAGTGTTCTCATCTTGTGGTTCGCGGGCGCGTCGGCGATGGCCGGGCTGATCAACATCGTGCCCCGGTACCTTCCCTCGTACGGGATGGCGCCCGAGTGGGGCCGCGCGGTCCGGCCGGTGGTGCTCGTCTACACCGCGATCAGCATCGCGATCACCATCGCTTTCGGCGCCGACGTCGATGCCCAGGCAGGTGCCTACGCGACCGGGATCCTGGTCATGATGGTCTCCGGCGCGGTAGCGGTCGCCATCTCCGCGGCGCGACGGCGGCAACGAAAGGCCTCCGTCGCTTTCACCGTTCTGACCTTGATCCTGCTCTACGCCCTGGTCGAGAACATCATCGAGAAGCCCGACGGCATCGCCATCTCCGGGTTGTTCATCGCCGGCATCATCACCGTCTCGCTGATCTCGAGGATCTCCCGGACGACCGAACTGCGGGCGGACCGGATCGAGTTCGACGACACCGCCCGCCAGTTCGTCACCGACTCGATCCGCAACGACGGCGCCCTCAACCTGATCGCCAACCGGCGACAGGCCGGCGACGCCGCGGAGTACACCGCCAAGGAGGCCGAGGTTCGCGCGATGGATCCGGTCCCCGGGCACGCCGACGTGATGTTCCTGGAGATCGACGTGGTCGACCCGTCCACCTTCAGCGACGTGCTGCGCGTCGAAGGCATCGAGGTCGACGGCTTCCGGGTGCTCCGAGCCAAGAGCCCGGCCGCTCCGAACGCGATCGCCGCGATCCTGCTGACCCTGCGCGACACCACCGGCGTACGCCCGCACTGCCACTTCGAATGGTCCGAGGGCAATCCGCTCAGCCATCTGCTGCGCTATCTCATCCTCGGCCGTGGCGACACCGCGCCGGTGGTCCGCGAGATCATCCGCCAGCACGAGCCGGACCCGGCCAGAAGACCAGGCATCCACGTGGGGTGACGTCTCAGGCGAAGTGATCCAGCAAGGCGGCAGGCGCGAAAACATCGGGCCCGACCAGCACCGGATCGCACTGGATCACGCCGACGCCGAGCTGCGCGAGTTGCTCGCGCAGCTCGTCCTCGTGCATCCGCACCCAGTCCTGTCGCGGTCCAGTCGCTTCACGCAACAGTTCGAGCCGGCTGAACGCAATGCCCACCCGGACACCGTCCGGCCGTCGCCCGACCTGCAAGCAGGCCACGTCCACGGCCCCGGCGGTCCGCGTAGGCACGAACAACGGAACGGGATCATCCAGCGAGGCGCTCATGTCCACAAGCTAGACATCACAACTCCGCAAGTACCGCTCTCTCACAGCTCTCCCCCGTCGATCGGCCCATCTCGTACGCACCTCTCACGCGTTCTGGCTGATGGGTACGTTCGGAAGCTGGCCGGGTCCTGTTCCGCGCTTCGTCAGCCAGGTCCAGAGGACTCGTTGCAGGATCAGCGTCGCGACTCCCGCGCAGGTCATCCCCGCGAGGTTGATACCCAACTGAGCAGCTGAGCCGCCGATCTGCTGCGGTGCCCACACCGCCAGCGAAAGCGCCAGGTCACCTACGGCAGAAACGGTGGTGACCGAGATGAACACACCCACCAGCGCATTGGAGCGACCTGCGGTCTGTGACAGTACGCCGGCGCATCCAGCCAGCACGGCCACGACTGCCGACCACTTGTCAGGACGCCAGATGAAGCCGGTGAGCGGCCGTGCCGCAGTCACGTCGTTCACGTCGATCCAGCCCACCGCCCTTGCGCAAGGCGATGCCCAGGGCAACAGCGACGACGACGCCGAACTCGGGTCCCACCACCATGGCACCTACCACCAGGATCGCGGAATCCGTGACGACGGCGACCGCCGCGATCATGGTTGCCAAGGTCAGGAACGCGTAGAACGCCCAAGAACCCCGCGCCTCGGCATACCCCTGGTCCACCACCGCGTCGTCCGGGGCGCCGGGCGCCGCTTCCTCGGTCTCCCAGGCGTTGCGTCACAGGGAACGATGAGCCGAAGATGCATCACCCGCGCATCATCTCCCGCCGCGACCGACTCGACCGGTCTGCCACTGGTACTGGGGCGGGTTTTGGTCAAGGCATTACGCACTACGGGTGCTGGGTGTCACCATGTTCAGGTCATGGCTGAACACGGGTGGTATCGCGCGGCGCGGGCGACGCTGTTCGCAGTAGTCTGCGTGTCGCTCACTACCCTCGGTCACGTACTGATGTCCGGTACGCCGCTGCCCTGGTGGGCCGTCGCCGGCGCATTCGGGTCTGTCTGGGCCTGCGGCTGGTGGCTGGCCGGCTACGAGCGCGACATCGCCTCGATCACCGCCGTCACCGTCGCGGCACAGGCCGTTCTGCACCAAGGTTTCACCTTCACTGAAATGGTCAGCCCGGTGAACTCCGTACACGCGCACCTGGCGAGTTCGAGTGGGCACCACCACGGGCTCGCACTCGGCGAGATGCTGCAGATGTTCTCAGCCCACCTGGTGGTCGCGTCGCTGAGCGGTCTCTGGCTGGCGTACGGCGAACGTGCGGTCTTCGGCGCCATCCGGTGTGCCGCCCAGCGGGTCTACACCTCGTTCGCACTGGCGAGCCGGCCGTCAGCGGCGCTGTGGCTGCCCCGAATCAAGCTGGGCCGGGCGTTCCGGGCCCAGACCCTGCAGCAAGCGCGTCTTGTCCACGCGATCATCTCCCGGGGTCCTCCTCCCTGGGTCGCTGTCGTCTGACAGTTCGACCCACCCGACGCTGAGCCTCTGTGCCGCGCCGGGTTCGGCCATGCCTGACCGGCATGCCGTGATGCGCAACGGATCCGGCCGGACCGCCCGCCGGATCGAGGACTCCCGGAGAAACGAATGCAACGTAGTGACGATGTGGCAACGAAGGTTGCGCCGGACGAACGAAAAGCCGGCTCCAGAGGAGCCGGGCTGTTCCGTGCGTTCTGGCGATGGCATTTCTATGCGAGCTTCCTGGTCATCCCGGTGGTGCTGGTCCTGGCGGTCACCGGCCTGATCTACCTTTTCCGGTTCCAGCTCGAACCGGCCCTGAACGCCGATCTGATGAAGGTGCAGCAGCCGCCCGGACTCCGGGCGCAGCAGTACGACGCTCAACTGGGCGAAGTGAAGAGCGCGTTTCCGGACGCGACCGTCGTGTCGATGACCGAGCCATCCGGTCCGGATCGGTCGACCGTCTTCTCGATCCAGACCGCGGACGGCGCCACGCGGGACGTGTTCGTGGATCCGTACCAGGGCAAGGTGCTCGGATCGCTGGATCCGGACTCGACGTTGTCGGGTGCGTCGATCCTGCTGCACGGCGAGTTGATGGCCGGCCGCTGGGGTGACGCGGTGATCGAGATCGGAGCCTGCTGGGCCCTGGTGATGGCCATCACCGGCTACTACCTCTTCGTCCGCGGCCGGGTCGCCCGGGCGCGACGTCGTACGGCGAAAGCGGCCGGCGCCGCACTTCGATCGCGGCACGCGCTGACCGGATCGGTGCTGGGAGTCGGGTTGCTGTTCCTGATCGTGTCGGGTCTGCCGTGGACCGGCCTCTGGGGCGCGAAGGTCCAGCAGTTCGCAGCGAGTCAGGGCAGTTCGATGTGGGGCGAAGACCCTGGAGCACTGTCGAACCCGACTTCGACCCTGGACGAGTCCTTGCCGCACAGTCACACGGTGCCGTGGGGTCTGGGAGAGACGAAGGTGCCGAAGTCGGATCCGAACCAGGACCGCCGCTCGGTGGCCACTCTCGACACCGCGGTAGCGGTCGGCAGCCAGAAGGGTCTGGCGCGGCCGATGACGATCGCACTCCCGGCCGGCGAGGAGGGGGTGTACTCCGTGATCGGGTACGCGTTCCAGGACCCGGCCAAGGAGCGGACCCTGCACGTCGACCAGTTCGGCGCTCAAGTGGTCTCGACCTACGGCTACCAGGACTATCCTCTGCTGGCCAAGACGGTCGCCCAGGGCATCGCGCTGCACGAGGGCCGCCGGCTGGGCATCACCAACATGGTCCTCACCACGGTGTTCTGTCTAGGCGTGATCTTCATGTGCGTCTCGGGACCACTGATGTGGTGGCGCCGCCGTCCGAAGGCGGCCGGAGCCGTCGGTGCGCCGCGGGGGCGGCTGCCCCTGAAAGCCACACCGGCACTCGCCGTCATCGTGATCGCGCTGGCACTGTTCCTGCCGATGTTCGGGATCACGTTGGTGCTGGCGCTGCTGCTGGACCGGTTGGTGATCCGGCGGACCCCGAGATTGCGCCTCTGGTTCAACACGACCGACTGAACGTCCGGGCCGCCGAGGTGACACCACGTCACTGGTTCGCCCCGCGCAACGACGACATACTGACGTCCAGAGACCAGTCCGGAACAGTGTGGAAAGTGCGGGCACCTTGACGTCTGAGCAGGTGGCGAAGGGATCGAAGGCGACCCTGCGGCGGCTGAATCTGTACAAGCTTCTGCCGCTGGTAGCGGCCGGGGGCGTGGTGCACATCGCGGCGGAAGCTCAGAACTGGTGGCACGCGGCAGTTCTGAGCGCAGGTGTGGTCGCGGGTGTGGTGGGGTTCGTGCGCTGGGCGGATCGCAGACTGATGACGGTCGCCGTGCCGTGCCTGCTGGTCGCGGGCGTCGTCTGGCTGTTCGGTGCGGCGGTCGCGAACAGCGGCGGGTCGTTCATCGGGCTGCTCATCGTCGGTCCGCTCGTCGTGCCGGAACTGAAGCGGCACCAGCTCCCGGCCGCCGTCGGGCTGGTGAGCTTCGTCGCCGTGGTGGGCTCGGCCAAGTTGTGGCTCGCCCCGGAGGAGTTTCGCAGTGACCTGATCGGATTCGTCATCGTTCCGGCCGCGATCACCGCCGTCGTGGTCGGGCTGAGGTTCCCCAACCGGAGGTTCTACGACGTCGTACGGGACCTGGAGGAGTCGCGGGAGCGGGAGGCCGAGCTGGCGGTGATGCGCGAGCGGGTCCGGTTCGCCGGCGATCTCCACGACATCCAGGGCCACACCCTGCACGTGGTCAAGCTGAAGGTCGCCCTGGCGCAGCGGATCCTGCGGTCGGACGCGGCACAGGCCGAGCAGGAGCTCCAGGAGATCCAGGCGCTGGTCGTCGACACGATCGGCCAGACCAAGGCACTGGCCTACGGTCAGCGGCGGCTCAATCTCCAGGCCGAGCTGGAGAACGCGAAGAACCTGCTCGAAGCGGCCGGTGCGCGGGTCACGATCGAGCGCGACGGCGAACCCGATCCGGGCTGGAGCGATCCCCTGAGCCAGGTGCTGCGGGAGACGACCACCAACATCCTGCGTCACGCACAGGCCCGGGAAGTCCGGATCGCACTGGGAACGGCCGGACTGGTGATCGACAACGACGGCGCCGACGGCGATCGGGTGCCCGAGCTTCGGGGCCTCGCCGGGCTACGTGAACGGGTCGAGGACGGCGGTGGCACGCTGCTGGCCGAGCAGCACGGCGAGCGGTTCCGCACGGCAGTCGTCTTCGCCGGCGAGGAAAGAGGGTTGCCGCGATGATCACGATCGTGCTGGCCGACGACGAAGCGCTGCTGCGCAAGGCGCTGGCGAAGCTGTTGCCGATGGAGGGCGACCTGCAGGTGCTCGCCGAGGCCACCGACGGCGCGGAAGCAGTGCAGGTAACGCTGCGCGAGCGTCCCGACGTACTCGTGATCGATCTGGAGATGCCGGGCACCGACGGCCTGGCCGCCGTCGCCGCGATCCGGCGGACCATGCCGAAACAGGCGGTACTGATGCTGACCCGGCACGCCAAGCCGGGAATACTCCGCCGTGCCCTGAAGCTCGGCATCCAGGGCTTCGTCACCAAGTCCGCCGAACCGTCCCACATCGCCGCCGTGATCGCCCTCCTGCACGAAGGAAAGCGATGGATCGATCCGGAGGTCTCAGCTCGTGCCGTCGTCGACGACAACCCACTGACCGAGCGCGAACTGGACGCCCTGCGGCTGACCAGCGACGGGTACTCCGTCGCCGACATCGCGACCCGGCTGTTCCTTGCCGAAGGCACCGTTCGCAACTACCTGTCCAACGCGATGCGCAAGACGCAGGGCACGAGCCGGCACGAGGCGGCCCGCTACGCACGGGAGAACGACTGGCTGTAGGTATGACGTGGTGTCACCTCCGGCCACTGACGGAAGTCATCATGGGTGGTGACGCGGCGGCACTGTGGAGCAACTGCAGCATCGACTGAGATGGACGCATGGCCTCCACCGCAGTCATCGAAGTCGAAGCACTCAATCTCGCGTACGGCGACTTCCATGCCGTCAAGGATCTCTCCTTCCACGTCCGCAAGGGCGAACTGTATGCCCTGCTCGGCACCAACGGGGCCGGCAAGACGTCCACGCTGGAGGTGATCGAAGGACACCGCGTGCCGACGTCGGGGTCGGTGCGGGTCTTCGGCACCAGCCCGCGGAACCGCACCGAGACGCGCCCCAGGATGGGCATCATGCTGCAGGAGAGCGGCTTCTCCCCCGATCTCACGGTGCGCGAGACCGTGCGGCTGATCGGACGGCTGTCCCGGCGCGCCGACAACGTCGAGCGGGTGCTGACGATCGCCGATCTGATGCACAAGGCAACGACTCGGGTCTCCCAGCTGTCCGGCGGCGAGAAGCGGAGACTGGACTTCGCCACGGCCGTGTACGGCGCTCCGGAACTCGTCTTCCTCGACGAACCGACCACCGGGCTGGACATCCAGTCCCGCGACGACCTCTGGGACGCCGTCGACCGCCTGCGTGACGACGGCGCGACCGTCGTACTGACCACGCACTATCTCGAGGAAGCGCAGCAACGCGCCGACCGGATCGGCCTGATGCACAAGGGCACCTTCTACCGCGAGGGAACCGTGCTGGAGCTGACCAGCACGCTGCCGGCCGTGATCAACTTCCGGCTGCCCGACCACGCTCCGCTGCCACCGCTGACCACGACCCGCACCGACAACGACGGCTTCCGGATCGAGACCTTCGCGCTGGAGCAGGACCTTCGCGCGTTGCTCAACTGGGCCCACGGCGCGTCCGTGCCGCTGGCCGAACTCGACGCCGGACCGACCCGGCTCGACGACATCTTCCGGTCGATCGACCGTTGACCACTCTTCTCTCAGACAGGGATCGACCATGTTCGACATCGCGTGGAGCGAACTCGCTCAGACCTTCCGCAACCGATCGGTGCTGATCACCAGCTTCTTCATGCCGGTGGCCGCCAGTGTGTTCTTCATCTGGCGCCGCGAGATCTTCGCCTCCGTCGGCCAGGGTTTCATCGCCGCCCTGGTCGTGTTCACCATCGCCGCCTTCGGCCTCTACGCCAGCGCCGTGACATCGCTGGCAGCCCGCCGGCAGAATCTGTTCCTCAAGCGGCTGCGGTCGACCACCGCGAGCGACGCGGGGATCCTGGTCGGCCTGATTCTGCCGGCCACCGCGCTGGCCACTCTCCAGACGGTCCTGGTCCTCGTCGTCCTGTCCGCCGTCACCGGCCGGCCCGCCGATCTCGCTCTGGTGGCCATCGGCGCCCTCTTGGTGGTCGCCATGATGATCGGCCTCGGCCTGGCAACCGCAGGCGTGACCCGCTCACCCGAACACGCCCAGATCACCACGCTTCCGATCAGCCTGGGCGTGATCGCCGTCGTCAACTGGGTCGCCATCACCGGCTACGAAGAACTCACCGCCCTCAAACGACTTCTCCCCGGCGGCGCGGCCACCGAACTCCTGACCCGGGCCTGGGACGACGGAGTGGCCGCGACCGACGCCCTGATCCTGATCGCGCCGACCCTGGCCTGGGTCGCCGTATCCGGCGCGCTCGCCCTGAAGTACTTCCAATGGGAGCCCCGCCGATGACCTCTCCTTCCCCAACAGCTTCGGAGGAAGCATGAAACGCACCGCAGTACTGTTGACCGTCGCGGTTGCCTCACTGGCGGCCGTGCTGGTTCCAGGCATGACGTCGAGCGGCTCAGCCGCGACCCAGGCCCAGCCGCCGGGCGGTGTCAGGTGGGAAAAGTGCCCGGCAGAGATCGCTGCGGTACCGATTCCCGAAGCAATGCAATGCGGCAAGCTGAAGGTTCCCCTGGATTACCGGGCTCCCGACGGCCGGACGATCGACATCGCGGTCTCCCGGCTGGCCAGCAAGAAGCCGGAGCAGCGGCGCGGCATCCTGCTGACCAACCCCGGCGGACCGTCCGCCGGCGAGGGCTACCCAGCCCTGCTTGTCGCGACCGGTCTTCCACAGAACGTCCTGGACAGTTACGACGTAATCGGATTCGACCCGCGCGGCATCGGCCGCAGTACGCCGGTGACGTGTGACCTCACTCCGGAACAACAGTTGTCCGGCAACATCCCGCCGTACGCGCTGAACGCCGCGGACGTGAGCAAGCGGGCGGCCGAGAGCAAGCAGATGGCCAAGCAGTGCGCCACATCGAAGACGTCCTGGATGCTGCCGCACGTCAGCACAGCCAATGCGGCCCGCGACATGGACCGGATCCGCGTCGCGCTGGGTGAGTCCAAGCTGTCGTACGCCGGCGCGTCATGGGGAACCCACCTGGGCGCGGTGTACACCACGCTGTTCCCGCACCGCAGCGACCGGATCGTGCTCGACAGCAACACCGGCCCGGGCGGCTGGGACTACCCGAGCAACCGGCTCTGGTCACAGGGTGTCGAGGACACCTTCCCGGCCTTCGCGAAGTTTGTCGCGGCCAACCACCGCGAGTACGGACTCGGCAGGACACCGGCACAGGTGCGAGCGAAGTACTTCGAGCTCGCCAGGCAGTTGGAGAAGAAGCCGATCCAGACGCCGGACGGTCCGTTCGACCACGCGTCGTTCCGGCTGCTCAACTTCGGTCTGCTCTACGGTCCGACCCAGCTGACCCTGCTGGCCGGCATCTGGCAGGCGGTCGACGCGAACCAGCCGCCGCCCTCGCTGCCCGGAGGCGGAGCCGCGACAGCTGCCGAAAACCTCATCTCCGGTCGCTACTACATGGTCTGCAACGACTCGCGGTGGCCGACCTCGGTCAAGACGTATCAGCGCAGCGTCGCCATCGACCGGATCCGGTACCCGCTCTTCGGTGCCGCCGGAGCCAACATCACCCCCTGCGCGTACTGGCCGGACCCGGCCGAACGACCGATCCGCATCACCGACCGCGGTCCGTCCAACGTCCTGATGGTGCAGAACCTCCGTGATCCCGCGACGCCGCTGGCCGGTGCGCAGGCGATGCGCAACGCGCTCGGCCGCCGGGTCACGATGGTGACCGCCGACCAGAGCGGCCATGGCGTCTACCCGGCCGGCAAGAACCGCTGCGCGAACCACGCGGTGACGAAGTTCCTCACCACCGGCGACCGGCCGGCGCGCGACTACCACTGCACGGCCGACGCAGCACCCCGCTGATTCACAGCCGATCCCAGTCACGCCGAGAAAGGACCGGTATCCGTTGTCGCGGATACCGGTCCTTTCTTCTCCTTCTTCGGTTCCGCCTGACCCAGCCGGCTCTCAGGCGCCGGCGCCGCCGTCGACCGGCAGGATCGCGCCGGTGACGAACGAGGCCCTGTCGCTGAGTAGCCACGCGGCTGCCTCGGCCACTTCACGTGGCGCGGCCATCCGGCCGAGCGGAACCGTGGTCGTGATCCGCTCCACGATGCCGGGAGTCGCGGCCTCCCAGGTGTCGATCATCTCCGTGGCGGTGCCGCCGGGCGTGATGCCATTGACCCGGATGCCGTCCCGCGCCCAGGTCACGGCGGCAGTCTCGGTGATGCTGTTCAACGCGCGCTTCATGGCGCCGTACGCCGGTAGCGCGGGGTTCGCCCGGCGGCTGCCGATACTCGAGGTGTTCACGATCGCGCCACCGCCGCCGCGACGCATGAGCGCGGCCTCGGCCGTCATCGCGGTCCAGTGCGCCTGGAAGTTCACGGCGAACTGCACGTCGAGGTCCTCGTCGCTGGTGCTGTCGAGCGGACCGGGCTGCTGGATCGCCGCGCCGTTGTTGAACGCGCCGTCGAGCCGTCCATGCCGCTGCTCGACGAGGTCGACCGCCGCCCGGATACTCGTCCGGTCGGCCAGGTCCATCGTGACGGTGTCGGCGACACCGCCGTCGGCGCGGATCTCGGTGACGAGCTCCTGCAGGACGCCGGTACTGCGGGCGGCGAGCACGACGGCGGCTCCCTCGTACGCGAAGAGCCGGGCCGCTGCCGCGCCGATTCCGCGGCTGGCGCCGGTGATGAAGACGACCTTGCCGGTGAGCAGGCCGATCGGTGCACTGTCGGTTTGGTTGGTCATGCCGTCAGTGTCGGATCGTCATCGAGCCCGGAGCCAGGCACAGGTTGTACCAGGGTCGGTCGGCGTACGGTGCACATACTGGAGGCATGGACAAGCAAGAACTCGGCGCGTTCCTCCGGAGCCGTCGTGAGCGACTTAGACCGCAGGACGTCGGCCTGCCCTCGGGGCCACGACGCCGGACACCAGGTCTGCGCCGGGAGGAGGTCGCGGTCCTGGCGCACATCTCCACGGAGTACTACGTCCGGCTCGAACAGGGAAGAGCACCGCGACCTTCGGGCGAGGTCCTCGCCGGAATCGCCGGCGCGCTGCGACTGACCGACGCCGAGTCGCAGCACCTGCACGTCCTCGCGGGCACCGCCCCGACCCGAACCGGCCTGCATCGGCGCGAGGTCCGTCCGAGCATCCTCACGCTGCTCGAGCGGCTGCCACAGACGGCCGGTTTCGTCATCTCCGCGGCGTTCGAGGTGCTGGCCTGGAACGACCTCGCGGCCGCGCTGATGACCGACTTCGCCGAGCTCACGCCGCAGGACCGCAATCTCGCCCGTCGCGCCTTTCTGGAGCCGGGTGACGCGCCGCTGTTCGGGATCTCCGACGCTGCGGAGTTCCGGCACCACGTCGTGATGGAGCTGCGGTCGACCCTCGCCCGGTACCCCGCTGACCCCACGGTGATCGACCTCGTCGCCGAACTCCGCACCGGCAGCGCCGACTTCGCCCGGCTCTGGGAGCGGCACGACGTCCACGCCCCGTCGTTGCTCACGAAGACGTTCCACCACCCGAGCGTCGGGGAGATCACTGTCGACTGCGACTCGCTCGCGCTCACCGACCGCGATCAGCACCTCGTGCTCTACAGCGCACCCCTCGGGTCCCGCGACGCCGAAGCGCTGGCCCTGCTCAACGTCCTGGGACCGGAAGGCGTCCGGACCAGCTGAGGAAGCCGATACGTCGTACGGGCGGATGTCTCGCCGCCGGCGTACGCGATGATGACGCTGCTCGCCGGCCAGTTGCGCCAAGGCCGGGCACGAGTGGTCAACGTCGTCTCCGACACCCTCCGCGACGCCCGGCAGATCAAGTTCCCCGGCCCGGCACGACCACCCGTACTCCGGGTCGACGACCTGCACCACCTCACCCGACTCAACCCGTCCGATGGTTTCGTCCCCTTCCAGGCTTACGCTCGGGCGAAACTGCTGACCGTCATGGCCGGCTACCAGCTCGCCCGCGAGTGGGCATCGGACGGAGTGACAGTCAACGCGGTCCATCCGGGGATCGTTGCCACCGGCATCATCGACGATCTCGTCCCGCCGGCCCTCCGGCCGTTCCGCAGCCTGATCCGGCGCACCATGCTCACTCCCGCGCAAGGAGCCGCCGCGGCGCTCCGCCTCGCCACAGACCCCAGCCTGGACGGCGTGACGGGCCGTTACTTCGTCCGGCACACCCAGACGGCCACCCCGCCCATCTCCTACGACCGCACCGCGCAACAGCTCCTCCGAACCGCCAGCGACCGCTTCCTCCACGATGCTCCTTCGAGCGCATCCTGAGCGTCAGCACGCGGACGAGCTCAGCCGGCGGAGATCTGGGCCCTCAGTCGGTGAGGGGGCGCATGAAGGTTCGGTCGTAGCGGAGTACGCAGCCGCTGTCGTTCCTGATCTTGTCCGCGGCAACGAAATCCGGATCGACCCCGAAAAGCTCCCGGTACTGCTCGTACGCCGCGAGGCTCGGGAAGCTGAACAGCGCGATCGCCCGATCGCTGGCGCCCTCGCTCGGCAGGTAATAGCCGTGATGGGTGCCGCCATGGCGGTTCACCAGCTCGACCCATCGCCGGCCGAACTCCTCGAACGCCTCGATCTTCGCGGGATCGATCACGTAGTCCACAACACAGGTGATCATCTACGGTTCTTCTCCAAGTCAGGTCTGCTGGACTTCCTGGACGAAGACGATCTTGTTACCCGTGGGGTCCACCCCTCCGCGCGCCGGGCAACGACTTGGCGCAGTACGGCGCCGGCGCACCGGCTCGGCCTTGCATGTTCGCGTCCCGCGCGGGAACCGGACGAGCCGGGGAGTTGTCGAGCATCGTGTGGAGGAACGAAATGCGAATCGTCGTCACCGGCGCGTCTGGGAATGTCGGCTCAGGGTTGCTGCGCGCCTTGGCACGAGACAGCACCGATCACGAGGTGATCGGTGTCTGCCGACGGCCACCGCCCGCGGAGGCTCCGTTCGACCTGGCCAGTTGGTACCCGCTGGATGTCAGCGCTCCTGACGCGGAATCGCAACTGACCGCGCTGTGCTCCGGAGCGGACGCGGTGGTTCATCTCGCGTGGGCTTTCGGCCCGGTTCCCGACTGGTCGACGATGCGCCGAGTGAACGTGGAGGGCACTGCGGCGGTGCTGGCAGCAGCGGCCGCGAACCGGGTTCCTCACGTCGTCCACACTTCCTCCATCGCCGCCTACGGCGCCCGGCAGAGCGATGCCGAGCCGGTCTCGGAGGCGGCAGCTACCCCCGGCATCCCAGGATCGGCGTACGGCCGGGACAAATCCGATGTCGAGGAGCTGATACGCCGCTTCGCCGAAGAACACACCGACACAGCGGTCACAGTGGTACGCCCGACTTTGGTTGCACAGCGCGCCGCGTCGAGCAGCTTCCGTGCTCTGTTCTTCGATCCGCTGATACCGACCGCGCTCATACGCCTGGCCGTCGCCCAGCGACTGCCCGTACTACCGCTGCCCGATGGGCTGGCTGTTCAGTTCGTCCATGCCGATGACCTGGGCGACGCGCTCGTGCGAATACTGCAGACGCGAGCCACCGGAGCTTTCAACCTGGCTGCGGAGGTCCTGGACGCCCAGGCCCTTGCTGGACTCGTCGGCGCCCGGCAGCTCGACGTACCGCCCGGTTTGATGCGCTCCGTGGTCTCGGCACTGTGGCGTCTACGCTTGCTGCGGATGTCGCCGGGCTGGTTCGACGTAGCGACTCGTTCACCTGTAGTCGACACGGCGCGCGCCAGGGAACAGCTGTCCTGGAGTCCGGCATTCAGCAGCCTCGACGCGGCAGCAGAACAGCTGCGTGGACTAGCGGACGAAGCCGACGGACCGAGCCCCGTCCTGCGCCGCGACCGTCTGACGACCGAACCCTCAACATCCGGCCGGACCATGGGCGGGTGTACCTGATGCGATTGGCAGGTCGAGCCGATGTGATCGCCTTGCTCGAGTCATTGCCGGACCGTCCGCTCAACTACCGGCCGACCGACATCGACGAGACCTGGGTGCGCGAAAGTCATCGCCATCCTGTCGGACACGAGCGTCCCGGGCCGCCTCAGGCCGATGACCTGTTCGCACGCGCGGAGGCTGTTGTTCGGGACTACGCATTCACTCCACCCAACATCATTCGCGCCTTCTACAACCCGCGCGAGCCGCTCCAAGGCCGCAACATGCTGCTCGAAGGCCGCTTCCTGCCGTTCAAGTTCCTCATGCCCGTGAGAATCACCGCTGTTCACAGCTTCTCCGACGACGAGCACACCGTGGCCGGCTGGGCCTACGAGACACTGCGCGGTCATTTCGAGCGAGGCCGCGTCGACTACACCGTCGTCAAGGATCACAGCACCGGCCAGATCGACTTCAACATCGACACCGTCTGGCAACTTCACCCCGGGGCTCACCCTGTCATTCGTCTCGGGTGGTCGCTGTTCGGCGACCGAACCCGGCGCGCCTTCTACAGCCGCAGCGGTAGCCGTCTCCGCGATCTGTCCAAGCCGCGACCACCTGTCGTGAAAGTGCCAGCTCCCAGTTCGGCATCGCGTGGCCTTCTCCTGCTCAATACAACCGACGACGACCAGCCGCCCAGCTCCCGGCGGCAGCAACACCCATAGCTCAAGAGACCTCGGCCCAGACGATGCAGAACTCGTTGTTCTCAGGGTCTCGGAGCACCTGCCACTGGTCGCCGTCGTAGACGTCGCCGGCAGGAGTCGCTCCGAGGGAAACGGCGCGATCAACGGCCTCCTGGCGGCCGGCAGCCGGAACCTCCAAGTCCAGGTGCAGGCGGTTCTTGAAGACCGGAAGGGGATCGGGCACGCGGACGAAGTCGATCCGAACGGCCGGACCGTGGAGCTTCGCGTCACCGTCGGCGCTGAACCGCAGATCTCCGCCGAGCAACTGTTGCCAGAACTGCCCGAGCGACAACGGATCCGCACAGTCGATGGCCACCGCGCTGATCTGGGGAACAACGTCGATCCGGCGCCAGGCCTCGTAGAGTGACGCGGTGGAATTCACCGAGGTGCTTCGTCGTCGTCGGATGGTTCGGCAGTTTGCCGATCGGGAGTTGCCAGCGGAGGTAGTGGATCGGATCGTGGCCAGCGCGCTGCGGGCGCCGTCAGCGGGTTTCGCGCAGGGCTGGGGATTCCTGGTGCTGCAGGACGCGGCGGACCGGGCGCGGTTCTGGCCGTTCGTACCGAACCAAACCGCGCACACCCCCGCGATGCAGAACGCGCCGCTGGTCGTCGTACCGATGGCTCAGAAGGCAAGCTACCTGGCGCGGTACGCCGAGGCTGACAAGGGCTGGGAGGACCGCGCCGAGGCGAAGTGGCCGGCGCCGTACTGGTATGTGGACACCGGTATGGCGACGCTGCTCATGCTGCTGTCCGCGGTCGACGAGGGGCTCGGCGCGTTCTTCTTCTGGATCATGCCCAAGGCGCGCGACGACCGGCCGGATTCGGAGATTCCCGCGCACCTGCAGCGGTTCCGCGACGAGTTCGGGATCCCCGACGACTATCACCCGATCGGCGCGATCGCGATCGGCTACCGCGCCGCCGACGCCGCACCGCAGAACCCGACACTCGCCGAACGACGGCGCAACATCGACCTCGTCGTCCATCGCGGGCAATGGGGTACGCCGATGTACGGGTCGATCACCGAGCCGCCGGCAGCTTCACGCTGACCCGCTGACCGCAGGGCAGGCCCGCTACCGCGATTACGACGGCCACGCGTCCCCGGTGTCCCCCGTGAGGACTACGGAAAGTGTCCTCTCCAAGGGGATTCGTGCCGCCGCGGTCTCCACTTACGTTGTGCTGGCGACGGCATCAGCGCGTCGCAACGCCGAAGCTGGAGGCACGAGCGATGAAGACAATGCAACGGTCAGTGGGAGCCGGTATCCCCCGCAGGTTCACCGGGTTGGCGATCTCGGTGGCGCTCACTGTCGCCGCGGTGGTGGGCGGTAACGCCGCCGCGGCAGACCAGGCGATGATCGCGGCCGCACCGCCTGCAGTCGCCGCGCCGCGCATAGTCTGGGGCCCGTGCCCGATGTCGACTGAGGACCCCCGGCTCATCTGCGGAACGGTGAAGGTTCCGCTCGACTACCGGAACCCCGGTGGCGAGCAGATCGAGGTAGCTGTCTCGAAGTTGCCGGCAGCAAAGTCCAGCGCTCGCCGCGGTGTCCTGCTGCTGAACCCGGGCGGCCCGGCGTTGCCCGGCCTGGACGCACCGGTTGCCATGGCGCCGACCCTGCCGCCGTCGGTGTTGGCGGCCTACGACCTGATCGGCTTTGACCCGCGTGGAGTCGAGCACAGCACCCCGCAGAGCTGCGGCCTCGACGACCCGTCACTCGCCGGCCTCTTCCCGTACCCGGCCGCGGACGGCTCGATCACCGCGAACGTCAAGCACGCCCGCACCACCGCGGAACGGTGTCTGACGAACGCCGGCCAGAAGCTCCGTCACTTCACCACCGCCAACACGGCCCGCGACCTGGACCGCATCCGTACGGCGCTCGGCGAGAAGAAGATCTCCTTCTGGGGTCAGTCCTACGGCACCTATCTCGGCACCGTCTACGCGTCGCTGTTCCCGAAGCGCGCCGACCGGGTGGTCCTCGAGGGCAACGTCGACCCCACGAAGGTCTGGGCCAACGCGAAGGACAACTGGGGCAAGGCCATGTCGGAACGCTTCCCCGACGCGGCAAAGGTCGCCGCGGCGCAGCACGCCACGCTCGGACTGGGTGGCACCGTCGACGAGGTGACGCAGAAGTACCTCGTACTCGCCGATCGCCTCGACCGCGCCCCCGCGCCCGTCCCCGGCACCTCGCTCATCCTGACGGGTTCGATACTGCGCACCGTCACTTACAGCCTCCTGCTGCAGAACGAGGCCCTCCCTGTGCTGGCGCAGTTCTGGAAGGCTGCGGTCGCGCTGGCCGACGGCACGCTCACCGAGGCGGACGGCCAAGTACTCCAGCAGGTATTCGCCGCACCGCCGCCGACCCCGGGCGTGCCGGCCGACAACCAGGCCACCATGTTCCTGGCGCTGACCTGTGGTGACGCGCCGTGGTCCAACGACGTCCACGAGTACGCCCGCCGCACCGCCGAGGACCGCCGGGCCTGGCCGCTTACCGCAGGGATGCCCGCCAACATCTGGCCGTGCGCGTTCTGGCCGAAGCCGATCGAAAAGCCCGTCCGCGTTACCGACCAGGGACCGCGCAACATACTGATCCTGCAGAACCGCAGAGACAACGCCACCCCGTGGGAGGACGGTCTCGGGCTGTACGAAGTCCTCGGCAAGCGAGCGGCTTTCGTCGGCGCGGAAAACGGCGGGCACTACGTGTACGACCAGGGCTCCTCATGCGTGGACAAAGCGACGGTAGCGTTCCTGACTACCGGCCGGCTGCCGGGCAAGAAGGTCTACTGCACCGACGTCGCACCGCAGTAACCGTGATGACCGGCAGGTTGTTGAGGTCCTCGGCATGCACGATCAGCACGTCGCCGAAGGCGAGGCGACCGGGCTGCCTGATCTGCTCAGAGGGGGATCCAGCCGAGTCGCAGTTGCCAGTGGCGGCCGGCTGCGAGGTGGCTGGTGATGGCTCGTTGCAGGGTGCTGTCCTGCGGTACGGCGGGCAGGTTGGCTGGGTCGACGGTGCCGACCGGGAACTGGAAGACGAACTCGAGCACGTCCCGGTCGGCCTCGATGGCGCGCGGCCACAGCGTGAAGCGGCGCTGGAACCTGATGATGTTCGACTCCGCCGGCAGGTACTCGGCCAACTGGTCGTCGAGGAGCCAGGAGGCGCAGGTCGCCCAGCGGTAGGTCTCGTCGGGGAAGTGCTTCGCGAAGAACGGCACCGCCGCGGCGAACGATTCCGAGCAGGCCTGGTGGTTCATCGGGCCGTCGACGGAGATATGCACTTCGAGCGCGGGCTCGCCGGCCACCGGCCCGGTCGCTCCTTCGACCTCGGGCTCGCGGACCACTGTCCGGTCGAACTGCAGTCTGCCGAGGCGGAACAGGCTGCCGCGAAGGTGCCGGACGAACCAGTTCTGCTTGGTCAGACCGCCGACGCCGTACGACTGGCGGTGTAGCTCCATCTTCGCGCCGAGGTCGGCCAAGGTCGCCTGCGAGATCTCGTCGGAGATGCCGTGGGCGGCATGCCAGTCCCGTACGAGGGGCAGTACGGCGAGGTAGGCGTGCACGTAGAAGTACCGTCCGGCCTCCCCCAGCGCGGCGGGTGCGCTGGGCCAGTCGACCGGTGGATTCAACGTGCCGAGGTCGTCGGTGAGCACCCGGCAGACGGCCTGCAGGGCTTGCCAGCGTTCCGGCGTACGACGTCGGTCAGGCATCGTCGCGACGATCGGGTCGAGGTCGAGTTCGGGCACCCCCAGCCAGCGCAGCGACTCGATCGCCTGCGCCGGACCGGGAAGGTCGAGGTCGGCCACCTCATGGCGAGCGAGTTCCAGTACCACCGATTGCCACTGTCCGACCGTCGTCAATGCGCTCCTCCTCGTTGGCTGACGCATCGCCCCGCGACGTAGACGGACTCGATCGTCAGACTCGCGTCGCCGGGGGCCCACTCGCAGCGGACCAGGTCCGCCGTGGCGCCGACCTGCATTCTCCCCCGCCCGCCGACGAACCGGCCGGGCACCTCCGTCGCAAGACGCACCGCATCTCCCAAGCTCAGACCAGCCGAGCGCGCGGCCTGGGCAACACCGTCGGCGAGCCCTCGAGCGGCGCCCGCCAGGTACGGCGTACCGGATCGCGACAGGCGTCCCTCCGCGGTGAGATCGACGGTGCCACCGACCGGAGCGTCGTACCGGCCGGGCGGCATGCCCGCCAGCGAGACGGCGTCGGACACCAGCAGCGCGCGGTCCAGTCCCTTCGCCCGGATCATCGCGGTCAGCGTGTCGTCCGGCAGATGGTGGCCGTCGGCAATGAATCCGGCAGTCAGCCGGTGATCGGCCAGCTGTGTCCACAGGTAGTTGGGATGCCGGGGCAGGACCGCATGCGCCCCGTTGCCCAGGTGAGTGCACAGCCGCGCGCCCGCGTCGACGACCGCGGTGAGCTGGTCCGGCGTCGCGTGGGTGTGCCCGACCGCCACGTGCACGCCGCGCTCGACCAGCCAGGACGTGTACGCCGGAGCGTCCGGGTAGTGCGGCGAGAGCGTCACCATTCCGATCAGACCGCCGGACGCCTCCTGCCACGCCTCGAACTCCGCGCGCGAGGGCGGACGGATGTGCTCCGGGTCGTGGACGCCGCGCGGCCCTTCCTCGGCGGAGATGTGCGGGCCCTCGAGGTGGACGTACGGGATGGCGTGCCGCAGCTCGGGGTCGCGCCGGCGCGCGTCGGCGATCTGCGCGAGCGCGTGCGCGATCCGCTCGTGAGCGCCGGTGACCAGCGTTGGCACGTACGTCGTGACGCCGGTCGCGCGCAAGGCGTGTGTCAGCGCGCGGATCGTCGCCGGGCTCACGTCGTCGGCGTTGGCATCGTGGCCGCCGAAGCCGTTGACCTGCAGGTCGACGAGACCGGGGATCAGCAGAGCCGAGCCTGGTCCGGCGGAGCCGGGGTCGGCGGAACCGGGGTCGGCGGAGTGGGAGCCGACGGAGTTGGCGAGGTCGGCGGAGTCCGCGGAGTCGACGGGCGTGATGCGGGCGATCCGGCCGTCGACGATCGTGACCGCGATCGTCTCGCCGCGGCTCGGGTCCCTGCCGGTGACGGTGGTTCTCATAGGATCCATCCTCATGTGCAACCGGTTGCACGTCAATCGAAGGAATATCGTTCCCCTTTCGCTCGGTCCGCCCGGACGAGCCGCCGAGGGCTAGGCTGCGGACATGCCCACGCGCGCGCCAGGTGCCGGCAAGCCGACCATCAGTACGGTCGCCGCCGAGGCCGGAGTCTCCCGAGCGACGGTCTCGCGCGCCTTCAGCCAGCCACACCGCCTCAAGCCCGAGACCGTCGAGCGGGTTCTCGCCATCGCGCAGCGCCTCGGCTACGCGGTCAATCCGATGGCCAAGGCGCTCTCGACGGGCCGTTCGGGCAATCTCGCCGTGGTGGTGCCCGATATCGCGAACCCGTTCTTCCCGCCGATGATCCGGGCGATCGAGCAACGCGCCGATCAGGCCGGGTACGCCGTTTTCCTGGCGCACACCAACGAGGATCCGGCCCGCGAGGACCTGCTGCTGACCCGACTCGCCAAGCAGGTCGACGGCTTCGTCATCGCCTCCAGCCGGATGACCGAGAGCGCTGTCCGGGCCCACGCCGAGCGGCACCCGGTGGTGCTGGTCAACCGCGACGTCGCCCGCATCGCGCGGGTGCTGATCGACACCACCGCCGGTGTCACGCAGGCCGTCGAGCACCTCGCGGAGCTCGGGCACCGTCAGATCGCCTATCTCGGCGGGCCGAATCGGTCCTGGTCCAACAGCCAGCGCCGCCGGACGGTGAAACGCGTCGGCGAGCGCAGGGGCCTGACCGTGACGATGCTGCCCGGCCGCCTCTCGTCGTACGAGCTGGGCCGCCAGGCCGTGCCGGACCTGCTGGCCACCGGCGCGACCGCGGTGATCGCGTTCGACGATCTGCTCGCGCACGGCATCCTCACCGGGCTGGCCGAGCGCGACCTCGTCGTACCGCGCGACTTCAGCGTGATCGGCTGCGACGACGTGCTCGGGGCCCAGACCTACCCCCCGCTCACCACTGTCTCGTCCCGATCGGCCGAAGCGGGCACCGCCGCCATCGACCTGCTGGCCGGCCGCCTCGAGAACGACGCCAGGAGCTCGGACGACCGGCTGCTGCTGGACACGTCGCTGGTGGTCCGCGCCAGCACCGCATCCGTGCCGCGCAAACGGCGTTAGTTCCTGCCGCCAGGCAACAGCTCACGCGGTCGGACAGCGGGCACTGCTAATACTGATGACCACCGATCGAGGCCGATTCACACCCTTGACGTGCAACCGGTTGCACGCTTGACTCGCACTATGTTGCCGTCGGCCATCGGTACCAGGGACGCCCGCCGTGCGCTCGAAGTGGTGCTCGGGGTCTACGAATCCGCCCGGACCGGACAGCCGGTCCGACTCACCGGGAGAAACTGACGTGCGCATCGGAATCATCGGCACGGAGAACTCCCATGTCGATCACATCATCGACTACCTCAACGTCGAGCGTCAGGCCGGCGACACCCGGGTGGTCGCCCTCAGCGGTGGCCGGAGTGAGCGCAACGAGAAGCTGAAAACCATCGGTGGGCTCGAGCGACTGGTCGACGAGCCCACCGACCTGCTCGGTCTGGTCGACGCCGTCATCATCACCGACCGGCACGGCGGCCTGCACCGCGAGCACGCCGTACCGTTCCTGACCGCGGGTCTGCCCGTCTTCGTCGACAAGCCCTTGGCCTGCAGCGAAGCCGACGCCCGGGCCATCGTCGCTGCGGCCCGTGAGTACGAGGCGCCGCTCACGTCCTCGTCAGCGGTTCGCTGGGTCCCCGACACCGACGCGCTCGCTCGGGACGCCGCCACCCTCGGCACGACTCAGGTCGTCACCACGACCGGCCCCGCCGATCCCGGCAGCGAGTACGGCGGAATCTACTTCTACGGAATCCACTCGGTCGATGTGGCTCTCCGCCTGATGCCCGGCGAGGTCGGCGCCATCCAGGTGGAGCGCATCGCCGACACGATCACCGCCACCGCGACCGTCGGCGCCGCCCGGATCGTGGTCAACCTCGTCGTCCCGGGCGAGGGCGGCCAGGTGCCCTTCCACGGCATGGTCGTCGGCCGCCACGGCATCGCCGCCCGCAAGCTCACCCTCGGCCCGTCGTACGTCGAACCTGGGCTGCGCGCCTTCCTTGAAATGGCCGAGACCCGCCGCCCACCCATCTCCTACGACGACCTGGTGCGGCCGATGCGGATCCTCGACGCGATCGTGAGCGCCGTCGGCCCCTGAAACGTCCCCGCTGGTGCGGGGAATGCTCTGTCCGCCCCCAGATAGGAGCGTCATGAAGATCTCGACCCGCTGGGCTTGCGCAGCTCTCGCGCTCGCCACCGTCACCACCGCACTGGTCGCCACCGTGGCGCCGGCTCCGCCCGCCGGCGCCGCCGCCTCCGCCGTCCTGCCGAACGGTTTCCGCAGTGTCGGCTACCTGACGTCCGGCGCCGGAAGCGTCAGCAGTATCCAGTTCGGCAAGCTCACTCACGTCAACTACGCGTTCGTCAGGCCGAACTCCAACGGCACTCTGCAGGCCGTGCCGAACTCACCGAAGCTGTCCTCCCTGGTCAGCACCGGCCACAACCAGGGCGTCAAGGTACTGCTGGCCGTCGGCGGCTGGAACAACGGCGACGACACCGCCTTCGAGACCCTCGCCGCCAACAGCACCAGCCGGACGACGTTCGTCAACGCCTTGGTCGGTCTGATCAACCAGTACGGCCTCGACGGGATCGACATGGACTGGGAGTATCCCGATCCGGGCGCCTCGGCCACCAACTTCACCAAGCTGATGCAGCAACTGAGCGGCGCGCTCCGCCCGAAGGGCAAACTGCTCACGGCCGCGGTGACCGCGCGCGCCACCACCGCGAACGGCGTCCAGCCTGCTGTCTTCGGCTACGTCGACTTCCTCAACATCATGGCGTACGACTCCGGCACCCCGCACGCCAACTACCAGTGGTCGATCGACGCGGCGAACATGTGGAAGGCGCGCGGCCTGCCGGCCGGCAAGACCGTCCTCGGAGTGCCGTTCTACAGCCGCCCGAGCGAGAAGAGCTATGCACAGCTGATCGCGCTGAACCCGGCGTACGCCTGGGAGGACTGTGTGAGCGTCAGCGGCACGTGGGAGTGCTACAACGGCATTCCCACGATCAGGAAGAAGACCAAGTGGGCGATGGCCAACGCCGGCGGCGTCATGTACTGGCAGCTGGCCCAGGACACCACCGGCAGCACCTCGCTGGTGAACGCCATCTACCAGGTGGCCATCGGTCAGGGCTGAGTTTCTGGCCAACAGAACCGATGGCGTGGTGCACGCCCGGCCGTCCGCCGACGAGCGGTACGTAGCCGTGATCGTGGTCGACTCCCCCTGTCGCGGTTGCGCGGAGACCGTGGCAAGGGCGTGCACCACGTCGGTTTCGCTGTGCTGGTTCTCGCCGGCAGTACAGTTCGCCGGTGATCAGGACCGAACATGTTGATGGCGTGCGGCTGCTGCGGCACCGGGATGTCCAGGAGCACACCGACGTCACCCTGACGTTCGCTGTCGGGGCCAGGGACGAGACGCTGCGCACCGTCGGGGTCGCGCACGCCGTCGAGCATCTGGTGATGAGTACGGTGCGGCAGTTGCCGATCCAGATCGAGGCCGAGGTTGATCTGACGACGACCAGTTTCGCGGCTTCGGGCTCGCCAGCGCGGGTCGGCGAGTTCTTGAACCGGCTCTGCGCCGCGCTGGCCGATCCCCCGGTGGATCGGCTCGCGGTGGAGGCCGGGGTACTGGCTGCGGAGGACGGCTGGGCCGCGCATCCGATGGCCGCGTTCCTGCTGTTCGCCCGGTACGGCGCTGCCGGTCCAGGACTGACCTGGTTGGAAGGCGCCGGGTACGACGGATTGACGGCAGAGCACGTCGCCTCCTTCGCGCGAAAGTGGTTCGTGCCGGGCAACGCGGTCCTGCAAGTGAGTGGACCGCTGCCGGACGGGCTGGAGCTGAGGCTGCCGCAAGGGCCTGCGCCCAGCAGGGAGTACCCGGTCGGACGGTTGCTGGATGGACCGTCCGCGGTGGGCTATGGCATCCCAGGAGGCGCAGTACTGCTCACTTTGCCGTCGGATGATGCCGCACGCGTGCCGATGCTGGCGATGAACGTGCTGGAGAACAGGATCGAGGAGCAGTGCCGCCACGTCGCTGGGCACAGCTACGTCGTCGACAGCCAGGCCGTGGGCAGGGACTTCATCATCTTCGCCGAAGCTCGCGAAGGCACTGAGGAAGCAGTAGCGCGGGCAGTGGCAGAGGCACTGACCGATCTAGCTGCCCATGGGCCCAGCGAGGAAGAGTTGACCCTGGCCGTGGCACGTCTTGAGGAGAGCCTCGCCACCACCGACAGAGAGCTCGCCTCGGCCTTCGGCGTCACGATGCGCCAGTTGATGGGTGAGCCGCCGCTTGCACCCATTGACGTAGTACTGGCCAAGCAGGTCCGCCCGGCGGACATCGCCGCAGTACTGCGGGCTGCCTTGCCTTCGGCTATCGGGTACGCCGAGCATGAAGCACTGGACGCCTGGAAGGCACATGGGTTTCATCCCGAGGCGCACTGCCGAGTGGTTCCCGAACTGCCTGCGGGGAAGGTCTACAAGCCGTCCCTGACAGCGAGGACCTTCTTCAAGGACGCTCGCTCACTCGTGCTGGTGCAGACCGAACAGGGACTCGCAGTACGCGATGAGGACGGCGTCCACGAGATCCGCTGGGACGAGGTGGCCGGGGTGATGCGCACCGACGGCCCTACCGTGGTCCTTGGCACCAACGGCTGCGCGATCCCGGTGGACCCGCAGATGTTCCGCGGCTCCGGCGCCGCCCTGGACGAACTGGCACGCCGTACCGATCCCGGCCTGTGGTTCGACGAGTCGGCCTTCACCCGCGACCAAGACGACCACTAGCTGCTGCAGTTCACCGAACTCTTCCGAGCACCAGTTGGTGCTACAGCCGAGCTTGGAGTCGCGGCGCGCGATCTCGGGGTACGGGTGCGGTACGGGCAGAGACACGTCGGCGCCAACTCGTACTGTCGCGGCAAGTTCAGCGGGCGGGCGCGAGCCTGCCCGGGAGATCGAATCGTTGAGCCTGAAGGTGTGCGTCTACACGGCAGCGCTCGGCAAGGTGAAGTGTGAGACCTGCATTGTCCGGCACAACCCGTACACCTGAGTCTGCTGACGGAAAGCCAGTGACTCCCGGCGGAACAGCTTGCCTGATCGGCGTCGGCGGTGGTCAGGTACGGGCCCAAGAACCGCCTCAAGACCTACCCCACGACAGCGTCCAGCACGCGGCGGACAACGCCGCGTGCAGCGCGTGGTAGCTCAGGTCCGCATCGGCGAGGCGCTCGGGCCCATCGACGGTCCCGACGTTCCGACGAAGCAAAACCTCTCGCGAGCCCGCTCCCGGAGTTCTTCAGGTGCCGATTCGCGCGACTCTGCGTTGCTGGAGAGAGTGTGGCGGTGCGAGGTAATGAGCTGGGTCGACCCCGCGCAGCCCCCCGGATCGAAGAGATGACCAGCAACTCCGCGCTCCGGGGTCGGGAGTTACCGTGACCTGATCAGCTAGCCCGGCAATGTCTCGACGTCGGCCGGTTCGAGGTCGCTGCGATGCCGGATCAGGCGCTGCGGGTGGCGGTGATGACCTGCCTGCAAAGCGGCGCCGGCGGCGACCTCGACCACCACGGCCGGGCGGACTTTCACGTTGGGGGTCTTGCTGCCCCGACCCCAGTGGGTGGCAATCTGGTCCGGCCACGGATGCCGCGCACCGGCCGGTTCAAGTAGCTTCCCGATCGCCGCCGACTGGGCCGCGGTCACCTTCACTGTCCGGCCGACGACCTCGAAATCCTTGCCGCGGTACCGCCCGACGACCAGTATCTCGGGACGCTGCAGTACCTCAGTCACCGCACCGACGATCGCCTCGACGGTGTCACGGGTCTTCCACTTCACCCAGTCCCGGCGGCCAGGCTGGTACCGGGTGGTTGCGCCTTTGACCACCAGGCCCTCGACGCCGGAGGAGCTGAAGGCTTCCAGCCACTCGTGTGCCTCGGCAACGTCGCCGGTCACCGGGGACAGTTGCAGCGGCCGCCGTTACGTTGCGCCGAGTGCTTCGAGCCGCTTGCGGCGAGCGGTCCAGCGCATCGGTCTCACGGCGACGCTGTCGACGGCGAGGAGGTCGAAGACGACCAGGGAAGCCGGTTGTGCCGGCGCCAGGCGACGGCCCACCGTCGCGGCGGTGTTCACCATCCGCTGCTGCAGTGCGTCGAAGTCCATCCGCTCCCCCGTCCACACCACCAGCTCGCCATCCAGCACACAATCGGTGCCGACTTGGTCGGCGAGCGCTGCCTGGACGTAGGGAAACCTCGCGGTGAAGTCCTTGCCGTTGCGCGACCACAACCGCACCTCGCCGCCCAAACAGACAGCGCGGACCCGGAACCCGTCCCACTTCAGCTCGAACCTCGAACCGCCTGGCATGCCGTGTGGCCCGGGCAGCCGTTCCCCAGCCCGGGCCAGTTCCAATCCGACCGGCCAGAGAAGGTCGGTCGCCAGCGTGCCACCTTGCCAGTGTTGCCCTAGGCAAGAGCCTTTCGCCATACCTTCCGGGCCGCGGCCGGATTACTGGCTTGTCTCAGCTGCACGGCGGAGGCCCCATCACCGCAGACATCATCCGTCCGCTGTGGCTTCAGGTCTTGCGTTGGTCTCGGACAGGAGTGTGCTGAGTGGTGGCCCAGCCGGACAGGAAGCGGAGTGCTTCGGCGGCGGGGCTGTCGGGTTCGGCGGTGTAGGTGATGATGACCAGCCCGTCGCCTGCCAACTCCAGGGCCTCGCCGGTTACTTCGAGGTCTCCTACGAGGGAGTTGTGTAGGCGTTTGGATGCCGTGCGGTGATATCTGACGTTGTGGCGGGCCCAGCGGGTGCGGAATGCGTCGGACCTGGTCGCCAGCTCGCCGACCAGGTCGGTGAGCGACCTGTCGTGCGGGTTGCGACCAGCCTCGGCACGCAGCGCGGCGACCGAGTCGTCGGCGACGGTCTCCCAGTCAAGGAAGAACTCTGGCGCCCGCTGGTCCAGGAACAGGAACCTGGCGACGTTGAACGGCAGCCGCTCGCGGTCGAGGATTCCGTCGTAGAGAGCGAAGGCTGGGTCGTTCGCGGCGAGGATGTCGGTGCGGGCGTTGCGGACATAGGCCGGTGTGCTGAGCGACTCGAGAATGCGCAGTACGCCGGGGCGGACCCTCGACACAGCGGTACGGCGTGAGCCGCGCACCGGGCCGGTTGAGGCGCGGGCGAGGTCGAACAGATGAGCTCGCTCCGCGTCATCGAGACGCAGGGCCCGCGCGAGGGCCTCGAGGACTTGTTCGGAGACACCAGAGAGGTTGCCACGCTCCAGGCGCGTGTAGTAGTCGGCGCTGACCCCGGCAAGCAGGGCGACTTCTTCGCGGCGCAACCCGGTGACGCGGCGCTTGTCGCCGAAGGTGGGCAGCCCGGCCTGCTCCGGCGTCACCTTGGCGCGCCGGCTGGTGAGGAACTCCCGTACGTCGTCCTTGATGCTCACGACTTCCACCGTACGGTCAGGGCTGAACACGCTGGGAGGGTCTGCTGGTACCTGTTACAGCGAGGACTCCCAGCTGTGACACGACCGGGTGTTCGCTGGATACATGACCTCCCAGGCAGCCGCGCCGGTGACCACGGCCTCGCTGGATCGCCACCGAGCTCGCCACGCTGCGCGCCGCGATGCTCCTGATCGCCGCCGGGTTGTCCTCGGCGTCACCGCCGCGCTCAGCCTGGCGCTTCGCAGCCCACAACACTTCCGAACCAATGAAAGGTAGACATCTCATGCAGACCGTCGAGCTGAACAACGGCGTCACGATGCCGATCATCGGCTTCGGGGTGTTCCAGATCCCCGATAACGAAACCCAGGCCGCCGTCGAAGCCGCGCTCGAGGCGGGTTACCGCCACCTCGACACTGCCGCGTCGTACGGCAACGAGGAGGCGGTCGGTGCCGCGATCGCCGCCAGCGGCCTGCCGCGTGACGAACTGTTCGTCACCACGAAGCTGTGGATCCAGCACGCTCCGACTGGCAGCGTCGAGGACGACACCCTGCGCGCCTTTGACGCCTCGCTGTCCCGGCTCGGCCTGGATCACCTCGACCTGTACCTGATCCACCAGCCGCTCGGCGACTACTACAGCGAATGGCGAGCCATGCAGAGGTTGAACGCCGAAGGCCGGGCCCGGGCGATCGGGGTCTCGAACTTCCACCCTGACCGGTTGGTCGACCTCATCGAGCACAACGAGATCGCCCCGGCGGTGAACCAGATCGAGACCCATCCGTTTCACCAGCGCGTCGCTGATCAAGAACTGATGGCTGAGCGCGGCGTTCAGATCGAGTCGTGGGGGCCGTTCGCCGAGGGCCGCAACGACCTGTTCACCGACCCCGTCCTCACGGCGATCGGTGAGGCGCACGGCAAGTCGGTGGCCCAGGTCGTACTTCGCTGGCTGGTGCAGCGCGGCGTCGTCGTGATCCCGAAGTCGGTCCGCCCGGACCGGATGGCGCAGAACCTCGACGTCTTCGACTTCGCCCTCACCGACGACGAACTGAAGCAGATCGCCACCCTCGACACCGGCGAGAGCCTGTTCTTCGACCACCGAGACCCCGCCATGGTCAGCGCCCTCGGCAGCCGCAGGATCGGCTGAACTGTGGCGACCCGGACCGACATCGCCTGGAGGTTCGACGCGATCGGCGTGCCTTGGCGCATCGACACCGCCACACCGCTTTCCGCGCCGGCCAAGGACGAGGTTCAGGCGCTCGTCGATCGTTTCGATGCCACGTACTCGCGGTTCCGGGCCGGCTCATTGGTGACCACCGTGTCTACGGAGGCCGGTGGGCGGTTCGAGTTTCCCTCCGATGCAGCCGGAATTTTCGACCTCTACGACCAGCTGCACCGGCTCACGGACGGAGCCGTCGATCCGCTCGTCGGGCGGCAGCTCGAACGGCTCGGGTACGACGCCGCGTACAGCCTCACCCCACGCATCGGCGAGGGCGCCGAGATGGGCGTGTGGAGCCGCGACGTACGCCGCGAAGGCCGGATCGTGTCGACTCGGAAGCCCGTTCTTATCGACGTCGGCGCCGTCGGCAAGGGCTACCTCGTCGATCAGGTCAGCCGCCTGCTCACAACGCTCGGAGTCGGAACGCACATCGTCGACGCCGGTGGCGACCTGCGACACCGCGGCGCCGAGACGACGCGAGTGGGTCTGGAACATCCCACGGTCCCTGGCAACGTGATCGGCACGGCCGAAGTTCACAACCAGGCACTGTGCGCGTCAGCGGTCACCCGGCGTGCCTGGCGTGGATTGCACCACGTGCTGGACGCACGCACCGGCGTACCGACCCGGGACATCGTGGCGACCTGGGTCGTGGCGCCCACCGCCGCTGAAGCCGACGGGCTCGCCACAGCGCTCTTCTTCGTCGATCCCGGCGCGCTCGCGGAGTCCTTCGACTACACCTTCGTCCGCGTACGAGCCGACCACGTCGTGGAGGCCTCACCCCGATGGCGCGGTGACCTCTTCGCCGACGAGCCCTATCTCCACCTGATCGACCACCAGAAAGGGGCGACCAGATGACCAGCGCACCGCTCCGGCGGTCCATCGCGGCCGTCGGTCTGACGGCGTCCTTGGCCGTCACCGCCTGCTCGACCGCCGGCAGCCCACCTCCGGCACGGAGCGCTCCCAGCACCAGCGCCCCGACGCCCAGACCGGACCCAACCCCGCGGACATACCGCGACGGAACCTACTCCGTTGACGGATGGTACGGCGGTCAGCCCTCCCGCATCGGCGTACGCCTCGCCCTCGTTGGCGACGCCATCCGTTCTGTGTCCATCACCACCTACGCCACAAACCCCACGTCCCTCGGTCTCCAACGCGACTTCGCCGCGGCCGTCCCCCAAGCAGTCGTGGGCAAACCGATCGACCAGGCAAACGTCGACCGTCTCGCCGGCGCCAGCGGAACCTCCGAAGGCTGGAACTCCGCCCTAGCCCTCATCCGTGAACAAGCCAGGAGTTGACTGTGAAGCGAAGGAACATTCTCAAGGGGATCGCGGCGGCCGTTCCGGCGGTCGGGGTGGGCATCGGCACGCAAGCACCCGCTGCAGCAACTACAACCGAGCAGACAGCAGGGGCCGCCGGCCCGCTGATCATCAGGGAGCAAGGCGGCTTCGCGATCGGAGGAACCGTGATCACGACGCCCGGCACCTTCGACCCTCGCAACCCCACCAATCCCGCCGGACAGACCCTGCACGGCGACCATGCGCGGGTCTTCTACCAGGTGCCCGCGCGCGCTCGGACGCTCCCACTGGTCCTATGGCACGGCTTCAAGCAGTCCGGGACCTCGTGGGGAATGACCCCGGATGGACGCGAAGGCTTCCAGACCATCTTCCTGCGCCACCGCTTCCCCGTGTACACCCTGGACCAGCCGCGCCGCGGCGCCGCCGGCAGAACCACGCAGGCCGTAACGGTCGACACCACCACCGAAGAGCAGTGGTTCTACAACCAGTTCCGCTTCGGTCTGTGGCCCGACCTGTATCGCGGAGTGCAGTTCCCCGACGACCCGCGATCCCTCGAGCAGTTCTTCCGCTCCATGGTTCCCGATACCGGTCCCATCGACGGGCAACTACTGATCGACGGCACCTCAGCGCTGTTCGACCGCATCGGCAACGGCATCCTCGTCACCCACTCCCACTCCGGCGGATTCGGCTGGCGCACGACCATCAAGAACCGCCGGATCAAAGCCGTCATCGCGCTCGAGCCCGGCAGCGGATTCGTGTTCCCCGAGGGCGAGGTACCCGCCCCGATGCCCAGCTCCGCAGGAACCCTGAGCGGCGAGGCCATACCGCTCGCGGAATTCCAGCGGCTGACGCAGGTCCCCATCGCGGTCTACTACGGCGACAACATCCCCACCCGACCGACCGACATCGCCGGGCGGGACAACTGGAGAGTCCGGCTCGCGATGGCCAGGCTCTGGGTCGACGCCATCAATCGGCACGGCGGCGACGCCACGCTCATCGTCCTGCCGGAGGTCGGCATCACCGGCAACACCCATTTCCTCCACTCCGACCTGAACAACGCCCAGATCGCACACCACATTGCCCGCTTCCTCGCCGAAAGTCACCTCGCCTGAGGCCTCGGGCCGCGTTGAAATCCCCGAAAGGGCACACCATGACCACCTGGTTCATCACCGGCTGCTCCACCGGATCACGGTGAACCGCGCTGTTCCAGGGCGATGAACGGCCTGTCAGCGGTCCCGTTCGAGGCGCGTTGGGTCGCGTAGGCCTGGAGCCTGGTTCGACAGGATTGTGCAACTGCGCGGGTGCCGTTCAGCCGAACGTCTCGACGGTCTCGTCACCATTTCCGTAGGCAGCCCAGCCGGGGTTTCCGGTTCGAGCGAACCGGACCCATGAGTCGTGCATCCGGGCGGCGAGGCCGGCGGGTGGTTCGGAAGGACCCAGCAGGCCGGTGGAGCCGTGGAGCCATGGCTCGTCGGCGAGGTCGAAGACGAACGGAAGCTCGACGGTGTGAGCTGCTCCGAGCTTCCCGTCGAGCGCGGTCGATCGGTAGCCGAACCGGTAGACGTGAGTGCGGCCTCCGGAAATCCGGCTATGAGCCTCGACCATCCGCGCGGTACCCCGGCCGAACAGCGCCTCGCCGAGGAGAGCCGAGCGAAGTTCCCCCGGCGTCGCCCCTGGCCGCTCGGCAGCGAAGGCATCGACCACGCTTTGCGGGTCGTCATGGAGCCCGCTGGCAACCGCGAGTACGTCGGCGTCCGTCGAGGTGTCGAAGTTGCCTTGCGGGACAAGGTAAAGATTGCCCTCTTCAGTGTTGGTGCCGATCAGTAGATCGACCTCGGAGCCAGGTCCGTTCGCCAGCGAGTCCGCGGGTTGCTCGGACAGCACCAGACTGAAAGGGCTGAGGCCTACCAACGGATCGCCGGCGGTACGGGTGCGCAGGTCCAACCCCGAGAGCTTGGGCAAGATGTCGAGGAAACGCTCGTCCGGGATCTTCGCGAACGCTTCCACCGTGGGCGCCACGCCCAACGCCTCCGCGGCCGCTCTGGTCACCCGCTGCGCCTGTTGCGGTGTGAAGGCGCCGGTGCCACTTCCACTTTGCACGATCGCCCGACGGAACAGGCCCTTGGCCTCCCGAGTCGCGAGCAGGCTGCCGACGAGAGTGGCACCGGCGGACTGGCCGAACACGGTCACGTTGGCCGGATCGCCTCCGAAGACCTCGATGTTGTCGCGGACCCAGGCGAGGGCGGCGATCACGTCGAGCAGTCCACGGTTCGCGGGTGCGCCCTCGAGGTCGAGAAAGCCGGAGACGCCGAGACGGTAGTTCAGCGTCACCAGGACGATCCCGTCGCGAGCGAACGCGCGGCCGTCGTACAGGGCAGCTCGCGACGAGCCAGTGACGAATCCCCCGCCATGCACAAAGACCATCACCGGCAGTGCGGCTCCGCTCGACGACGGGGTACGGACGTCGACGGTGAGGTACTCGTCGCCCGCGACCCAGCCAGGCCCGAAGTACGGCGTCATGTCCAAGTTGCCGAAGTTCCTGGGCGGTTGCGGCGCCGTCGAGGAGGAGTTGATGGCGTCGCGCACACCGCTCCAGCCGGCAGGGGGTGCAGGAGGGAAGAATCGCGCGGCGCCGATGGGTGGGGCGGCATAAGGGATGGCGCGGTACAGCTCGCCGTACTCATCGTGTCTGCCGCGTACGGCGCCCGAGGACGTCTGGACGACGGTACTGCCTTGATGAGGCACGAGGCCTGTCCTTTCAGGAGGTCGGAGGCTGGAACAAGGTCAGGAAATGCGGCTGAACCCGGCCCAGTTCTTGATGGCGAACTTCGAGCCGTCGCGCACGATCTCGGCAGCGCCTTGGCCGCCCAGATGGGCTGGAAAGACGAGTGCGTTGTCGTCCGCGGCGCGTCCGAGGAGGCGATGCCGGGTGACGCGGGACTCGACCGGGTCCTCGCAGAAGCAACTGTTGGTGTCCGGTTCGACGAGTTGCAGCGCGGTGTGCACCAGATCGCCGACGAAGAGGGCCCGGTCGGTCCCGGACTCGAGAGTCACCACGGACGAGCCTGGCGTATGGCCGGGCGCGAGGTCGAGCCGCAGGTTCGCGTCGATGCGGTACGTGTCGTCCCACAGGTGAGCGAGTCCGGCCTCCTGGATCGGAGCAACGCTGTCCTCGAACACATTCTGGTTGCCACGACCCAGCACCGGCTTGTGCTCGTTCACCGGGTTCCAGAAGTCGAAGTCCCGTCGCGGCATCAGGTAGGTGGCGTTCGGGAAGGTCGGCATCCAGGTGCGGCCTTCGAGGCGGGTGTTCCAGCCGACGTGGTCGACATGAAGATGGGTGTTGATCACCAGGTCGACGTCTTCCGGCTGTACGCCGGCCGCCGCGAGGTTGTCCAGGAAGTCCGTGTCGAGCCGGCTCCACACCGGTGCGTACGGCCGGTCCTTGTGGTTGCCGACGCCGGTATCGACCAGGATCGTGCGGCCCTCACTGCGCAGAAGCCAGGTTTGGATGGCCGAGACACACTCCTGCGTCGCCGGATCCACGAAATCCGGTGCGAGCCAGTCCTCGTGTTTGCTCCAGGCACCTCTGGGGCTCTCGGGGAAGAAGGCGGCGGGGCTCATCGCGACCGAGCCGTAGTACTCCTTGATGCGGGTGACGGTGACATCGCCCAACGTGATCTGATCCATCGTCCGTCCTCGGGGCTTGCTCGGCACGGCGGCGAGCGTGACGCCGTGGTGGTGCGCTGCCGAGTCTGCTGCGGCGACGGTTGGGCGACCACACCTCCTGCGTCGTACCCCTGGCAGGGTGTGGCTGCAGGTTGAACGACCACGAATACTGGAGAAATGGACGCTTCTGGACCGCTCGGTGACTTCCTGCGAGCACGACGCGCGCGACTGCGTCCAGAGGACGTCGGGCTGCGCGATTTCGGGCCACGGCGGCGTGTGCCAGGCCTGCGGCGAGAAGAGTTGGCCCAGCTGGCAGGAGTTGGCGTGTCGTACTACGCGCGGCTCGAGCAGGGTCAATCGCGCAGTGCGTCGCCCGACGTACTGGAGGCGATCGCCCGCGCGCTCAGGCTCGACCCCGCCGAACAAGAGCACCTCGAACGGCTGGCGAAGGCGTCCCGCCGTACTCCGAAAGCCCGTCGCCGCAAGCCTGAGCAGGTCACGACCGAGACGCTCGATCTGCTGCGGGCTCTGGACGGAACACCTGCGCTGGTTCTGGGACGGCGTACTGACGTGTTGGCCTGGAACGAGCTGGGCCATGCGTTGCTTGCCGGACACATCGATCCAGCACTACCTGACGATCCGGCTCAGCGCCCGAACACGAGCCGGATGATCTTCCTCGACGAGCACTGCCGTGAGCTCTACACGGACTGGAACCGAAAGGCGCGAGCCGTGGTGGGAAATCTGAGGATCGCCGTCGGGCTTCACCCCGAGGATCCCGAGTTGGCCGCGCTGATCGGAGAGCTCTCGATGAAGAGCCCGGAGTTCGTCGCGCTGTGGGCCGACCATCGAGTCGCTCCGTGCGACGCCGCCTCCTACGACCTGCAGCATCCGCTGGTCGGCAAGGTCACCGTTACGCAGCAGACGCTCGGGATCGTCCGGTCGCCGGAGCAGAGCCTGATCGCGATGACAACGCCCGCCGGCTCTTCGTCCGAGGCCGCGCTCAAACTCCTCCGGCAGGCGGTGGGCACCGACGACAGACACCGCACGGCTTCCCAATCCGGCGCGGCCGTCATTCCGGCTGTCTGATCGGGCGAGAATTCGGCCATGAGAATGCTGCTTCGGGTCAGGCCGGGTGCTTCGCGAACAAGCGTAGGCGGCCGGTACGACGGTCCGTCAGGCGAGGCTCTGGTGGTCGCAGTTGCAGCCCGTGCGGTGGAAGGCCAGGCGACGAAAGCTGTCTTGGAGGCGATCACGGCTGCGTTCGGCGTACGCCGCTCGGCTGTGAGGTTGGTGCGGGGAGCAACCAGCCGCGACAAAGTGGTGGAGGTCGGCGGAGTGGAAAGCGACCTCCGAGCCAGGCTCGAGACATTGCTCGACTGAGCCCGGAGCACCCATCCGCTGCATGGTGGGCACCGAATCAACCTCCGGAGCCCCGCTCACTGGTGGAGCACCCGAAAGGTCTTGTCGTTCAGAACAGCAGCGACAAGACCTTTCTTCCTCCTACTGCGCGAGCGCGTTGAGTACGTCGGTCATTTGCTTCTCGGTGTCGTGGGCGACCTTCTCGAACACGACTTTGGCCGCCGGAGCCGCGAGTTTGGCCGCGCCGTGGAAGTCGATCTGGTTGGTGTAGCTGATCCGCGAGCCGGCGCCGTTGGGGGTGACCTCGATGGTCTCGGTGGACGTGGCGGTGTCGTTGCGGCCGACCAGCACGATCCGGTGGTCGGCGAGCTCTTCGAGGGTGTAGGTCAGCTCGGTGGTGACGCCCGCGATCTTGGAAGTGTTGTGCCACGTCGAGCCAACCTCGACCGGACCAGCATCGTTGCGGGTGCACTGCTCGGTGCCGGGGTCCCACTGCTCGGCGTTGCCGAAGTCGGCCAGATACGGCACCACGATCGCAGGCTCGGTCTCAACGGTGAAGGTACGGGAAACGCTGGGCATCAGGGTCCGGCTTTCTGTTGAGGAGTATCGGTCGTTCGGGTGAACGGCCGCGCGGGTGCGTCGTGGTGCCGCAACGAATCCGGCATCAGGCCGCGGCGTAGGTGGTGACGCCCAGTCGGGCGCGGAGACGGTTGAGAATCGCTTTGAGGATTCGCGAGACCTGCATCTGGCTGAGGCCGATGTCGTCCCCGATCTGGCTCTGCGACTTGGCCTCGACGAACCGGAGATGGAGGATGCGCCGGGAGCGGTCGTCGAGTTCTTCCAGCAGCGGAGCCAGTTGGTCCAGGGTTTCGAACTGTTCCAGGTCCTGGTCGGGGTTCGCCGGGATCGAACCGGCCAGGTCGGGGCCGTCGTCGCTGGTGGACGGGCGGTCCAGCGACAGCACGTGGAAGCAGCCTTTGGCGGCTCGGGCCTCTTCGATCTCGCTGGCCTCGGCGCCGAGGTAGGCGGCGATCTCGGCGGTGGTGGGCTGCCGGTTCAGTTCCTGCTCCAGCACCGGCACCTTGGTGGTGATGGCGCCCTGGAGTTCCTGCAGGCGGCGCGGGATCCGCACCGTCCAGGCGAGATCACGGAAGTACTTCTTGATCTCGCCGCGGATCGTGGGAACGACGTACCCGATGAACGGAGTACCGGAATCCAGCCGGTAACCGGTGGTCGCCTTGACCAGCGCGAGGCACGCGACCTGCTCGATGTCCTCGGCTTCGGCGCCGCGGTCGCGGTAGCGGCGAGCGATGCCGCGGGCGATCTCGATGTTCAGTTCCACGATGTGCTCGAGCAGCCGTTGTTTCTCGCCAGGATCGGTGGTTGTTGCTCGCTCCTGCAACAGCGCCTGGGTGGCTGCTTCGCGTTCTGCGCGCTGCTGTGGAGTGGAGCAGTGAGTTGGGGCCAGTGCGGTAGCGGTTGGAGCTGTAGCCATGATTTTGACCTTCGCGACACTTGTCACGGGCGTGGCCACGGGCTGGACCACGGTCAGGTTCAAACGAGGATTTGATACCCAAAGGCCCGGATATTGATGCATAGGTTCGGCCAAACTTATGCAACCTCATGAGCGCAGCACCGTACCGACGCCGCCCAGGGGCAGAGCCACCCTGAGCGGCGTCGATGTGAGATCAGCGGACGGTACGGAAGGGGCCGGTGACCTCGTAGGTGATGCCGCCGCTGCTCGAGCCGGTCGTACCGCGCTGCGAGGAGAAGTACAGGCGGTTGCCGGCCGGGTTGAAGGCGACGCCGCAGAGCTCGGAGCCGGACTGGCCGCTCACCCGGAGGAAGGGGGCCACCACGTCGGCCGGCGTGATGATGCAGATCTCCATGTTGCCGCCGTCCTCGGCGACGTACAGGTCACCGACAGCGGTGCCGGTGATGTTGTCCACGCCGGTCAGCGGCGCGTTGCTGGTCAGGTTGTCGTCGTACGCGATCGCGATGGTGTTGTTGACCGCGTTGTAGGCCCAGACGCGGTTGTCGCCCTTGGTGGTGAAGAAGCAGGTGCCGTTGCGGTAGTAGCAGCCTTCGCCACCGTTGAAGGTCTTCATGCCGGACACCTGACGACGGGTGGCTGTCGGGCTGCCGTCGGGGTCGGGAACCCTGACCCAGGACAACGCGCCGCCGGACTCGCGAAGTACCTGCAAGGTGCCGGCGGACAGGTCGCCCCAGGTGGTCGGGACGAACCGGTAGAAGCCGCCGTCGGAGACGTCCTCGGTGAGGTAGATGACCCGCCGGTCGGGGTCGACCGCGGCGGCCTCGTGGGAGAAACGGCCCAGCGCCGGGCGACGTACCGCTGCATTGGTGCCGTACGGGTCGGTCTCCCAGATGTAGCCGAGGTCGGTCTCCTCGCCGGACAACCAGGTGCCCCACGGGGTCGCGCCGCCGGAGCAGTTGCGGGTGGTGCCGGAGAGGATGCGGTACGCGCTGGTGACCGTGCCGCTGCTGTTGAACCGCAGAGCGCTCGCACCGCCGCTCCCGCTGCTCAGCTCGGCGTTGGACACGTAGATCCAGCCGGTGCCGTCGGCGAAGCAGGCACCGCCGTCGGGCGCGCTGTGCCAGGTGTAGCTCGTACCGCTCACTACTCGGGTCGACCTGGCCAGCACCCGGCTGGTGAAACCCTGCGGCAGCAGGATGCCGTTCGCATCGGCGGCCTGCAGACCGCCGTACGGGCTGGGGCCGGTCTGGGCAGGAAACGCCAGTGCCTGCGGCGCCACGCTGAACCCGAAAGCGACCGAGGCGGACGAACCGATCACTGCCGCACGAAGAAAACTCCGACGATCCACGACTGACTCCTCACAGTGACAAGGGCGGAGCCGACAGTGAACCGCACCGACATGAACACTGCCCGAAGCCCGCTCACCGCGCAGCCGTACGGCGCTTTTCTGCCGGGGCGACGGCCGTACTGGTGGCCGCGGCCGTCGCCCTCGGGCATCGATGGTGCGCGGTCGCCTTGATCGAAAGCCTCCTCGCGATCAGGGCAGGATCGCGGTCGCTTCCACTTCGACCAGTACGCCGGGCTCGAAGAGCGTCTCGACGCCGATCAGGGAAGCCGGGGGCATCGGCATCGGGAGGCCCAGTTCCTCGGCCACCGACTGCACGCCTGCCATCAACGGTTCGATCTTCTCCGGGCTCCACTGCGTGACATACAACGTGAGGCGGACAACGTCTTGGAAGGTCGCCCCTGCCCCGGCGAGTCCGAGAGCGGTACTGCGCAGAGCCTCGGCGACCTGCGCGGACAAGTCGCCGTACGCCGATGCTTCGTCGCCCCGGCGGCCTACCTGCCCGGCGACGTGGACGTGGGTCGTGCCCTGCGCCACGGCGACGTGGTGGTAGGGGGCAGGCTGCAGCATTCCTTGCGGGCTGATCAATTTCACGGTCATGACGCGCGCTCCTTCGGTTAGGTATCTCAGTGATACCTGGTATCCGAAGGGCACTTCAACTAACCTAGGTTTCGTGGACGAAACCTCGCACCGGCTCGAAGTGTCAGCGGCGCACCGGGAGGTGCTCGGGCAGATCCTCGACAAGTGGTCCGTTCTGGTCCTCGAGGAGCTGTGCGAGCAGCCCCGCCGGTTCAACCAGTTGCGGCGGCTGGTCCCCGCCTCGCAGAAGTCGCTGACCGCGACGCTCCGGCGGCTCGAGCGCAACGGCATCGTCGAGCGTCAGGTGATGGACGTCCGGCCCGTCGCGGTCGAGTACCGGATCACGCCGCTGGGCAAGACACTGCGCGCACCGATCGACCTGATCCTGCGCTGGAGTGACGACCACCTGCCCGAGATCGAGCAAGCCCGCGAGCGGTACGACGTCGACCCCACTGCCTAGCTCGAAGCGTGCAGCGGCACTCGATCCGTGACACCACGTCACTGGTTTGCCTCGCGCAACGACGACAGACTGGTACGACGTGCGGGAGACGATCCAAGGAGAAAACTCTGTGATCCGAAAAACGTTGCCTGCGGCAATTGCTGCCGTAGCGGTGATAGCGACGGGCGGAGGAGTTTCGGCAGCCTCCGTTTCGGCGCAGTCCTCGCGGCCGGCCGTGCACTGGGGACCGTGCCCGGCCGGCACCACCGGCCCAGGCCTGCAGTGCGCGACGCTCGACGTCCCGCTCGACTACCGCCGTCCGGAGGGACGGAAGATCTCCATCGCGTTCTCCCGCCTGGCGAGCGCCAAGCCGGAGCAGCGCCGCGGCGTTCTGCTGCTCAACCAGGGTGGCCCAGGTCTGGGCGGGCTGAACTTCGCCGACACCTTGGTGAAGGGCGGACTGCCGCAGCAGGTGCTGGACAGCTACGACCTGATCGGGTTCGACCCTCGCGGCATCGGCCACAGTACGCCGCTGACCTGCGACCTGACGCCCACACAGCAGGGGATCGCCTCGAACCCGCCCGCACCGTCCACCCTGGCCGACGTCAAGAAGTCCGCCGTGTTTGCGAAGACCGTCGCCGACCAGTGCGCGGCGTCGGCGACCGGCTCCCTGCTGCGGTACATGACGACGAAGAACACCGCGCGTGACATGGACCGGCTCCGCGAAGCACTCGGTCAACCCAAGATCTCGTACTACGGCGCGTCCTACGGCACCTACCTGGGCGCCGTCTACACGACGATGTTCCCGAGCCGCAGCGACCGCATCGTCCTCGACAGCAACCTGGGCCCGGACGGCTATGACAGCGACGCGCTGCGCATGCAGGCTTTGGGCGTCCAGCTCCGGTTCCCCGACTTCGCGAAGCTGGTGTCGTCCGACCCCGCGAAGTACGGCCTCGGCCGTACGCCGGCCGCGGTGACCGCGAAGTACTTCGAGCTCGTCAAGCGCCTCGAGAAGACACCCGTCCTGGGGTACGACGCCACGCTGTTCCGCGTCGTCACCGCAACGTTCCTCCGCTCGGACCCGCTGATGCTCGAGCTAGCCGAACTCTGGCGCGAGCTCGAGACCGCCCTCGACACCGGCAAGACCGCGCCGGCCGCAGCGGCGGCAGCCGGCCGTGCCGCGGCGCCGACCGGCGACAACTTCCAGGCCGGGCACTACGCGGTGGTGTGCGGCGACTCCCGCTGGCCGACCTCAGTGCACGCCTACCAGGCCAACGTGGCGATCGACCGCATCCGTTACCCGCTGTACGGCGCCTTCGCGGCCAACATCCGGCCGTGCGCGTTCTGGCCGGACCCGATCGAGCCGCAGGTGAGGATCTCCGACCGGGGCCCGGCCAACGTGCTGATGATCCAGAACCTCCGTGATCCGGCGACTCCGATGCCGCCGGCCCTGCAGCTGCGCAGGGCGTTCGGTGATCGCGCACGCCTGGTGACGATCGACCAGGGCGGCCACGGCGCCTACCTCTTCACCCCGAGCAAGTGCGGCAACAACGCGGTGACCGACTTCCTGGTCACCGGCCGCCGGCCGGTGCACGACAAGCACTGCCCGGCACCGCCGGCCTGACACCAGGACTACCGCACGATTCAGTCTCCGGAGCCCACGATGGCGGTCACGCGGATCTCGATCCGCATGGCCGCCAGGCCGAGGACAGTAACGCCGGTCTCCGTCCAGATCGGCGCGCGGCCGCCGAGGCGACGACGGAACTGCTCGGCCATCACCAGGTTGTGGTCGTCGCCGATGACGTCGTCGCCCGGTGCGACCTTGTGGTACGAGTTGACGTGGATGACGTCCTGCCAGGTCGCGCCGACCGTCGCGAGCGTGCGCTCCACGTTGTCGAAGGCCAGGACGATCTCGTCCTTCAGCGCATCCGGAACCACCAGGTCGTCGTTGACGCCTGCCTGGCCGGAGATCTCGACCCGGTCGTCGACCCGGACGGCTCCGCTGTAGCCGAGGGCCTCGTGCAGCTTCTCGCCGAAGCCCGTGGCGACGCCGAAGGTGACAGTGCTCATGAGTGATGCCTCATCTCTGTTCGGAGTGCGCTTCGCCAGATACTGACTTCACGCTTGAAGTCATAGTAGCCCGGGATCACTTCAAGCTCAAAGTGATGGCAGAATTCACCATCGGCGGGACGGAGCGACGAGCAGCGCGGGAGAGCGGATGAGCGAGCACGAGGACGACGAACTGCGGTGGCTCGACGAGCAGGAGAAGGCCGCGTGGACCGGGCTGATCTCCCTGGTCCTGCTCCTGCCCAGCAAGCTCGAGTCACCGCTGCGGCAGGAGCACGGCCTCACCCTGTTCGAGTACGTCGTCCTCAGCCATCTCTCCGAAGCCCCCGACCGCAGACTGCGGATGGGTGAGCTCGCCTTCCTCGCCAGCGGGTCGCTCTCCCGTCTGTCCAACGTCGTCAAACGCTGCGAACAGCGCGGCTGGATCGTCCGGAACCCCGACCCGGCCGACGGCCGCTACACCCTCGCCGAGCTCACCGACGCCGGCTTCGACCTGGTCGAACTGGCCGCGCCCACGCACCTGCGCTCAGTACGCCGTACCGTCCTCGACGCGCTCAACCCGACCGACCGGAAGGCCCTCGCCCGCATCGCCGAGAAGCTTCACATCGTCCCCGCCGACTTCGGCTGACCCCGGCGGGTTCGAGCGGCCGGGCCTAACCGAGGAAACTGGTCAGCTCGCTGATGACCGCCTGAGGATTCTCTTCGGCGAGGAAGTGGCCGGTGCCCGGAACCTTGTGAACCCGTACGTCGGTGCCCTGCCCCGCCCAGGCGGCCTGGTTGGACTCGAAGCTGTACTCCGAGGTCAGGCCGAGGAACGGTGCGGTGATCTTGCCGTAGCCGGCGAAGTCGAGCACGTCCTGGTGGAACGCCTGGTACCACGCGTTGCCCGCGCGGATCGCCTCCGGACCGGCGTACGCGTGGGCGTAGACGCGCCGGGACAGTTCGCCGATGGTGGACGGGTCCGGCGGGAAGGCGTCCATGAAGTAGTCGACGATGTACCGCGACCGGCCGGTGATCAGCTTCTCGGGCAGACTCTGGACCTGGTTGAAGGCGAACCACCACAGGCTGAAGCCGTGGCCGGGGCGTACCAGCAGCGGGATGTCGTAGAGGGACGGGTCGGGATGGCCGACGTCCATCAGGACGACCTTGCGGGTCGCGGCGCGGTGGTTGACCGCGAAGCTGTGCGCGACCATCGCGCCGATGTCATGGCCGGCGATGTGGACCGAGTCGTAGCCGAGGTGCCGGATCAGCGTGTGGACGTCAGCGGCCATCGTCTTCTTGTCGTAACCGCCCGCCGGCTTGGCCGATCCGCCCATTCCTCGCAGGTCGACGGCGATCACCGTGTAGCGCTTCGCCAGCGCCGGCAGGATCTTGTGGAACGACCACCAGGTCTGCGGCCAGCCCGGCAGGAGTACCAGCGGCTCACCCCGGCCGCCGATCACGTAGTGCTGACCCTTCGCGTACTTGCTCCGCAACCCCAGTGTGCGCGCCAGCGCAGCGTCCGACGGTACGCCGCCGCCCGTCGCTTCCGCGGCCGTCGCCGACCCAGTGACACCGGCCGCCACCGCCGCTCCGGCACCGAGCGCGAGCAACCGCCTCCGGTTCAGGTCCATGGAAAACCCCACCCTTCGCCAGGCGCCACCGCGGGTCGGTGCCGCCGTGCAGGGCACGGTAGATACGTCATGGGTCACCATCGCCTGGATGTGCGACCCATCTAATTGTTCCGGCTAGCTGCCGAGCGCGGCGACGAGAATGACGAGCAGGCTCAGGACGACGATCAGCCCGACCAGGGCGAGGAGTACGCCGAGGCCGTTGCGCTTCACCTTGGTGTGGCCGATGCTGCCGGCGGAGGCGAACTGGTGGTACGGCGCCGCGTAAAACACCGGCACGACCTGGTTCGGCACCACGGTGAAGTCGATCGAGGCCTTGCCGAACGTGCGCATCCACTGGGAGTGGATGTCGACGTGCAGCGGTCCGGCATAGACCGGGATGTCGTTGCGGCCGTGCTTCACCGACACCGGGTAGCCGTTCAGACGCACCGTCGGCGGAATCATGTTGCTGGTCATGACGCTGCCTTGGATGGTCAGGTGCAGCATCCCCATCGGGTACTGCGGCGGCTGCTGCTGGTACGGCGAAGGCGGCTGCTGGTGGCTCATGCGGCCCAACGATAGAACGACAGCCGGTCGTCAGCGCCAGGGGTCGACCAGGGCGGTGAGGTTCTCGGCCAGCGCCATCTGCAGGAGCGGGCCGAAGGTGATCCGGTGGACTCCGGCCGCCTTCAGCTCCTCGAAAGATCCCGAGTAGGCGCCGTTGATCGGGTGGGCGGTGACGTTGAGCGGCCCGGACAGCTCCGCGAGAAGGATGCCGAGGCTCTCCGCGTCGGGGATGTTGACCGGGTAGACGCAGCGGGCGCCGGCGGCTTCGCAGGCCTGGGAGCGGCGTACCGCCTCGGCGAGCGGGTCGTCGAACGTCTTGACCTTGCCGACGAAGGCGTCGGTGCGGGCGTTGATGACCAGCTCGATGTCGGCCTGGTCGGCCGCGGCGCGCAGGGCGCCGATGTAGTCGGCGTGCTCCTCGACCTCGCGCAACCGGCCCTCGCTGTGCACGGTGTCCTCGATATTGATGCCGACGGCACCCGCCTCCAGCACCCGCTCCACCAGCTCGGCCGCCGGAGTGTCGTAGCCGGATTCCACGTCCGCGGTCACCGGTACGTCGACCGCGGCGGTGATCCGCCGGATGCCGTCGAGCGCGTCGTCGAGAGTCATTCCTTCGTTGTCCGCCTGGCCGCGGGAGTCGGCCAGCGGATGACTGCCGATGCTCAGCGCCGGGAAGCCGGCGGCGACGACTGCTCGCGCCGACCACGCGTCCCAGACGGTCGGCAGCACCAGAGTGCTGCCGGTGTGGTGGAGCCGGAGGAGTTCACTGGCCTTCGCCGCGAGATCGGTCATGGCGTCATTGAACTCCTCCGCGGCCCGAACGTTCAACTGTCGTCGTACGACGGCGTGGTGAAGCCAGCAGCCCTACTCCACCAGTCGTCCGCTGATGGTGACGAACGAGTGCGGTGGCAGTTCGAGTTCGAGACCGCCGGGGGTCTGGGTGAGCGCATCGAACGGCTTGGCCTCGACCGCCGTGCCGGTCACCGTGTTGTGGCGCTGCGGCGCGTCGGCGGTCAGGATCCGTGCGGCCGGGCCGGCCAGCCGGCCGCCGCGCAGGTCGAGGGTGAGGGCGACCGGGCGGTCCGCGTCGAGGTTGGTGACGGAGAACAGTACGGTGCCGTCCTTGACGCTTGCCGACATCGAGAGCGTGTCCAGCTCTTCCTCACCGACCTGGACGCTGGTGCCCGACGTCCGCAGGTGCACCGCCAGGGAGGCCGCGTCCTGGTGGCCCTTGTTCATCTCGAACACGTGGTACGTCGGGGTGAGCACCAGCCGGTCCTCGTCGGTCAGCAGCATCGCCTGCAGGACGTTGACGGTCTGGGCGATGTTCGCCATCACCAGCCGATCGGCGCGGCGATGGAAGACGTCGAAGTGCACGCTGGCCACCAGCGCGTCCCGGAGGGTGTTCTGCTGGTGGAGGAAGCCCGGATTGGTGCCCGGGGCAACATCCCACCAGGTGCCCCACTCGTCGAGCACCAGCCCGACCTTCTTCCCCGGGTCGTAGCAGTCCATCACCGCCGAGTGGCCGGCCAGCAGCTGGTCGATCCGACGCGCCGCGATCATCGTCCGGTAGTACTGCTCGGTGTCGAACTCCGTGGCGCTGCCTTTGCGGTCCCAATGGCCCGAGGTGGTGTAGTAGTGGACCGAGATGCCCTGGTAGTAGCCGCGAGGTTCGCTTGTGGACCCCAGACTGCTGATCGCCTTCATCAGCGTCTCGGTCCAGGCGTAGTCGTCGTTGTTGGCCCCCGCCGCGATCCGGTACAGCCGGTTGTCGCCGTGATCACGGCAGTACGTCGCGAACTGCCGCGCCAGATCCGCGTACGCCTCGGCCCGCAGGTTGCCACCACACCCCCAGGCCTCGTTGCCGATCCCCCAGAACGGCACCCGCCACGGCTCCTCCCGGCCGTTCTCCGTCCGCAACCGGCCCATCGGGGAGTCTTTGCTGCCGGTCAGATACTCGATCCAGTCGCTCATCTCCCGCACCGTGCCGCTGCCGACGTTGCCGTTCACGTACGGGTCGGCGCCCAGCAGTTCGCACAGAGCCAGGAAGTCGTGGGTGCCGAAGTGGTTGTTCTCCACCACCTTGCCCCAGTGACTGTTGACCATCGAAGGCCGCGACCCCCGCGGGCCGATCCCGTCCCGCCAGTGGTACTCGTCGGCGAAACACCCACCCGGCCACCGCAGGTTCGGGATGTTCAGCCGGCGCAGCGCCTCCACCACGTCGAGCCGGATGCCGCCCTCGTTCGGAATCTCCGAGTCCTCGCCGACGTAGAACCCGTCGTAGATGCAGCGTCCCAGATGCTCGGCGAAATGGCCGTACAACTGCCGGCTGATCACCGGACCTTCCAGATCCAGGTCGACGATCGCACGGGCCGCGGGCTGGGGACTCATCAAGGGGCTCCTCCGAGCTGGAAGTCGCTGTCGAGGCACAACTGTTAACGCTAACAACGATGTCGTCAAGATGGTCCGGTCGGCGGACCAGCGCCTCCGGTTCTGATCATTGATCACGGATGGATAACATCTGGGCGACACTCGCCCTCGGCCGTAACTCTGGGCCTCGGGCATCAGTTATGGGGCTGACCTGCGATGCCAGGCCGTGACCGGCGAACCCCCCTCTTCGCCGATCCAGGGAGTTGAGGCGCCCATGACCCGAGGAACCGCCGCGCGGGCGGCGGACCGTGACTTCGTCGGCCGGACCGAAGAACTCCGCCGGCTGACCGACCTCGCCCACAAGGTCCGCTCCGGGCAGCACCGGACCGCGGTGATCCGGGGTGCGCCGGGAATCGGCAAGTCGGCCCTGATCAGCCGGTTCCTGGCCGACCTCGAGGGCTTCACCGTGCTGTCGGCGATCGGCGACCTCTCCGAACGCCCGCTGGAGCTGGGCATCGTCGACCAGTTGCTGTCCCGGGTACCGGCCGAGACAAGGTCCCGGACACCGGCCCTCGGCGCCGCCAGACTGCCGGGCGCCAACCCGCTCGCGATCGGAACCCAGCTCCTGGAGCTCGTCGGCGAACTGACGCCGGTCGCCCTCGTCGTCGACGATCTCCAATGGGCGGACCACTCGTCCCTGCAGGCGCTGCGATTCCTGCTCCGGCGAATCTGGTCGGAGGAAGTGCTGGTCGTGCTTCTGGCCCGCTCCGGGGAGCAGCCCGACGACCCGGCCGTCGATCGTCTGCTCCATGCGACTCCGGCGGAGCTTCAGCTCGAACTCGGCGGTCTGGACCTGGTCGACGTGGCCGATCTCGCCCGGCAGCTGTCCGGCCACCAGCTACCGACCGCGACGGTCCGGCGGTTCCACTCGTTCACCCGCGGTCATCCTCTGCTGCTACGCACGATCCTGCGCGAGGTCGGGTCCCAGCAATCGCCCGGGATCGACTGGGGCCGGACGGTTCCGCCGTCGGTGGCGACCGGAGTACGGCGCCGGTTCGAGAACCTTCCGCCGCCGTCCCAGGCGCTGCTCGAGGCGCTGGCCGTCCTCGGCGGCAGACCCTCGCTTGCGCAGGCCGCCGAGGTGGCTGCGGTCGAAACGGCGGCTGAAGCACTCGGGCCCGCGATCGAGGCCGGCCTGGCGATCTGGTTCCCCGAGGAACCGTCCTGCCCGGTCTCCATCACCCACGAACTGCAGCGCGAGGCGATCTACTCGGCGCTGAGCCCCGTCCGGCGCGGCTCGCTGCACCAGCGGGCCGCCACCACGGTCGAGCATCTGCAGGCCTGGCGGCACCGGGTGGCGGCGGTCAGTTCGACCGACGCGAAGCTGGCCCGGCAGCTGGAGCAGGCAGCCGGCGAAGAAGGGGCCCAAGGCAACCATGACGCCGCCGCGACGTTCCTGGGCTGGGCTGCCGAGCTCGCGCCCTGGGGTCCGTTGAGCGAGAAGCTGCTGCTGACCTCGATGATCCACATCATGTTCAGCCCCGGCCGGGGCCGCGCCAGGACGCTGTATGCCCGCGCGACCCGCTGCGCGCCGTCGGCGCTGCGCAGCCTGGCTCTCGGTCTGTGCGAGCTCTACGTCACCGGCGAGCGAAGCGCTGCCGAAGATCATCTCCGGGAAGCCTTCGAGGTCAGCACGGCGATCGCCTCGGAAGGCTGGGTGCGCGGTACGGCGGCCGCCGGGCTGACCGGTATCAGCGTCTGGCGCGGCGACGCCGACAGCGCCATGAGGTACGCCGACGTCGCGCTGACCACCCCCGGCGTACCGGTGCAGCAGCGTGACTACGTGGCTTGTCTGCGCGCTGTCGCCCGCAGCCGGCGCGACGGGCTTCCGGCCGGCCTCGACGAACTTCGTCATCTCTCCGATCATCCGTCCGACGTGTCGACCCACGATCTCGAGGCGCTGGCCTGCCGCGGTGCCATCCGGACACTGACCGGGCTGATCGAGGAGGCCGAAGGCGATCTCACCGAGGTGGTCCGACGTCAGGAAGCCGGTGTCCCGATGCTGTCCGGGGTCCAGCCGCACTGCTATCTGGCCGCGGCGCAGTACCAGTTGGGTGACTGGGACAGCAGCGCGCTGACGATGCGCCGGGCCTCACTGCTGGTGGACGAGGACCAGCCGGCGATGAACCAGGTGATCAGCCACCTGGCCGCTTCGCTGGTTCCGTCGGCCCGCGGCGACTGGAGCACGGCGGACGGCCTGGTCCGGTCTGCCCAGACCGCCGCCCGGCGGTTCGGCGGTCCGCAGGATCTCCGGTACGCCGCCATCGCGGCCGGCCTGCTGTGCGAGGCCCGTGGCGACAGCCGCGGCGTCCTGCGTGCGCTGAGTGTCGTGCCCGGGCTGCGTTCCCGAGGTGGTCCGCCGAGCGGGCTGCACGAGTGGTGGAGCACCTTCTGGGGACCGTTGCTGATCCACTCCTTGCAGGACAGCGGAGAACTCGCGGAGGCGGCCGGTGAACTGACAGCGCTGCGGGAGCGTGCTCAGGACAGCACGATGCTGGGCAGTACGATCGCCCGGCTGGCCGCACGCCAGGCCGATGCCGAGGGCAACAAACAGCTGGCGATCGACCTGGCGGAGGAGCAGCTCCGCACGCTGCTCGCACCGCGGCCACGGCTGGCCGACGGGTTGCTCTTCCACGAGCACGGCCGGCGGTTGCTCGGCATCGGCGACCGCATCGGCGCGGCGCGCTGGCTCACCGCCGCGGATCAGTGTCTCGGCGCCCTGTCGGCCCTGCCCTACCGCCGGCGGCTGGCCACCGATCTGGCGATGCTGACCGCCGAACCCGTACCGCGGCGGCTGCCCGAGCTGACGGCACGCGAACGCGAGGTGACCGAACTGGTGCTGCGTGACCTCACCAACCGGGAGATCGCGGCCGAGCTCTTCGTCAGCCCCAAGACCGTCGAGTACCACCTGCGCAACATCTTCGCCCGGCTCGGCATCGGCTCCCGGCGAGAGCTGCGCGGCCTATTCTGACCGGCGGCTCCGTCCGGCCAGGACGACGGTCCGGGCCGGCCGCCTGATCGGGCAGCGGCGGGTGCACGATCGCTGGTCCGGCTTCTTCCCCGCCCGCGGTCCTGTACTGCAGATAGTGAGGCGTGCCGCCGCGGCGGCGTGGACCTCGATCGAAGGGAGCAGCCCGTGACCGAAGCGGAGGGATTTCGCTGGGTCGGCGAAGAGCAGGAAAGGTATCTCGCGGACAGCAGCTCGTCCGCCTGGCAGGGAAACTGGCCCGAGCACCTCGGCAGGTACCTGGACCACTCCTGGCCCAACTGGCAGCAAGAGGACGACGAACGCCGTAGGGACTGGCTGGACGAACGCGTCCGGTCGATCGCTCTCGGCTGGATCGACAGCGAACAGCGGGGTCGTCTGGACACCCTGGCCGCCACCCACGGCGACTGGCGCGACTGGCTGCCGATCCAGCTCGACCAGTGGTGGCCGGACTGGTCGAGATCCACTCCCGGCGAGTTGGCCGCCTGGTTCGCCGGCGCCATGGACGGGCTGGTACCTCGACAAGTTGCCGCTCCCCCTGCGACCGCAACAGCAGCCAACCCGCTCGACCTCGGCTGGCTGACCGCCGAGCAGCGAACCCAGCTCGACACCCTCACGCCCGTCCGAGGCGACTGGGGCAACTGGCTTCCCGCCCAGATGGACGAATGGTGGCCCGACTGGACCCACTCCGACCACGGCCAACTCACCACCTGGTTCGACTCCGCCCTCCCCAGCCTGCTGACCCCGCACCCCGCCGACCCGCGCGACCTCAGCTGGCTGACCCCCGAACAGCAGCACCACCTCGACACCCTCACCTCCACCAGAGGCAACTGGCAGGCCTGGCTTCCCGCCCAGATGGACGAATGGTGGCCCGGTTGGGCTCATTCCGGCCACGGCCAACTCATCACCTGGTTCGACTCCGCCCTCCCCAGTTTGCTGAGCCCCACGGCTCCGCGTGACGTCTCCTGGCTGAGCCCCGAACAGCGGTCCCAACTCGACGAGCTGACCGAGCTCCGCGGCGACTGGCACCACTGGCTGACCGAGGACCTCGATCGCCGGCGACCGGACTGGAGCGAACTTCCGCCCTCCGAGCTGGCCGGCTGGTTCGACGGAGTACTCCCGTTGCTGCTCCTGCCGGACGCCGAGCAGGGACTGACGGAGGCAATGACAACGCTGACCGCCGACCTCGAGGCCGACGAGGTGCTGCAGGAGCTGATCGCGGACTTCACCGACGACGATCTCGCCGAGATCGTCGAAGCAGCACTGTCCTCGAGCCAACCCGCCTGACCCGGCCGAAGGAGACAGATCCCGATGACCCAGACCGACACCGACACCGGCGCCGAGGGCAAGAAGGCCTCGAAGGAAGAACGCAAGGGCCAGGCGGTGGCCCGGCTCAAGAAGCACGAAGGCGGCTTCCTCTCCAGCCTCGCCGACCTCGATCTGCGCTACGACAAGACACTCCGCCGAGCCTTCACGCACCTGGCCGTCCAGAGCATCCAGAGCGCCAAAGCCGGCGCGGACCTCAAGCAACTCGAGGTGGCGGCCGGCGGCAAGGCCGCGGCACTGCTGCGGCAGGGAGATCCGGAACTGAGCTTCCGGTCGATGCGGCAAGCGATCGACGCCCAGCTGGTCGAGGGCCGGATCGAGGTACGGCAGGTCGACGAACTTGTCGCCATGATCAGGGACTGCCGGACGCTCGAAGTGATGCGCTACACGGAGACCGGCAAGAAGGCGCTCTACGAGGCGGAGATGCAGGCGGGCCGGATCCTCCAGCAGTTCGAGACCGAGAGCCAGGCGCTGGCCGTGGTCGCGGACCTGATCATCACCTACTCCGACGGCAAGGATCCCGACGCGCTTCCCGACCAGCGGGTCGCCACGAAGTACCTGGTGGCCAAGGAGCAGACCACCTACCGGCAGCAACGCCGCCAGGTCGAGCTGGAGCAGATCGGCGACCTGTGCTCCAAGGCCTTCCACTTCGAGATCTACAAGGCGCTGGCGAAGTTGTCCCCGGACAAGGAACACCAGAAGCTCGAGAGCGACCTCGAGACGATGAACAGGATCTACAGCAACGCCGAAGCGGTGGCTTCGGCCGCCGGTGAGGGCGCCGGCTACGCCAGCGGAACCGCCGGTGTCGCGGCCGACATCTCCCTGGGGATCGCCCGCACCGGTGTCGACTTCCTGACCAACGCCGCGATCACGGCCTCCTATCACCGGCAGGCCAAGGCGCGCGTCAAGGAGATGCAGCAGGACAAGGAGAAGGTCTACGCCGAGGTGTGCGGTCAGCTCGACGGCAACCGGACCGCGGTGGCCGCGATGCTGGCGACGAAGTACGTCCAGCAGGTCAAGGAGATCCTGAACTACTCCGAGGTGCCGATCCGCGCGAGCATCCTGGCCACCGGTATCGGGCTCGACCAGGTCGGCGCGGGAGCGGCGACGAAGGTCCTCAGCAAGGCCTGGGACCTGCTGAAACGCAGTGTCGTCGAGGTGGCCGACACGTTCCAGCAGGAGCGGCTGGCGCGGGCCGAGGAGGAACTCGGCACGGTCAGTGGCGATCAGCGGATCAGCACCATGGACGGTATCTGGCAGGAATGGGCGGGCGGCGTACAGGACCGGATCTTCGAGCAGTTCAAGGACAACAGCGCCGGAGTCCTCCTCAACGTGCCGGACTCGGCCCTGAACGCGCTGTACGACACGACGATCCATCTGATCGCCACGGAGCTGATGGGCAGGCTGTCGATCAGGCCGGCCCAGACTTTCGACGCCGGCCTGTTCTTCAAGCACACCAACCAGATGACCGGCGTTCGCCGCCGGGCCGAGACCGCCGAAGCGGCCGCGAAGGAGGCCGGCGGCAACCAAGGGGCTCGAGCCGGTGAGTGAGCCGCGGCGTCAACCGATGGACGACCCGGTCGGTACTTTCGGTTGACGTGGGATGAGCGGGCGGTCGATGTACCGGGCGGGTGATTCGCGAAGGGTGGGTGAGGTCAACAGCACCGTCCGGAGGGAAGTATGAAGCGTCTAACAGTTCCTTTGACCGTCGTCGCCGTGTCGATAGGTACCGCTCTGGTGCCTGGGGTGTCGCAGGCCGGTTCAGCGGCCGCGCCTGCGCCGGCATCGAGCGGGATCAAGTGGGAGAAGTGTCCGGCCGGCATCTCCACGGTGCCGATGCCGGCCGAGATGCAGTGCGGCACGCTGAAGGTGCCGCTGGACTACCGGGCCCCCGAGGGCCGGACGATCGAGATCGCGGTGTCGCGGCTGGCGAGCAAGAAGCCGGAGCAGCGGCGGGGAGTGCTGCTGACGAACCCCGGTGGCCCGGCTCCCGGCCAGAGCTACCCGGCCATGCTCGTCACGCTGGGGCTGCCGCAGAGTGTCCGCGACAGTTACGACGTGATCGGGATGGATCCCCGGGGCATGGGCCGCAGTACGCCGGTGACGTGTGACCTCACGACGGCGCAACAAGCTTCGGGCAACATTCCGCCGTACGCGCTCAACGCCGCCGACGTGACCAAGCGAGCCGGCGAGGCGCGGCAGATCGCCCAGCAGTGCGCGACCTCGAAGACCGCCTGGATGCTTCCGCACGTGAGCCCGGCGAACACCGCCCGGGACATGGACCGGATCCGGATCGCGCTGGGAGAGGAGAAGATCTCGTTCGCGGGCGCCTCCTGGGGCACCCACCTCGGCGCTGTCTACACCACCTTGTTCCCGCAGCGCAGCGACCGGATCGTGCTCGACAGCAACCTCGGCGCGGGCGGCTGGGACTACGCCAGCGACCGGCTCTGGTCGCGGGGTGTGGAGGACCGGTTCCCCGACTTCGCGAAGTACGTCGCGGCCAACCACCGGGAGTACGGCCTGGGCCGCACTGCGTCCCAGGTGCGGGCGAAGTACTTCGAACTCGCCGGCCGGCTGGACCGCAAGCCGGTTCAGACACCCGAGGGACCGTTCGACGGCGCTGCCTTCCGGCTGATCAACTTCGGCTTTCTCTACGGTTCGGCCCAGCTGCCGATCCTGGCCGACCTCTGGCGCTCGCTGGACGCGAACCAGTCGCCGAAGCCGCTGCCTGGTTCGGTGGACAACATCGAGAACCTGATCTCGGCCCGCTATTACATGATCTGCAACGACGCGGCCTGGCCGAAGTCGGTCAAGAGCTACCAGCGCAACGTCGCGGTGGACCGGATCCGGTACCCGCTGTTCGGCGCGGCGGGCGCCAACATCACGCCCTGCGCGTTCTGGCCGGAGCCGACCGAGCCCGCGGTCCGCATCACCGACCGTGGTCCGGCGAACGTGCTGATGGTGCAGAACCTGCGCGACCCGGCCACCCCGCTGGCCGGCGCCCTGAACATGCGGAAGGCACTCGGTGCGCGGGCCACGATGGTCACCGCCGACCAGGGCGGTCACGGCGTCTACCCGATGAGCAAGAACCAGTGCGCGAAGCACGCGGTGACGACGTTCCTGCTGACCGGTGAACGGCCGGCGCACGACTACCACTGCTCGGCGGACGCCGAACCGCGGTGACGGAACGCAACGCACCGGCACGCGGTCGCAGTAGCTTGCTGTAGGCAACTACGCGGTACGGTGGCCGGCCACCGATCGTCAGTCCAGCTGCCGTTGAGCACCACCCCACCGACCTTCGAGGAAGACGATGACCTATCAGGACGAGCCGACCCTGGCCGAGGATCTGCTGCTGTTGCTCTTCCAGCCGCGCTCCGGCACGATCGCGGGTGAGAACACGTTGTTCTACACCCTCGGCGGAGCGGTGCTCGCGGATCTCGCCCTGCAGGAGAGCGTGACGTTTTCCCCGTCGGGCGGCAAGCTGGAGACGGTCAAGGACCACGTCCCCATCGACCCCACCCTGAGGTCGGCGTGGGACTACATCGCCGAGAAGCCTCGCCGGGTCCAGACCGTCCTGGCGGCGGTCGGCCCGGCGTTGCGGGAACCACTCCTGCAGCGGCTGGTCGACCGGGGTGACATCGAGCAGCGTGAGCGCAAGACGCTGTTCGTGTTCACCACGAAAGCACTGTCGGAGGGCTCGAACGGGCGGCGGGCCGAGCTGCTGGCCGCAGTACGGGAAGCACTGGTGGACGGCGTGGATCCCACCGCCCGGGTGGCCGCGCTGGCAGCGCTGATCTCGGGCAGTGGCACGCTTCCCCAGTTCCACAGCGAGATTCCCTGGAACTCCGCGGTGATCGCCCGCGCCAAGGAGCTCGAGCAGGGCAACTGGGGTGCCGGAGCGGCCGCCGAGGCAGTGACGCGCACCATGACGGCCATGATCGTCAACAACGCCGTCGCGGCCGTGACTGTGATTCCGCGGACGAGCTGAGCTCCGCTTCACCGCTTGCGGTGGTTGGCTTGCGGCGCGATGGGGAACCGGCTGCCCACGTGGCCACGAATCCGCGCGGACAGCCGGGCTGCCAGGTCACGCGCGTTGAACAACCCAGCGCGCGTGACCGCCCGGCCTCGGGCCCGGTCACCGGATCGTCGCGCCGCGGCAGAGGCTTCGGCCGGACGGCGAAGTTGTTCACTTGCCGCTGATCGGCGCAAGCCGTGCCATGGTTGGCCCATGGCGTCCGACGGTGCACTGATCGACGATGCCCCGGCGGCCGCGGTTCTGCCGGTGGGGCGGGTCTCGGCGCTGCTCGGGATTCCGGCCATGACCCTGCGCAGCTGGGAAGCCAGGTACGGGCTGTCCCCGTCGAGCCGGACGGCCGGTCAGCATCGGCGGTACACGGTGGCCGACGTCGACCGGTTCCGCCGGATGCAGCGGTTGATCGCGGCCGGCATCTCCGCCGCGGACGCGGCCCGGCTGAGCACCCGGCCGGAGTCCGTGGAGGACCTGGCCGACGGGCAGAGCCTGGCCGGGCAGCGACTTCTCGACGTCGCCGAGTCGCTGGCGCTGGGCGAGCTGGCCGATCTGCTGGACGACTGCCTGACGGCGTACGGCGCGGCCCGCGCGTGGACCGAAGTGATCGCGCCCGCGTTCAGGATGCTGGGCTCGCGCTACGAGCAGCAGCAGGACTGCACCGATCTCGAACTGATCCTGGCCCGTGCCGTGGAGGGCGCGGTCGAGCGCTATCTGCAGAGTCGGCGGCTGCGCGCGGACGGGCCGGCGCCGACCTTTCTGGTGCACTGCCCGCAGGACCGGCACACGATGCCGATGACGATCCTCAGAGCGGTGCTGCTGGAGCGAGGTCAACCGGTGGTGCTGCTCGATCCGGACATGACCGAGCCGGCCGTTCTGCAGGCGATCGCCCGCGGTACGCCGTACGCCGTCGTGCTGTGGGCCAGCGTTCGCCGGCCGGGGCAGCTCCGGCTCCGCAACCTGGTGGCGGCCACGGGTGTCGCGACCCTGCCGGCCGGTCCCGGCTGGCCACCGTCGGCCGCCCCGCTGACCGATCTCCAGAGCGCGGCGATCGCACTCGCCCTCCCCGCCTGACCGAGCCTCAAACTTATGCAAGCCCGCCTGATTCTTTACAGATACGGCGTGAAGTGCATGAATTGTGCATAAGTTTCATCGGCTGACGACCCGGTCAGCAGGACCGGTCGGTGTCTCGATGATCGAGGTGGCGGATGGCTCAACAGGAACTGCCCAGCGCGGCCCGCTGGGTCGACGACCGGCTCGGGATCGCCAAGATCGGCAAGAAGAACCTGCGCAAGGTCTTCCCCGACCACTGGTCCTTCATGCTCGGCGAGATCGCGCTCTACAGCTTCGTCATCCTGATCCTCACCGGGGTGTTCCTGACCCTGTGGTTCCGGCCGTCGATGGCCGAGGTGGAGTACCAGGGCTCCTACAGCCTGCTCAAGGGCCTGCACATGTCCGAGGCCTACGAGTCGACGTTGCGGATCTCCTTCGACATCCGGGGCGGTCTGCTGATGCGGCAGATCCACCACTGGGCGGCGGTCCTGTTCGTCGCGGCGATGAGCGTGCACCTGCTGCGGATCTTCTTCACCGGCGCGTTCCGCAAACCGCGCGAGCTGAACTGGCTGATCGGCATCGTGATGCTGTTCCTCGGCATCGTGGAGGGTTTCATCGGCTACGGCCTGCCCGACGACCTGCTGTCCGGCACCGGACTGCGGATCACCGAAGGACTGGTGCTGGCGTCACCGGTGGTCGGCACCTACCTGTCGTTCTTCATCTTCGGCGGCGAGTTCCCCGGAGACGAGTTCGTCTCCCGGTTCTACACCGTCCACGTACTGCTGATCCCGGGCATCCTGCTCGCGTTGATCGCCGCCCACCTGTTCCTGGTCGTCTACCACAAGCACACCCAGTTCCCCGGGCCCGGCCGGACCGAGAAGAACGTCGTCGGCTATCCGTTGCTGCCCGTCTACGCGGCCAAGGCCGGTGGCTTCTTCTTCGTCGTGTTCGGTGTGCTCGCGATGATGGGCGCACTCCTGCAGATCAACCCGGTCTGGCTGTACGGCCCCTACAACCCGGCCGAGGTGACGGCCGGCTCCCAGCCCGACTGGTACATGGCCTGGCTCGACGGAGCGGTCCGGTTGATGCCAGGGGTCGAGTCGGAGTTCTGGGGCGTCACGCTGAGCTGGAACGTCGTCGTACCGGCCTTGCTGATGCCACCGCTGTTCATCGGGTTCGTCGCGCTCTACCCGTTCCTCGAACAGTTCGTCACCGGCGACAAGCGCGAGCACCACCTGCTGGACCGGCCCCGCAACCAGCCGACCCGGACCGGGATCGGCGTCGCGATCATCGTCTTCTACGGGATCCTGTGGCTGAACAGCGGCAACGACCTGATCGCGACGCACTTCGATCTCTCGATCAACGCGATCACCTGGGTCTGCCGGGTACTGATCTTCCTCGGGCCGCTGATCGCCTTCTGGATCACCCGGCGGATCGCGATCTCCCTGCAGCGCGCGGACCTCGAGCGCGTCCTGCACGGCCGCGAGTCGGGCATCATCGTCCGCTCCCCCGACGGCCGGTACTACGAGAAGCACGAGCCGATCTCCACCTACCAGGCGTACACGCTGACCGCGCACGACCGGCAGCAAGCCGTCGACACCAGGGTCGACACCGACGCCCGCGGCATCCCGGCACCTCACCGGCTCCGGGAAGCCGTCCGCACCAGGCTGTCGCGGTTCTACTTCGCGGACACCGTGCAGAAACCGTCCGCTCCCGAGCTCGAGAGCAGCGAGCACAAGGACGACGATCGGAGCCTGAGTTCGTGACCCGCCGCTGGATCTTCGGGGATCAGCTCGGCCCGCACTTTCTCGACGCGGCGGACCAGCCGGTGCTGATGATCGAGTCCAGCCGGGTCTTCGCGCGGCGCCGGTTCCACCGCCAGAAGGCGCACCTGGTGCTGTCGGCGATGCGGCACCGCGCCGCGGAGCTCGGCGACCAGATCGACTACCGCAAGGCAGCGACGTACCGCGATGCGCTGCCTTCCGAACCATTGTCGGTCTGTCAGCCGACGACGTACGCGGCCGACCGGCTGGTGCGTGGTCTGCCCGACGTGCAAGTGCTGCCTGCTCGGGGATTCACCAGCAGCCGGGACGAGTTCGAGGAGTGGGCCGGGCGGCGAGGCTCGAAGCGCCTGCTGATGGAGGACTTCTACCGCGAAGCGCGCAGCCGCCTCGAGCTGCTGATGGACGGCCGCAATCCCGCCGGTGGCCGGTGGAACTTCGACGCCGACAACCGCCTGCCGCCGCCCAAGCAGCCCACGCTCGGCGCGAGCGAGCCCTGGTGGCCGACCGAGGACGAGATCGACGACGAGGTCCGGGCCGACCTGGACCGGTGGGAGCGCGACGGTACGGCGTCGTTCGCCGGCGTGGACGGTCCTCGCCGGTTCGCCGTCACTCGTGGCGAGGCGGTGCGGGCGCTGGACGATTTCGTGGAGCACCGGCTGCCCAGCTTCGGGCCGCACGAGGACGCGATGCTGAGCGGCGACGACTGGATGTCCCACTCGCTGTTGTCCGCCCCGCTGAACCTGGGCCTGCTCGACCCGCTGGAGGTGGCCGAGCGTGCCGAGCAGGCGTACCGCGCGGGCGACGTACCGCTGCAGTCGGCCGAAGGGTTCATCCGGCAGATCATCGGGTGGCGCGACTACATCTGGCACCTGTACTGGCACTTCGGAGCCGACTACCGGCATCGCAACGCCCTGCACGCGGAGGAGCCGGTGCCGCAGTGGTTCACCGACCTCGATCGCGACGGCGAAGTCCAGGCCCGCTGTCTGTCGGAGGTGCTGAGAGGCGTCCGCGAGCACGGCTGGGTCCATCACATCCCCCGGCTGATGGTGCTCGGAAACTACGCGCTGCAACGCGGTTGGCGCCCCGATCAGCTCACCGACTGGTTCCATCGGTCCTTCGTCGACGGTTACGACTGGGTGATGGTCGCCAACGTCGTCGGCATGTCCCAGCACGCCGACGGCGGCCTGCTGGCCACCAAGCCGTACGCCGCCGGTGGCGCCTACATCGACAAGATGAGCGACTTCTGCGGCGACTGCCGCTTCGATCCCAAGAAGCGGGTCGGCGACGACGCGTGCCCGTTCACCGCCGGCTACTGGTGGTTCCTCGACCGCAATGCCGAACGTCTGCAGGGAAACCAGCGGATCGCCCGGGCGCTCGCCTCCCGGAACCGCCTCGCCGATCTCGACGACCTGGTCCGCCAGGAACGCGCCCGGTCGTCCGCCGCACCCTGACCTACCGCATCGAAAGTCCGGGGAAAATACTTCGGGCGAAGGTGCATCCGGCAGCGGCCACGGGACGGAACTACCTGTGTAAGTGGCCTCAGCGGCCGCATCGCAGCAATGGAAGGAAGTCCCATGCGCACTGGTACCCGCCGGCTTGCCACAGCAGCCGCAGCCCTGACCCTGACGGTCGCAGCCACCCTCGGTGCCGCCGTACCTGCCAACGCGACCGGCAAGCTCGGCACCCGCAGCCTGGCCACGGTCCTGGCCGCGGACGGCGACAAGTTCGACCGGAACTGGAACGACTACGACGTCCTCACCCAGGCCGTCGGAGCGGTGCTCGCCGCCAAGCCGAACAGCCCGGTCGCGGTCCTTGCCGACGGCAAGGCTGCCCTGACCGCCTTCCTGCCCAGCGATCGCGCCTTCCGCTCGCTGGCCGCCGACCTGACCGGCCACTGGTACCGCTCCGAGCAGGAGCTGTTCACGGCCCTGGCCAAGCTGCTCGGCGTGGACACGATCGAGGCCGTCCTGCTCTACCACGTCGTGCCCGGCGCGACGATCGACAGCAAGACCGCACTCAAGTCCGACGGCGCCAAGCTGACCACCGCGCTGCCCGGCGGCAGCCTGACCGTCGACGTGCTGAGCAAGCGCTACCGGCTGGTTCGGCTGATCGACGCGGATCGTACGGACGCCGACCCGTGGCTGAACCCCTGGGCGCTGGACATCAACCGCGGCAATCGCCAGATCGCGCACGGCGTGCTCCTCGTACTGCGCCCGCTCGACATCTGAGCTCGCGCCTCACCAGGCTCCTGACGCCTCGGTCGGCATCCAGCCGGCCGGGGCGTCAGGGTTGAAGCGTCAGGGTTTCGCGCTGCCACGACCTGCGCGACTCCCGCGGTACGCCGCTTCTCGCACCTTCCTCAGCCACGCCGGGCCGGGCACGGCTCCGGCGGGATGATTGAGGATCGGGTCGTAGACGAGTCCATCGGTGGCGATCGGATCGGTCGACAGGTAGAGCCGGCCGACCCGGTGCCAGGCCGTCCGCCGTCCGGTAGCACTCAGGTCGAAGACCCACTCCCCCGGTTCTCCGGGCAGGTCCGCCGTGGCCGGTGCGTCCGCGCCATCCGTGGGGGTGAGCATCAACCAGGTCGGAGAATTCCCGGTCTCATAGGGAGCAAGCGTTGTGTAACGGGCAGCTCCCCAGCGGAGAGCGGGAACAGGCAGCCACCGTGTCCAGCGCCCGTGGCCCGAACTGGAGAACAAGAAGTCCCAGTAGTCCGGCGACTCAGGTGCCTGAACCCGGAGCGCTATCCCGAGCACGTCCGGCAGCGTTCCCGGCGTACCGGCTCCTTTGGTCAACCTGGCCACGACTTCGTGAGTCCCGACCGGCAATAGTGCAGCCGGGTCGGTGATGGTGAGCCGCGCGGCGAAAGCTGTTCCACCGGGGTGCACTGCACGGCTGTGCCTGAGCTTGGCCAGCACTGCGAAGAACGCTTCGACAGGTAACAGCGGCTGCGATCCCATAGGGTCGCAGTGCCCCGATGTGGGTACTGCGAAGCATGCGAATCGTCATCACAGGAGCAACCGGAAACGTCGGTACGGCGCTCATCCGCCGACTCGGCGACGAGCACTCGGTGGTCGGGGTGTCGCGGCGCCGTCCCAGCACCGGAGGCGCTGCCTGGCACACCGCCGATCTGACCCGCCCGGACGCCGTCTCCGTCCTCCGCGAGATCTTCGAGGGTGCCGACGCGGTCGTGCACGCGGCGTGGGCGTTCCAGCCCTCCCACGACCTCGGCTACCTGGAACGGGTCGGGGTCGACGGGACCCGGCACGTGATCGAGGCCGTCACCGCGGCCGGCGTACCGCACCTGGTGCACCTGTCGTCGATCGGCACCTATGCCAAGAAGACCGCCAACGCCCCGGTCGACGAGTCATGGCCGGCCACTGGTATACCCAGCTCTCCCTACAGCCAGCACAAAGCAGCGGCCGAGCGGCTCCTGGACGAGTTGGAGGAACGGTCCGGCGACTCACCGATCGTCACCCGGATGCGGCCCGGAATCATCGGCCAGCGCTCCGCGGGCAGCGCGCTCCTTCGCTATGCCTTGCCCGCGATCGTGCCGGCGAGAGCCCTGGACCTGGTGATGCTGGTTCCGCTGGACCACGCCCTGGCCGTACCGGTCGTGCATGCGGACGACGTGGCCGACGCCATCGCGCGCGCACTCGAGCGTGGAGCCGGCGGCGCGTACAACCTCGCCACCCCGAAACCGATTACTGCCGACGACATAGCAGCAGCCCTGCGTGCCCATCACGTGCACGTCCCGGCTCCCGTCGTACGGGCCGCGGCGGCTGCGGCCTGGCACGCGCGCTTGCAGCCGGTCGATCCCGGTTGGCTCGACCTGGCCTACTCGGTGCCACTGCTCGACACGACCCGGGCCGAGCGCGAGCTCGGCTGGCAACCGCGCCACGACGGGCCCGAGGTGCTCCGCGAGATCATCGACGGCCTTCGCACCGCCGCGTCCGGCAGGACTCCGGTACTCCGTCCGCGCACGGTGGCCCGGCAACTGGCCGATCTGCTTCGTCGTGGGCCGGTCAGCCGGCGCCGCCACACCTGATGAGCGCGCGAAAGGAAGCAGGAGTGCGGGAACTGCTGAAAACCATCGCTCGGGAACGCTTCGGCTGGGCAGAGCTTCGGCCCCCACAACTGGAAGCCATGTCGGCGGTGATGGCCGGCCGGGATGCCTTGGTGGTGATGCCGACCGGCGCGGGGAAGTCCGCGATCTTCCAGGTTCCGGCCCTGCTGCTGGACGGACCGGCCGTGATCGTTAGCCCGCTGATCTCCCTCCAGCACGATCAGGTCGTCGGCCTGCTCGACGCCGGCGACGGTTCCCTGACCGCCCGTGAACTGAACAGCACGATCGGCGCGACCGAGCGGGCGGAGATCTACGAAGCGCTGGCCACCGGCGAGCTGCGCTACCTGTTCCTGGCGCCCGAACAACTGGCGAAGACCGACGTCCTCGACCGGCTGGCCGAGACCAAGCCCGCGTTGTTCGTCGTCGACGAGGCGCACTGCGTGGCCTCCTGGGGACACGACTTCCGGCCCGACTACCTCCGCCTCGGCGACGCTGCCGAAGCGCTCGGCCGGCCGCCCGTGCTGGCCCTCACCGCGACCGCGTCGCGACCGGTTCGCGAGGAGATCGCCGCCACGTTGCGGTTGCGCGACCCCCTGCAGGTCGTGGCCGGCTTCGACCGGCCGAACCTGTCCCTCGAGGTTCTCTCCTCCGCGGACGCCGAGCGCCGCCGCGAACTCGTCCTCGAGCAGGCGGCCGGCGAACCCGGCGCAGGAATCGTCTACACCGCCACCCGCCGGGAGACCGAGGAGTACGCCGCCGCGCTGACCGAGCGTGGTCGCAACGCGGCGCCGTACCACGCGGGCCTGAAGAAGACCGAGCGATCGGCCACCCACGAGGCCTTCCTGGCCGGCGAACTGGAGGTCGTCGTCGCCACCACCGCCTTCGGGATGGGGATCGACAAACCCGACATCAGGTTCGTCGTGCACGCCTCGCTGGCCGACTCGCTCGATTCCTACTACCAGGAGATCGGCCGGGCCGGACGTGACGGTCAACCGGCCAAGGCCATCCTGGTGCACGGTCCCGGCGATCTGGGTCTCCGCCGATTCCTGGCGCCGACGCCGCCGGACGAGAGCACGGTGGCCGACGTACTGGCGGCCGTCCGGACCGCCGAGAAGCCCGTACTGCGAAGCCGTCTCGCCGATCGGCTCGAACTGTCACGAACCCTTGTCGGCCGTTGCTGCGCCTTGCTGGAACAGGCCCAGGCCGTCCGGTTCGACCGACGCAACCGCCTGCGCCCCGTCGGCGAATCGGCGACCGCGGCGGCAGACGCCGTCGCGGTCGCCGAGGTCGCTTGCCGGGTCACCCAGTCGCGCCTCGACATGATGAGGGAGTACGCCGAGACGCGCGGCTGCCGGCGCCAGTTCCTGCTGTCCTACTTCGGGGACGACCTGGCCGAACCGTGCGGCAACTGCGACACCTGCGCTGCCGGCCTGCCCGAGCCGGCGACCACCCGCAGTTCGCAGTACGGGCTGAACGAGAGGGTGCGGCATCACGACTTCGGCGAAGGCTCGGTACTGCGAGCGGAAGACGACCGGATGGTCGTGCTCTTCGACGAATTCGGATACCGCACCCTGTCCCTCGATGCCGTTGCCACCAACGAACTGCTGGAGCCGGTGACGGCACCGAACTGATCGGACCTACTGGTTGGTGGCGTTCTTGACGGCAGCCTGAGCCTTGGTCTTCATCGTGCCCTTCAGGTCCGCGAGGGGCGCGTAGGTGCCGTACAAGGCCGGGTCCGGCGCGGGGGCGCTGCCCGGACCGCCGAGCGGCTCGGGATCGGTGAGGTACTCCAGCGCACCGTCGCCCTTGGTCCAGCCACCCTTGGGCCCGTCCGTGCCGTCCGAGAGCCGCCAGATGGTGTGGTTGTGGTCCTGGTTCTCCTCGTCGAGCAGGGCCTCCGGAGCGATCGGGCCGCCCAGCCCGTCGGCCTCCAGTTCCTCGATCGCCTTCAGCCACTGCTTCTGATGCACGGTGTCCCGGGCCAGGTTGAACTGCAGCATCGCCTTCACCCCGGGATCGTCGGTCATGTTGTACAACCGCGCGGTCTGCAACCGGCCCTGCGCCTCGGCCGCCGCGTTCGCCCGGAAGTCCGCCAGTAAGTTGCCGCTAGCAACGATATAGTTGCCGTTCCACGGCACGCCCTGGCTGTTGGCCGCCAGCGCGCCACCACCGGCCACGATCGCCTGCTGCGGATCCATCCCGCCCAGCACCGCCGCCATCACCGGATCCTTCACCGCTTCCGCGGTCACCGTCGACGGCGCCCCCTCCAGCAGCCGCGCCACCATCGTGGCCAGCATCTCCACGTGACCGATCTCCTCGGTCGCGGTGTCCATGATCAGATCCTTGTACTTCCCCTCGACCCGGCAGTTCCAGCCCTGGAACAGGTACTGCATGGTCACGGTCATCTCGCCGTACGCGCCGCCGATCAACTCCTGCAGTTTCCGCGCGTACAGGGCGTCCGGCTTCTCCGGCTTGGCTTCGAACTGCAGTCGCTTGGTGTGACGGAACATCAGTCGTCTCCTTAACGGGTGGGTGGCCCGCAGTACCCACCACCGGGGCACCCACACTCACGTCATGGCTGCTATCGGACGGTCAGGGCCGGGAAATGTCCTGGACCGTGTCACCGGTGGCCTGCTCGGGCATCGCGCGGGCGATGTCGGCCTGCGCGAGCATGCCGACCAGGTCGTGGCCGTCGATCACCGGCAGCCGCCGCAACTGGTGCTCGGTCATCGTGGCCAGCGCTTCCTCGATGCTGTCGTCGGCACCGATCGTGACCGGTTTGCCCTGCCCGAACTGGCCGGCCAGAGCGGTGGACGGATCACCACCGTCCGCGACGCAGCGCACCACGATGTCGCGGTCGGTCAGCACGCCCTTCAGCCGGTTGTCCTCACCGCAGATCGGCAGGGCGCCGACGTCCAGGTCCCGCATCTTGCGGGCCGCGTCCGCCAGCGTCTCGTTCTCGCCGACACACTCCGCGCCGGCCGTCATCAGCTCTCGTGCTGTTGTCATCGCACCCTGCTCCCTTCACCTCTTACTGCCAGATGGGGACGCGGTTCCCCGGCAGATCGCCTCGAAACGCCGTTGACCGGACATTCGGGCCGCGCATGGCCAGCGGCAGGGAGGGGTACAGGGAGGCGCTCTGATGAGCCACCGCGGCGGGGTTGCGCACTCAGCCCCTCAGCCGTGCGGTGCCGGTTCGCCGGGCATCACGCGAGGACAGTCGGACGATGGAATCAGCAGTGCTGCAGCAAGCCGTTGGCATCTTGATGGACTGGTACGGCGTCCCGCCAGAGGCGGCGATCGAGCAGCTCGAGCAGTGGGCCACCGATTGTGGCGCCGCGAGCTGGGAGGTTGCCGAGGGCCTCGTGCACGGCATCTGTCTGGGCCGGCCGACCGCCTGCCGCGAGGAAGTCCTGCGGCACCTCGAGCAGCTGCTCCGGCAGTTCCCTGCCACGGCCCAGCTGCCGGACTGAGAACTCAGCCGCCGGCCTTGGAGTCGGTATCGGTGACGAGTTGCTCGGCCAGCCGGTTGAGTTTCACGTTGCCGTGCTGGGACAGCCTGGTCAGGAAGGCGAAAGCGCGCTGGTCGGTCAGGCTGTAGCGCTCCATCACGATGCCGATCGCCTGACCGATCGTCCGCCGGGTGCGCAGCGCCTCCTGCAGGTTGTGGATCTCCTGTGCGTAGGCGATCGCCATCGCCGACTGGTGCCGGAACAGCACCCCGAGCGAGCCGAGATCCCCGAACGCCCCGATCCGGGTGGAGTAGAGGTTCAGCGCGCCCTGCGACTTCGGCGCGTCGAAGAGCCGGATGCCGGCCTGCGCACGGATCCCCACCGCCACCGCGGTCGCGGCGTACCGGGGGAATCTTGCGTCGGTGGCGAGATCGGACGCCACCACGTGTGCCGTGTCCACGGCGGCCTCGTAGCACGGCCCCTCTTGCAGGTCGTACTGCGCGGCGTCCACACCCCACAGGACGTCGTCGGTCGGGGCGACCGTCTCCAGCGAACCATCACTGTGTTTGACCGTGATGCTGGCATAGACGACCTCGGGCAGCACCTCGACGGCGGCCGTCGTGATGCGACTCAGCGTATGGTCCAGGTCTCCGGGAGTCAGCGACTTCGCCAACTGCCGGGCAACCTCGTCCAGTCCGTCTTCATCCATTCCCATCGTGTACCCCCTTCTGCCCGTCTCAAGCCGCCGGCGGTACGACTTCCCTGCCGCTGCTACTTGCGGGCGTCCTGGTCGAGAACCTGGTTGACCGACCGTTCCAGCACGACGCGCGTCTCCTCGTCGTCGAGATCGGAACCGACCTCGGCGACCGTGTCGGCGATGGTGCGGCCGTGCTTGTACTGCTCGACCACCCGCGGATCCACGTACGACGCGCGCGCCACCGCCGGGGTGTTGCCCAGATGGGACGACACCTCCTCGAGCATCTCCTTCACCGCCGCGTCGAGCGCCTTCTTCGTGGTCGGCGGGTCCGCCTCGGCCAGCTCCACCGCCGCGTGCACGGTGGCGGTCCAGGTGCGCAGGTCCTTGACCGTGTAGTCGTCGCCGACCAGTTCGTGGAACCGCTCGTTCACCATCGCGGCGTCGATCTCGTGGTAGCCGTTGCCGTCGCGGTAGACCAGCAGCCGGTCGCTCCCGTGCTTGCCGCGCTTCAGCGAGCGCACCGCGGCCACCAGCCGGTCGTCCTCGAGTTCGATCTTCCGCTGCTGACCACCCTTGGCCACGAAGTCGAAGACCAGCTTGCCCTTGCTGACCCGGACGTCGTCGCGCAGCAGGGTCGCGGCGCCGCGGCTGCCGTACTCCTCGGCGTAGGTCGTGTTGCCGGTCCGGAAGACGCCGTAGTCGAGCATTCGCAGCGCGACCGCCAGCACCCGGCGGCGATCGAGACCGCTGGAGCACAGATCGGCGTCCACCGCCTCCCGGAAGGCCGGCAGCTTGCGGGCCAGTTGCCGGACCCGGTCGTGCTTGTCGGCGTCCTGGGCCGTCCGCCAGTCGTCGTGGTACAGGTACTGCCGCCGGCCGGCCTGGTCGGTGCCGATCGCCTGGATGTGGCCGTTCGGATAGGGGCAGATCCAGACGTCGGTCCAGGCGGGCGGGATGGCCAGCGTCCGGATCCGTTCCAGGACGTCGATGTCCTCGATCTTCGCGCCGTCGGTGTCGAGATAGCTGAAGCCACGGCCGCGACGCCGGCGGGCGAAACCCGGCCGGTCCGGATGGCTGCGTCGAATTCGCACACGTCCCGGTACCCACCCCGATGCACCCGGAGGGGCGGCTTGGACGGGCCGAAGATCTTGTGCGACGGTGGATGGGACCACGCAGCGTTCACCGGCGCTCACGAACTCCAGACGGGATGGTCGCGATGGACGAGGTGGACAAGACCACCTTGCTGGTCCGGATGGCACGGCTGATCGCCGACAAGGCCACCGACGTCCCGTTGGAGACCCGGCTGTGCCTGGCCTACCTGGGCATCCTGGGCGGTGACGGAGCCGCCCTCACGCTGAGCTACACCCTGCCTGACCGGATCACGCTGTGCACGACCGACGACGTCGCCGCCCGGCTGGAGGACCTGCAGGACGTGCTCGGCGAGGGCCCCGGCCCGACGGCGTACCGGACCGGGCAGATCGTGGTCGCCGACCTCCGCTCCGAGCAGAACTCCTGGCCGATGTTCGCCGACGCGGCCCGCCAGATTCCGGGCGCCTCCGTCCTGTACGCCGTCCCGATGCGGCCCCGCGAGGACGGGGTGATCGGCGTCCTGACCGTCCATCAGGGCGATGCCGACCTGCCAGACCTCGATCAGGCGCAGTTCCTGGTGAACGCGATCGCGGCCGCGGTGATCAAGGACCCACCCGACGAGTCCGAGCTGCTGATCGGTCCCTGGGCCGCCCGCTCCCAGATCCACCAGGCGACCGGCATGGTGGTGGCTCAGCTACGGGTCGGCCCGGACGATGCGATGGCACTGCTGCGAGCCCACGCCTTCACCCACAACCTCACCCTGAGCGAGGTGGCCGAGCGGATCACCAGCCGGCGCCTGCACTTCTCCGACGATGCCGAAAGCGAGACCTCATGACCGCCGCCAGCGCATCCCAGGCCTTCGTCGCCGCGGCCGCGGCGATGGTCCAGCAGGACGACGTCGCTCATACCCTGGCCACGCTGCTCGACGACTGCGCGAAGTTCACCGGAGCCGGCGCCGTCGGGCTCCTGGTCCACGACGACGGCGGCCGGCTGGAGCTGCTGAGTGCTTCCTCGCACCTGGCCACCGAGCTCGAGCTGTACCAGTTGCAGCAGGATGACGGACCGTGTGTCGATGCCGCCCGCGACGGTGAACCGATCTCCGCACTGACGGACGCCGACCTCACCGGCCGGTGGGAACTGGTCGGCCCGGCCATCGTGGCTGCGGGGTTCCATGCGGTCCACGCCGTCCCGTTGCGCTGGCACGGCCGGTTGATCGGTGCGCTGAACGCGTTCCACACCGCCCCCGCGACCATCGACGACGAAGCCCGTCAGCTGACCCAGGCCTTCGCCGACATCGCCACCATCGTCATCGTCCAGTCCACCGCCCTGACCCCCAGCCAGCTGAACGACCGGATCCGCGCCGCCCTCGCGGGCCGGATCGTGATCGAACAGGCCAAGGGCGTCCTCGCCCAGACCACCGGCCTCGACCCCGCCGCGGCGTACCGGCTGCTGGTCGAGCGGGCCTCGGGCGACGGCGCCACCCTGACCGACACCGCGCAGCAGACGATCCGGCACGCCATGCGGCGGGGGTGACCGGTCAGCCCTTCTGTGCCGTGGTGGCGACGCCGTCCAGGATGTAGCGCTGCCCGAAGGCGAACAGGACGATCATCGGCACAGTGGCGATCACCGCTGCCGCCAGCGCGATCTCCCAGTGGTACTCCCCCGACAGCGCGAAGGCGTCGACCAGCTGTTTCAGACCGCGCGGCATGGTGAAGTACTCCGGCGTCTGCAGGTAGATCAGCGGTTTCATCAGGTCCGACCAGCTGGCCTGGAACTCGAAGACGAACACGATCACCAGAGCGGGCCGGCACAACGGCAGCGCGATCCGGCGGAACAGCCCGAAGTACCCGCAGCCGTCCACGCGAGCGGCCTCGAACAGTTCGCGCGGGATGCCCAGGAAGAACTGCCGGAGCAGGAAGATGTAGAACGCCGAACCGAACAGGTTCTGCGCCCACAGCGGTACCTGGGTGTCGATCATCCCGAGCTGGTTCCAGATCAGATAGACCGGGATCATGGTGACCGCGCCCGGCAGCATCATCGTCGCCAGCACCAGGCCGAACAACGGTCCCCGGAACCGGAACCGGAAGTAGGCGAAGCCGAACGCCACCGCCGCGCTGGACAGGGTGACCGTGGCGGCCGCCATGAAGCCGACCGTGAGCGAGTTGACCAGCCAGTTGACGACCGGCGCCGCCTTCCAGACCTCGACGTAGTTCTGCGGGCTGAACACCTCCGGGATCAGCCGGTTGTCGAACACCTGGTCCTTCGGCTTCAGCGACGCGCTGACCAGCCACACCAGCGGGTAACAGAAGGCGAAGGTGGCCAGCGTCAGGCCGAGATAGAACGGCAGGCGAAGGATCCGTCGCCCGGCCCCGCGAGCCGCCGCCATCAGTCGCGCTCACTTTCGTAGTACACGTACCGTTTTCCCAGCCGGAGCTGGATCAGGGTGATCGTCAGGATGATCAGGAACAGCACCCAGGCCATCGCCGACGCGTAGCCCATCCGGAAGTACTGGAACGCGTTCTGGAACAGGTAGACCAGGTAGACCAGCGACTCCTCCGACGCGGTCTCCTTCTGCTGCGGCCCGTAGAACATCGTGTACGCCTGGTCGAACATCTGCAGCGCCGCGATCGTGTGCGTGATGATGGTGAAGAACAAAGCGCCGGAGATCATCGGCAAGGTGATCCGGACGAACCGGGCCACCGGGCCGGCACCGTCGAGCTCGGCCGCTTCGTAGAGCTGCCGCGGCACGTTCTTCAGCGCGGCCAGGTAGATCACCACGCTGCCCCCGACACTCCACAGACTCACCATCGCGATCGACGGTTTGAGCCAGGCGGGGTCGGTGGTCCAGTTCGGTCCCTGGATGCCGACCCAGCCGAGCACCTGGTTGACCAGGCCACGCTGACCGTTGAGCAGCAGCAGGAACATCGCGCTGGCCGCCACCGCCGGGGTCATCACCGGCAGGTAGAAGGCGGTCCGGAAGAAGCCCGCTCCCCGGCCGACGCGGTAGAGCATCAACGCCAGGCCGAGGGCCACCACCGAACCGGTCGGCACGAAGATCAGCGCATAGACGAAGGTGTTGAGCAGTGCCTTCGCGATCTTCGGGTCCTGGAACAGTTCCTGGTAGTTCGCCGTACCGACCAGGTTCGGGGCCTGGATCAGCTGGTAGTCGGAGAACGAGAGCACCAGGCTCGCGAGCATCGGGCCCGCGGTGAAGATCAGGAAGCCGATCAGCCAGGGGGAGATGAAGAACCAGGCGGCTCGGCTCTCCCCCCGCGCCAGCGCAGAGTGCACGTCAGCCCTGCTCGGCTTTGTCGAAGGCCGCCTTCGCTTCCTTCTGGGCCTGGTCGAGAGCAGCCTGCGGTGTCGCCTGCTTCGCCAGCACCTTGGTCACCGCGCTCTTCCAGGCCGCGTCGATCTCGGCACCTGCTGCCGACGCGTTCAGGGCCTTACCGGCATCCAGGCTTCCGTAGTAGTTCTCGATCGCCTGGTCGAAGCCGGCGTCGCCGGTCGGCTTCAGGTACTTCGCCTTGATCTGCTCGTCCGCGATCTTGTTGGCCGTGAACAGCCCGGTGAAGAAGGTGCCCTTGGTCTGTACCGTCCGCATCCGCGCCTCGGCTGCCTTGTTCCAGGTGTCCGCGCTGGTCATCGTCTTGGCCCACTCACAGGCCGCGTCCGGGTTCTTGGCGCCCTTCGGAATCACCCAGGCCGACCCGCCCACCGTGCTGGTCTGCCGGCCCTCCCGGTCGGTGAACGGCGTCGACACCAGTTGCAGGCCGTTCTTGCGGGAGTCGAGCAGGACGTTCACGTACCAGTTCTCCATCGGCATCGCGCCGAGCTGATCGCGGACGAACTGGTTCTTGGCGCCGAAGATGTCGAAGGTGTCGCGGAAGGTCTTGAACTGCGACCAGCCACCCTGCTGGTCGACCAGCTTGACCGAGTAGGCCAGCGCCTCCACCGCCTTCGCGTCGTTGAGGTTCGGCTCGCCGCCCGGCTTCACCAGTTCGGCGCCGTTGGCGAGCGCCCACAACGGGAACAGGTCCGGCAGCTTCGGATCGAACCCGATCCGGTCCGGGCGGCCGCCCTTGGCGCGGTACAGCTTGGCAGTGGTCTGCTCGAGCTGGTCCCAGTCACTGGTCCGGATCGCCTCGGCCGTCAGACCGGCGGAACGCAGTGCCTTGCCGTCGATCAGGTTGACGACGACCTGGTAGAACTCGGGGATGCCGTAGGTCTTGTCCTTCAGCCGCAGCGCGTTCATCGCCGCTTCGCGGTACTGACCGGTGTCGATCGCGTGATCCTTGATGCAGTCGTCCAGCGGCACGACCGCGCCTTTGGCGGCGTAGGTGCCGACCAGCTTGCGGTCGATGTAGGCCACGTCCGGCGGGTTGCCGCTGGAGACCGCGGTGAGGAACTGCTGAGCGTCGAACTCGCCCTTGTTGTTCTTGACGGTGACGCCCGGGTGCGCCGACTTGAAGGCGGCGATCCGCGACTGCGCGACCTCGTCCTCGCCGCCGAAACCCATCACCATCAGGTTGCCCGACGGAGTCTTCCCGCCCGGGCCGGCCGCTTCACCGTCCTTGGCGGCGACCCCCGCACACGACGTGACCCCACTGGCGAGTGCCACGCACAGGACCATCGTCGAAACGCGTCTGTTCAAGACCCCACTCCACTCCACGAGAACCGGCAAGACGCCGTCGGTACCCCGGACGGCGCCTTGTATTCACGGGTGGTGGTTTTTTCGAGGAAGCGGCCTACTCGGCGTGGTCGATGGTCTGTTTGATCAGTGCGGCGGCGACGTGGTGGAGCTTGGTGTTGGCCGCCTGCGAGGTGCGGACCAGGAAGGCGAAGGCCCGGTCGGGATCGAGCCGGTAGCGTTCCATGATGATGCCGACGGCCTGACCGATCTGCTCGCGACTGTGCAGAGCGCGGCTGAGCGTCTCGTCGTGGCGTGACCAGCCGAGTGCGACGGCGGCCAGCCGGGCGAACATCGCCCCGATCAGGTGCGTCTCCTGGCCGATCCCGTACGGCTCGTTCGCGTACAGGTTCAGGGCGCCCCGGGCATAGGTCTCCGAGCTGAACTGGAACGCCAACTGAGCGTGGACCCCGAACTCGTTGGCTGCTCGTGCGCCGTAGACCGGCCAGCGGTGGTCGTTGGCCAGATCGTCGGCCTGCACCCAGGGCTCCCGCAGCGCCGCTTCCAGGCATGGGCCCTGGCGCAGCGCGTACTGGATCTCGTCGAGCGCGACAGCGACCGGGTCGGTCGGCGCGAGGGTTTCGATCTGGCCGTTCCTGGCCGTCAGCGAGATGCTGGCGGCATCGATTCCGGGGACGGTGTCGGCAGCGGCGCGGGTGATCTGCTCCAGCGCTTCGTCCAGATCGATCGGATAGGTCAGAGTCTCCGCGACCGTATCCATGACTGTTATCAGTCGCTGCTCCACCATCGACTCCGATCCCTCAGCAGGGCCGGACCGGGCGTCGGGCCAATGCAGCCCATTCTGCACCTCCGGCGGCTCTACGGCAGACTTCCGTCCGCGAGAAGCCGTCGAGCTGCCTCCACGATCGGCAACCCCGATCGCAGGGCGTGCTGGTCCAGCAACGCGAGCGCCTGGTCGAGATTGAGCCGGTACCGCTCGGCTAGTACGCCCTGGGCCATCGCGATCGTGTGGGTCGCCTCGAGATCGATCCGGTTGGTCGCGGGATCACTGGCCCTGCGCTGATCGTTCATCGGGCAACCTTCCGGGGCCAGCCGAACGTGGCGCTGGTTCGCCCCGCTCCGGCCGGCCGCCTCCATCATGCCTCCCGGCCGGGCACCGGTACATTCCTGCACAACTTTCGCTGCCGTTCCTCCCCGGCACCGCAGATCGTTGCCCCTGGCCACGGCACCGCCGGTTCGCAAGAACCGGTTTCCTGCGTGCCTGGCCGGGCACCGGAAGGTTATGTCAGCCACTCTGCCGATCGCCTCGCTCTCCGACTCCGGACGCGCGGTCCGCGATGTCCTGCTGCCGTTGGTCGTCCAGGGCGCGATCCTGCGACGGCCGACGTTCACCCGTCTGGCCGAGCGGATGGCCGCCGACGACCGGGCCCTCCGCCAGGTCGATCGGCTCCGCGAGCGATACGGCGAGGGTCCGCTGCTGCTCCGCCTCCCCGGTCGTACCATGGCGCTCGTCCTCAGCCCCGGCCACGTGCGCCGGCTGCTCGACGAGACGCCGGCTCCGTTCTCCGCCGCGACGACGGAGAAGACCGGCGCCCTGAGCCACTTCCAGCCGCACGGAGTACTCATCACCGAGCCGCCACTACGCGACGCGCGACGGCGACTCAACGAGCGGGTCCTCGACACCGATCAGCCCGTGCATCACCAGGCCCACGCAATGGTCGACGTGATCAAGCAGGAGCTGGACGGACTGGAGGCGACGCTCGGCTGGACCGACTTCCGCGAGGTGTGGTTCCGGATCGTCCGCCGGATCGTGCTCGGAAACCAGGTCGCGGACGACACCGAACTGATCGCTCTGCTCGACTCCCTGCGCTCGGATGCCAACTGGGCCGGGTTCCACCCACGGAACAAGTCCGCCCAGGAAGAGTTGCACCGCCGGCTGACGCAGTACGTCGCCGACGCCGAGCCAGGCAGCCTGGTCGCAACACTCGACGGGGCCGCCGACGCCTCGGTGGATCCGGTCGGCCAGGTACCGCACTGGCTGTTCGCCTTCGACGCGGCCGGGATCGCCTTGTGGCGGCTGCTCGGGCTGCTCGCCGCGCGTCCGGAGTACGCCGAACCGGTGATCGCCGAAGCCCAGCATCCGATGACGTCCCCGCTGCTTGCCCACGCGGGTGCCGCGGTTCAGGAATGCGTCCGGCTCTGGCCGACCACCCTGGTCGTACTGCGCGAAGGGATCGAGCCGACCGCCTGGGACGCGGGGACGGCGCCCGCCGGAACCCAGTTCGCGATCGTCAGCTCGGTCTTCCACCGCGACAACCACGCACTGGAGTTCGCGAACTCGTTCGAGCCGGAGATCTGGCTCGACGGCCGCTCCGAGGGCGAGTGGCCACTGATCCCCTTCAGCGCGGGTCCGGCCGTCTGCCCGGGCCGCAATCTCGTTCTACTGGTCACCAGCGTCGCCGTCAGCCACCTGGTCGGCGGCTTCGAACTCGAGGTCGATCCGGCCACCAGAGCCAAGCTGGCCGGACGGATGCCGGCCACCTTCGACCACACCGGCGTCAGAATCGGCTTCTGGCGACGACAGCCTGAGCAGCGTTGATCAGGACCCCGCGACCTGGTCAGCTGCCGGCTGCACGCAATTGTCTGCCGACGGGCTACGCCGACGCCCGGTCGTTCTTCCGTGGCCGAACGGTCCGTCCGTGCGAGGCGACCTGGTCCGGTTCGTCGTGAGCCCGGGAGTTCAGCGTGGGAACCACCGGTTCACGCTGGATCGGGCCACCGCCCAGTCTTCGGCTCTTCCACTGCTTCTCGTCGTAGTCGTAGTACGTGTCCACGCCACCAACAGTCATCGTCAACTCCTGCCAAGCACCACAGAGCGGCCGCTGACTGCTTAACATGCCGTCCGACCAGGCTGACACGAATCCGCCGATCGTGCCAGCCCGATCGGTCGTCGTTCCGATCACAACCACCCGGCCGACGGCCTCCGATTCGCCCTGGGTACAGGGCTTTCGCGCCGGTCGTCGCTCGCCCGACGGCCGGCACCACCGTCTTGAGGGGAGACGCGATGCCGACCAACCGTTCCCATCCGCTGAGGCTCCGGCTGCTGCTGTCGTCGACGGCGGTCGTCGTCTCGATCCTCGGCGCCCTGCTGATGTCGTCGCGCGAGCTGCCGATCCTGCTCAGCCTCGGGCTGGCACTCGTCGCCGCCTTCGCGCTCATCGACGTCGCCGGAATCCTCAGTCTGCGGCATTCCCCGCAGAAGTCGCAGGCGGGTGGGCAACGGCTGCATCGCCGGCCTTGAGCCGGGTCGGGCTAGGCGACCGCGGGCAGACTCGCACGCAGACCGCTCAGGATCTGCTTCAGCAGCCGGGACACCTGCATCTGGCTGACCCCGATGTCCGCGCCGATGTCGGCCTGCGACCAGCCCTCGACGAACCGCAGGTGCAGGATCCGCCGATCCCGCTCGCACAGCTCCGCCAGCACCGGGCGCAGCATGTCGACCGCCTCCAACTGGTGCAGCGACGCGTCCTCCTCGTCCGGAACCACTTCCGCCAGCGCGAGACCGGTCTCCGTCTCCGGCCGGTCGAGGGACAGGGTGGTGAAACAACCGTGGGCGGCGAGCGCCTGCTCCACCTCCTCGATCTCCAGCCCCAGCCGCTCGGCGATCTCGGCCGAGCTCGGCTCGTGCCCGAGCTCCTGGACCAGCAGCGGCAGCTTCGACCCGATCATCCCCTGCAGTTCCTGCAGCCGGCGCGGGATCCGTACCGTCCAGGCGCTGTCGCGGAAGTACCGCTTCACCTCGCCGCGGATCGTCGGTACGGCGTACCCGATGAACGGGGTGTGCGCGCTCAGCTGATAGCCACGAGCCGCCTTGACCAGCCCCAGGTACGCCACCTGCTCCAGGTCCTCCGGATCCGGTCCCCGGTTGCGGAACCGCTGCGCGATCCCGCGGGCGATCTCGATGTTGAGCTCGACGATCTCCTCCAGCAGTTCCTGCCGTTCGGTCTCGTCGGTACTGCGCTCGCGGCGCTCGAACAACTTCTTGGTCGCCGCTTCGCGCACCGCGCGGTCCTCGGCGGTATTGCACTGCATCGGCACTGACTCGATCAGAAGAACCATGATTTTCGACCTCGCGACGCATCGTCACGGCGCGGCCTACTTCTAGACCGCGATCGAGGAAACCCGCACGTACCCATCACGCGGTGGAATATGCGCTGCTACTTCGGGTGATCTTCCCGGCGAACCCGAAACTCATCGCGGACGGCAGGTTTAGCGGTGGGAACAGGGTCGGCAGTACTTCGGTGGCGCGGCGCTCGGGCAGTGCAGCCAGTAGCGCGGGCCGGGTCTGCCCCGCCGCGCCACCGCCGCTGTCCCACCTGGTTCAGCGGGGCAGTTGACGAGTCTCGATCAACTGCTGGGCGACGTCACGCAACTTCGTGTTGGTGTCCTGGGAGTATCGCTTCAGGATCGCGAACGCGCGGTCACCGTCGACGTCGAAACGCTCCATCAGGATGCCCATCGCCTGTCCCACCAGCTTCCGGGCGTCCACGGCCGCGGCCATCGACGCCTCGTGCCGCGCGGTGGCCACCGCGATCGACGCATGCCTGGCCAGGATGTGCGCGATCGCCTCGTCGTCGGCCCCGAAGGCATCGACCTCGGTGCTGTAGAGGCCCAGTACGCCGAGCGCGCCGGCCGCGGTGGTGAGCGGAACGTCCAGGACGCTGCGTACGCCGAGGCCGAGCACCCGTTCCGCCCACTCCGGCCAGCGCTCCTCGACGGCGGTGTCACGGACCCGCACGGTGACGTGGCCCGCCATGCACTCCACCAGCGGACCCTTGCCTCCGGCAACTTGTGACTCGTAGATCGCCGCCACCACCGGATCGGTCACGGCCGGCACCTCGAACCGGCGCCCGCGAACGGCCAGCGCGATCCCGGCGTACGAGCAGTCCAGTGCCTGGAGCGCGAACTCCACCACCGCCTCGACCGTCTCCTCGACGCCACCGGAGTCGTGCAGCTCCACCGCGAGCTCGGCGAACCGCGTGGCGGCCACAGCCGGCTCGACCGGGAGCACGGACGCGGTGGGTGCGGTGTGGTTCAGCCGATCCATGGCACTGATTATGCCAAGGCCGCTCGCCGCCGCCACTGCTGGTGAAGCCACATTTCCATCACTCAATGTCATCTTATCGTGATCCTGAGCTACTACACTGAGCTCTCATCTGGGTACAGAGACGTTGCCTTGGAGATCACTTTCTCGGAAAGCAAGGTCCTGTATGCCGAAACGCGGCCTCTTCGCCGTCGTCCTGCTCCTCACTTCCGCGCTGGCGAGCTGCAGCGACGTGCCGGCTTCTCTGCCGGCGACCGAGCAGCTCGCCGCGCCGAGCACACCTTCGACGCCGCCACTTTCACCGACGCCGACGCCGAAACCGCAACCGCAACCGAAGGCGGCGGAACTGCCCCGAGGTGGGCGGCAGCTCTTCCCCGCGCATCAACTGGTCGCCTTCGTCGGCGCACCCGGATCACCGGCGCTGGGCCCGCTCGACCGCGACCTGGACGTGCGGGTCCGCCGGCTGGAGCGCCTTGGAGCGTCGTACCGCGATGGGCGCACGGTGCTGCCGGTGATGGAGCTGATCGTCGTCACCGCCCAGGCAGCGCCCGGTCGCGACGGCAAGTACCGGTCGCGGATCGATCCCGCCCAGATCGACAAGTACCTCGCGGTCGCGCGCAGGCACAAGGCGCTGCTGATGCTCGACGTCCAGCCCGGGCAGGCGAAACCGCTGGCCGAGATCCGCCGCCTCGAACCGTGGCTGAAGCAGCCCGACGTCGGGCTGGCGGTCGATCCCGAGTGGGAGGTCGGTCCCGGCCAGGTCCCGGGCCAGGTCTTCGGCCGGACCTCCGGCGCCGAACTGAACGCGATCGGCGCCTACCTGTCGGGCCTCGTCACCGAGCACAAGCTTCCGGAGAAGCTCTTCGTCTTCCACCAGCTCTCCAAGCCCATCGTTCGCGACGAGGCGGCACTGCGCACCCATCCCGGCGTCGCGACGGTGAAGTCTGTCGACGGGATCGGCACCCGGGAACAGAAGATCGCCACCTACAACGGGCTCACGAAGGGACTGCCGAAGGGCATCCGCAGCGGCTTCAAGCTGTTCTACTCCGAGGACACCCGGCACGGCCCGTTGATGACGCCGGCCCAGGTGCTCGCCGTACGGCCCCGGCCCGACCTGGTGATCTACGAGTGACCGACCTGACCAGGCGGCGTTTCCTCGCGCTGACCGCGGCCTCGACGGTAGTTGCCGGATGCACCGACATCGCCGCGGACACCAGTCCGGTGGTGCACGCCCCGGGCAGCTCTCCGGCGACGACGACCCCACGCCGTACGCCGAAACCCGCCACCTCGCCCCCACCAGCGCCGCCACCCGCCAAGCTGCAGGCCAACGAGCTGGGCCAGCTCCCGGTCCTCATGCACCACCGGCTCGTCACCTCGTCGGCCGGGGCGTACGACCAGACTCCGGACTTCTTCCGGCAGGAACTCGAACGACTGTACCGCGAGAACTACCATCCGGTCCGCGCGATCGACCTGGCCCGGCGAGACCTGACCGCCGTCCCGGCCGGCAAGACCCCCGTCGTCCTCACCTTCGACGACAGCACTCCGAGCCAGGTCGCGTTCGACTCGGCGGGCCGGGTCGAGAGCGACTGCGCTCTGGGCATCCTGCGTGGGTTCCACGCGCGCCATCCCGACTTCCCTGCCGTAGCGACGTTCTACGTCAACAGGAACCCGTTCGGGCTGAGCGGGGCTGCCGTGCCGCAGGCCCTGGTCCGCCTGACCGCGCTGGGATGCGAGATCGGCAACCACACCTGGAGTCACCCGAACCTGCACACCCTGTCGCGGGCTGAAGCCGAAGCCGAGATCGGTAAGCTGGCGGCCATGGTGCGTGGGGCGACCCCCGCGAGTCCGTGCGGCACGCTGGCGCTCCCCCTCGGCGTCCATCCACGCGACTCCTCCGTGCTGGCCCGCGGAGGACGCGGCAGTACGGCGTACCGGAATCTTGCGGTGCTGCTCGTCGGTGCCAACCCGAGCCTTTCGCCGTACCACCGTGACTTCGACCCGATGGCGATCCCCCGCATCCGCTGCAGTTCCCACCGCAACGGCCGTGGTCCGCTGGAATTCAACTACTGGCTCGACCAGCTCGCCACCCGCCCGGGCCTGAAGTACATCGCTGCCGGCAATCCTGCCCACGTCACCGCACCCAGCAGCCTCCGCCAATCTCTCGCTCCCGGCCTGGCCGACCGAGCGATCTGGTGGAACTGACCGGCCGGTTTTCCCGCGGGTACCGGCCCGACATGGTTTCTGTCTGGAGCGCGACCGCCGAGATTCCGTCGTACGACGAACTGCGGGCCGACGAGCATGCGGAGATAGTGGTGGTCGGCGGCGGTTGGGTCGGGCTGACCACGGCTCTGCTGCTCGCGCAGACCGGAGCGGACGTCGTACTGCTCGAAGCGCGCCGGCTCGGAGCCAGGACCAGCGGGAACACCACGGCCAAGGTCACGTCGCAGCACGGCGCGATCTACGCGGATCTCGTCGACCGCCACGGCAAGGACAAAGCCAGGTTGTACGCCGAGGCGAACCAGGCCGCGGTGGACCAGGTGGCCGGCCTCGTCCAGCAGTACGGGATCGACTGCGAGTTCCTCCGGACACCCGCTTACGTCTACTCCAGCGAGCCGGGCTCCTTGAAGGGTGAGGCGGAGGCGGCGATCTCTCTCGGTCTGCCGGCCGAGCTGACCGACGGCAGCGAGGTCGGCGTACCGGCGGTCGAGGCGGTGCGATTCGACGGGCAGGTTCAGCTGCATCCGGTGAAGTACCTCGCCGGGCTCGCCGCTGCCTTCACCGCTGCCGGCGGCCGGATCTACGAGCAGACGAGGGTCGTGGAACTGGACGAGGAAGACGACGGAGTGCAGGCCACGACGCAGGGCGGTCCGAAGGTCCGGGCCACCCATGCCGTCGTCGCCACCCTGCTCCCGTTCGGACTGACCGGCGGGTACTTCGCCAGGACGCGTCCGCAGCAGTCGCACGGAATCGCCGTCCGGTTGCCGGTCGAGGCACCCGTCGGGATGGCCATCTCGACCGGCTCGCCCGTCCGCTCCACCCGCCCCTGGCCCGGTGGCGGCCCGAACGGGCTGATCGTGGTCGGCGGCGGTCACGAGACCGGATCCGTCGAGGACACCGAAGCGATCTACCAGAGCCTGACCGACTGGGTCGGCTCGACCTGGAACTTCAGCTGCCGACCGGAGTACCGGTGGTCGGCGCACGACTACAGCACCCCCGACCTGATCCCGTACGTCGGCCGCTCGCCGGGCAGCCGGTCGACCTTCGTCGCCACCGGCATGCACAAGTGGGGGCTCAGCAACGGGACCGTTGCCGCAGGCATCATTCGCGACCTGATCACCGGCCGTGACAATCCGGCCGCCGGGCTCTACCACGCCGGCCGGATCGGCGACGCGCACGCCGTCGCCAAGCTGCTCAAGGACAATCTGAAAGTCGGCAAGGACTTCGCCACCGGACATCTCGGCCGCGCCGTGCACGGCGGCCTGGATCACCTGGAGGTCGGCCAGGGCGGTCTCTTCGAGATCGACGGCGACACCGTCGGGGCCTACCGCGACGAAGCCGGCGCTCTGCACACGGTCAAACCGATCTGCACGCACGTCGGCTGCGTGCTGAACTGGAACAACGCGGACACCACCTGGGACTGTAACTGCCACGGCTCCCGCTTCTCGCCCGACGGCGCAGTCCTGGACGGCCCCGCCACCAAGCCTCTGGACCGCACCTGACCGAAAGGGAACCGCAGTGACCACCAAACCCGCCGAGATCGGCGACCTGCGACTCGCAACCGTCGTCGTCAACTCGACCGACATGGACAGAACCGCGGCCTTCTGGTGCGCGGCTCTCGGCTACTCCGGCCCCGGCCAGATCGGCTCGAAGGACCAGTTCGCCAAGCTCACCGACCCCGACGGCACCGGGCCGGCCGTGCTGGTCCAGCGCGCCGAGGAGATCCCGGCCGGCCCCACTCCGGTCCATATCGACCTCTACACCCAGGATCGCGACCGCCACATCGAGCGGCTGACCGGACTCGGAGCGACCGTGGCCGACAACTGGGACTACCCGGCCGAGCACGAGTTCGTCGTCCTCCGCGATCCCGATGGCAACGAGTTCTGCGTCATCCAGGCCGACCCTTCGGACGAAGGTTCCTGACCGAACTCAGGACCGTGCACAAGATCGTCGAAAAAGCTGTGCATCAATCGCGCCGAGGTGGGTAACGAGTCGGCATTGCCTCTGACCGTGGTCCAGCCCGTGGCCACGCCCGTGACGACTGTCGCGAGGTCAATCATGATCACGAGCTTGAGCAGCACCGAACTACCCCCCACCCACTGCAACACCCCTCAGCAACGCGCTGAACGCGAAGCAGCCACCCAAGTGCTGCTGAACCAACGGGCAGCAGCCACCGATCCAGCCGAGCGGCAACGCCTGCTCGAAGACGTCGTGGAGCTGAACATCGAGATCGCCCGCGGCATCGCCCGCCGCTACCGCAACCGCGGCGCCGAAGCCGACGACCTCGAACAGGTCGCCTGCCTGGCACTGGTCAAAGCGGCCAGCGGCTACCAGCTCGACTCCGGCACCCCTTTCATCGCCTACGCCGTCCCCACCATCCGCGGCGAGATCAAGAGATATTTCCGCGACTCCACCTGGACGGTCCGGATCCCCCGTCGGCTCCAGGAGCTGCAGGGGGCCATCACCACCAAGGTGCCGGTACTGGAACAGCAGCTCAACCGGCAGCCCACCACCGAGGAGATCGCCGAGTACCTCGGCGCCACCGTCGAGGAGATCGACGAAGCCCGTGCCGCGAAAGGCTGTTTCAACGTCTTGTCACTCGACCGCCCCTCCGCCACCGACGACGGCCTCACCCTGGCCGACGCACTACCGGCACCGCCCGACCGGGAAGTCGAACACCTGGAAACACTCGACCAGCTGGCACCGCTCCTCGAACGGCTCGACGACCGGTCGCGGCGCATCCTGCACCTGCGATTCGTGGAGACGAAGTCGCAGAGCCAGATCGGGGAGGCCATCGGCTGTAGCCAGATGCAGGTCTCACGCCTGCTGAAGGCCACCCTCGAACGGCTCCGCGCCCAGCTGGACATCAACACCGTCGCCGCCTGACGTAGGTCAGGGCCTGAGCAGGATCTTCACGGCACCGTCCTGCTTCTGCTGGAACATCTCGTACGCCGCTGGGCCGTCGGACAACGCCAGGTGATGAGTGGCGAAGTCGTCGACGCGCAACGGATCCTCGTCGCCGAGCAACGGCAGGATCCGGTCGGCCCAGCGGTGTACGTTCGCCTGCCCCATCCGGAACTGGAGCTGCTTGTCGAACATGGTCAGCATCGGCAGCGGGTCGGCCATCCCGCCGTACACGCCGGACAGCGAGATCGTGCCGCCGCGGCGAACGACGTCGATCGCCAGGTAAAGCGCGGCCAGCCGGTCCACCCCGGCCGTGTCCATGAACTTCTGGGCCAGCGCGTCGGGCAGCAATCCGGCCAGTTGCTGGCCGGCCTTGGCCTTCGGTGAACCGTGCGCCTCCATCCCGACCGCGTCGATGACCGAGTCCGGGCCACGACCGTCGGTCAGGTTCCTGATCGCCTCCGCCACGTCGTCGGAGTACTCCAGGGTCTCGACGCCGTGCAGCCGCGAACGTTCCAGCCGCTCCGCGACCAGGTCGACCCCGATCACCCGGTAGCCGCGGTGCACCGCGATCCGGGTGGCCATGTCACCGATCGGCCCGAGGCCGAGCACGACCAGCGTGCCGCCGTTGGGCACCCCCGCGTACTCGACCGCCTGCCAGGCCGTCGGCAGCACGTCCGACAGGTAGACGAACCGGTCGTCCGACGGCCCTTTGGAAACCTTGATCGGCCCGTACTGCGCCTGCGGCACCCGTAGGTACTCCGCTTGCCCACCAGGCACCTGGCCGTACAACTTGGTGTAGCCGAACAAGGCCGCGCCCATTCCCTGCTCACGGACCTGCGTCGTCTCGCACTGCGTCTGCAGGTCTCGCTCACACATGAAACAGTGGCCGCAGGCGATCTGGAACGGCACCACCACCCGGTCGCCGACCGACAGATTCGGGACCTGCGAGCCGACCTCCTCGACGATGCCGATCGACTCGTGCCCGAGCACGTCACCGGCGTCCAGGTACGGCGCCATCACCTCGTACAGGTGCAGGTCCGATCCGCAGATGCCGGCCGAGGTGACCCGGATGATCGCGTCCGTCGGCTCCTGGATCTCCGGATCCGGGACCTCGCCGTACTCGACCTTCCGCTTTCCCTGCCAGGTGAGTGCCTTCACGGTGTGCCTCCATCGGGTCGGTTTCCGCCCCGGTACCCAGCAAGCCGCCGGTCAGCAGGAAGTTTCGCGCCAGGGAACCGGACCCGAAATCCCGATCCCTGGAGGCGAACCATGAGTTTCGACCGGCCCGGCCTCGACAAGCACCAGACCGTGACCGACACCGACCTCAACGACGCGCTGGAAGGCGGCGAACCCGACGAGAGCCTGCTGAACGCCGACCAGATCGAGCACGACGACGGGCAACGCTCCCCCGGGCCGGTGGACGAGGACAACCGTCGGCCGCCCGAGGATCAGGATGTCACCAGTGGCGACCAGGGTGCTCCGATCGAGCCGCCCGACTGACCAGCAGCATCGCCGTCAGCAGCAAGCCCGTCAGGGCCGGCGCCAGTCGTCCGAGGTCAGGTGGCTGCCGGCCATCGGGCCCATGTTGAGCATGCCGCCGTCCGCGGCGATGCTGGCGCCGGTCACATAGGAGGCGCCCGGCGAGGCCAGGAAGGCAATCACAGCAGCGATCTCGCGAGCATCACCCGGTCGTCCCAGTGGAACGCCGGGACGCTTCGTGTCGCGCGGGTCCTCGTCCTCTTGGCCGGTCATCGGTGTCGCGATCTCGCCCGGCGCCACCGCGTTCGCCGTGATCCCGTGCTCGCCCAGTTCCAGTGCCAACGTCTTGATCAGCAGGCCCAAGCCGCCCTTTGCCGCGTCGTACGGCGCGGCGCCGACCCGCGGCTGGTGCTCGTGCACACTGGTCACCGCGATCAGCCGGCCGCCGCGCCCCTGCTGGATCATCCGGCGGGCCGCTCGCTGAAAACACAGGAAGGCTCCGTCGAGGTCTACCGACAACACCTTGCGCCACTGCTCGAAGTCGAGATCGACGGCCAGCTCACTGGTACCGGTGCCGCTGTTGGCCAGCAGGACGTCGATTCCACCCAGGGACTCCGCCAGGTCGTCGATGACGTCCGCGGCCGCCGGCAGGTCGGTGAGATCCAGCTGCCGAACTTCCGCTGTCCGGCCGTGCGACCGAACCTCTTCCGCTGTCTGCTCCGCGCCGTCGGAGTCGCTGTGCCACGTCACCCCGACGTCGAAGCCGTTCTGGGCCAGGGCGACCGCGGTCGCCTTGCCGATTCCACTGTCCGATCCGGTCACTATCGCTGTAGGCATGAACCGCCGGTACCCCTTGATTAGACCTGAAACCGATCGGGTACTGACGGACCGGGTTCGGCAGGGAGCCCGAGACGGCCGCAGTGTGGGCCGGTACTGACGAAGGGCTCCCATGACCGACGCGATCGCCGCAGCCGGGTCGACGACCAGGGTCAGCTCCGTCCTGGACGGGGAGCGCCTCAGGGCGATCTTCTCCGGCACCGTGGCCGGAACCATCGGGTTCGAAGAGGAGCTTCTGCTGGTGAACCGGCAGGACTGGCTGCCCGCCGACGCCGCCGCTGTCGTGGCTGCCGTCGACGATCCCCGGATGAAGCCGGAACTGCCGGCCTCCCAGCTCGAGATCGCCACCACCGTCCACAAGGATGCGAGGTCGGCGATCGAAGAACTCCGCTCGTGCCGGCAGCTCGTCGCCGCCGGTTGCGACGCCGATCGCTCGGTCATCGCGGCGCCCGTCCATCCGCTGCTGAACGGGCCTGCCGCGCTGCGGGCTTCCGAGCGATCCGCCGGTCTGGAAGCTCGCTACCGCGGGATCATCCACCGGCAACTGGTCTCCTCCGTGCAGATCCATCTGGCTTTCGGCGATGCCGACCGCACCCTGGGCGTCTATCACGCCTTGCGTGAGTTGCTCCCGGAACTGGCGGCGCTGGCAGCGGCAGCGCCCTTCGCCGCCGGGCGGGACACCGGCCTCTGCTCGGTACGTCCCCTGATCGCCGGCGAGCTACCTCGCCAAGGTGTGCCACCGGCCATCGCGTCCTGGGACCAGTACGCCGCAGACCTCGCCTGGCTGGTCAGGGGCGGCGCGATGGCCGATACCTCGGAATGGTGGTGGGAGCTGCGGCCCCATCTCGCCTACGGCACCCTCGAACTGCGGGTCCTCGACGTTCAGTCGACAGTGGCCCAGACCAGCGCGATCGCCCGGTTCGTGCACGCGCTCGGCGCAGCTCTGGCCGAGTTGCACCAGCTGGCCGAGCTGCACCCGCCGGCACCCACCTGGCGGATCGAGGAGAACCGGTGGTCCGCTCTCCGGGATGGTGTCAGCGGCAACCTTCTCGACCTGCGCACCGGCGAATCGCGACCGACCCGCCGCCGCCTGCACGACCTCATCGACCTCGCCGAACCGTACGCGGCAGGCGGCCTGGACGACGTACGGGGAATGGTGGAGAAGCCACCGGTGGAGCATTTACGAGCACTCGGACCGCAACGGATAGTTCCCTGGCTGGCGGAGGTGTTCGCCGCATGAAGCTGCTGACTCTTCCCGGCGTCTTCGCTCCTATCTCCGACTCCTGGATGCTGGCCGAGGCCATCCGTTCCGAACCTATCGGCCCGGGTTCACGCGCGCTGGACGTGTGTACCGGCAGCGGCGTCCTGGCTCTCACCGCCGCAAGCTGCGGCGCGGCGACGACAGCGATCGATGTCTCCCGTCGAGCGCTGCTCACCGTTCGGCTCAACGCGTACCGGGCCGGTCTGCAGGTACGGACGTTGCGTGGCAGGACATTCGCGCCGCTCGCCGAAGAACGCCGGAAGAACCTCGCATCCCAGACCGGGGGCGGCTTCGACCTGATCGTGAGCAACCCGCCTTATGTCCCATCGCCGAGGCCCGACGTACCTCGTCGGGGCGCGAGCCGCGCGTGGGAGGCGGGCCACGACGGCCGGATCGTCCTCGACCAACTCTGCGACGAAGCACCAGCACACCTGCGCCCCGGCGGGGCACTGCTGCTCGTCCACTCGTCTCTCATCGGCACCGAGGCCACTTTGCAGCGCCTCCGTCGGGCCGGCCTGGTCGACGTCGAGGTACGGACCAGCAAGCGGGGCCCGCTCGGGCCGCTGATGCGCGCGCAGCAGGCCGCGGGCAACATCCCCGCCGACCTCGACGAGGAGGACGTGGTCATCATCCGCGGCACCGCACCGGCGAACCGGTAGCGGGCCGTTCAGCGAATCAGTGGTGCTCCCGGTCGAGCTGGGCGGTGAGCTTGTCGACCTTCGCCTCCAGCCGTTCCATGTCCTCGGCATCGACGCGGAAGATGATGTGCTTCGCACCGAGCAGCAGAATCGCCTGGAAGACCAGTTGGAGCCACTCGCTCTGCCAGTTCTCGAAGGTGCTGGCGAAGAAGTTGCTCAGGTAGTCAGCCCACAGGAACGCCTGTCCGTGCTCCTCCTGATCGCCGCGGAACTCGCTCAGCTGGGTGAAGAACTGGCCGATCCAAGACCCGAGGAACAGGACGGCCAGTACGTAGACGGCGCCCCAGCGCCGAGCATGACTCTCCGGCCGGCGGTTCGGCCGCGGGTCCGGTGCCAACTCATCACTTGGATTCATGCCGATCCGGTACCCAACGACCGTTTCTTCATCCCGCCGCCCTGGCAACTCGTTGCGGTCGGCAACCGGGGATCGGGTTACAGCAGGCGCGGCGGGGTACCGCGCGCCATGAGACTTACTCCACTGCGCACGGCCCGTCGGCAGTTGAACAGCTACTGGGCCGCCGCGACGATCCACCTGGTGGCGGTCGTCTTCGACCTGAAAGCACTCCAGTTGCTGTCCAAGGCGGCGTTGATGCCTTCGCTGGCCTCCTGGGTGTACGAGCAACAGGGTTCGCCGCTGCTCGTCGCCGCGCTGCTCGCCTCGGCCGTCGGCGACCTGTTGATGGAGATCGACCAGATCTTGCCGGCGATGGCCGCGTTCTCGGCAGCTCACGCTTGCTACATCGCCTTGTTCTCCCGCGGAACGCGGCACCGGTCCTGGGTCGCGCCGACGGCGTACTGTCTGCTCGGGCTGGCGGCCATGGTTACGTTCTGGCCCGGACTCGGTCTGTACCGCGCGCCCGTCACCGCCTATGCGGCCATGCTGACGGCAACCGCGGTCACCTCACTTTGGTACGGCGGTCGCGCGGGCGTCGGTGGGGCACTGTTCCTCGCCTCGGACACGCTGATCTGCGCCAAGCTCGCCGGTCACGACTTCCCGCTCAGATCCCTACTGCTGAAGGCAGCGTACGGTGCCGGTCAGCACCAGATCGCCGTCGGGGTGACCAGCCGGGCCCGGCTCTGACTCACGCGGGAACAGCGGTCACGACGATGTTGTCGCTGTAGCCACGGCCCGGTACGTAGGAGCCGCCACAGGTGATCATCACCAGCCGAGCCGGTCCGACCCGGCTGAACAACGACTTCGGCAGGCTGGTCTTGCGATAGGTCTGCACCGAGGAGACCCGATAGGAGGCCGTGCCGGCGATCGTCTCGATCACGATCCGGCTGCTCGCCGGCAGCTGACCGATCCCGGCGAACACTCCGACGCGCCCTTGATCGTCGTCCAGATGCGCGGCCAGCACCGTCGTACCCACCTGCCCAGGAACACTGCCGCCGGTCCACCACCCGACCTGCCCGACGGGAGGAAGCATCAACGATCGATCACCCCGTACGCCGACAGCGACCACCGGCGCCTTGACCTGCCCCGGCACCGAAACCGCGGTCGGCAAGCCGGGAACCCTTTCTGGCCGCTTCGGTGTCGCCCTGGTCGGCGGCGCGGGAAGCGGAGTCGCAGGAATCACCGGCTCCGCGAACACCCGGACCGGAGCGGCGGTGCCGATCCTGGCAGCACCCTCAACAGGGCGGGCATCGTCAGTGACGGCACCTGTCAGGCCTGCCGCCATCAACAGCAGACCTGCCACGACGACCAGGTACCCGGCCGTACGCCGGATACCTGGTCGCTCGTGAACTGTCATACCAAAGCGCGCCGGCGACGCAGCAGAACCAGGCCGGCCACCGCCGCGGCCGCTCCGGCACCCACGAGCAGACCGTCGGCACCCGAGCCCTGCGAGCGCGCGGGTACGGCGTCCGCTCCGGTCCGGCCGGCATCCACAGCCCCCGGCATCCCCATGGCCTCGGCCTGAGCCATGAACTTGTGGTGGTGCTCCGCCACCACCGGTGCCGCCGCGGCGGCGTTCTTCTTCACCGCCGCGTCCTGACCGGCCTGAAGTTCCTTCTTGCCGAGCTGCAAGGTCTTGGCGTGGCCGGCGATCTGGCCCGCCACGAACAACGCGTCGAACTCACCAGCCGGCGCGGCCGCCAGCTTCGCCTGCAGCGCGCGCTGCTCAGCGTTCGGTGCCGCGGGCAACGAAACCTTCTTGGCCGCGGCCACTTGGCGCACGGCGGCGTCCAGCTTGGTGTGATCTCTTACCAGCAAGGCACCGAGCTCCTTCACCGCTTCACTGGAACCCTTCGACTGGGCCAGCTTGCCGGTGGCGATCTCCGCCAGGTTGGACTGGTGTGCCCCTTGCAGATAGGCCCGATCCTGGGCGTTCAGCGCGGTCGGCGTCGCGGAGGCACCGGCCACGGTTCCACAGGCGATCAAACCGACGGCCGCGATGACCGACAGCGGACGAAAAACGAGTCGACGAAGCATCGAGCTGCTTCCTTCCCAGAGGCGATGGAGCGCCCCCGGTACCCCGCGGATCGCGAGTTATCAGAACTTGTGCGAACCGGACCGCCGGCTCGCCCGGCTACTGCCGTTGCGGCAAATTCCCGGGCAGCCGGCGAGTGCCGATCAGCTCCTGCGCGACGTCGCGCAGCTTGCGGTTGTGGGCCTGGGAGTAGCGCCGCAGTACGGCGAACGCCTGATCGGCGTCCAGATCGAACCGCTCCATCAGGATTCCCATCGCCTGACCGACCAGCTTGCGGGCGTCGACGGCCTGGACCATCGTCGCGTCGCGCCGGGCGGTGGCGACCGCGACGGACGCGTGCCGGGCCAGGATGTGCGCGATCGCCTCGTCGTCGGCGCTGAACGCGCGCGGCTCCAAGCTGTACAGCGACAGCACGCCGACCGGCTGGCCGGCGGCGAGCATCGGCACATGCAGCACGCTGCCGACGCCTCGCTCCAGGGCGATCGCCCGCCACCACGGCCATTGGTCGGTCGCCGTGATATCGCAGACGTAGACGGTACGGCCGCCGATCGCCTCCACCATCGGCCCGTCCTGAGCCTCGATCTGTGCCCGGTAGATCGCGTCGACCACCGGGTCGGTCACTGCGGCGATCTCGATCCGTCCGCCCCGGCCGCGCAGCGCGACCCCCGCGTACGCACAACTCTCGGCCTGCAGCGCGAACTGCACCACTGCCTCGACCGTCTCTTCCATCCCGCCCGCGTCGTGCAGCTCGAGCGCGAGCCGCGCGAAGGCATCCGCCGCGAACGGCTCCCCGGGACTGAACCTCACCACATCGAACTCCTGCTCGCAGACGCCTCAGCGGGCGCCCACGTCCCTGGAGCGGTCCTGGGTGTAATCATGCCCTGTTCGAGGCGTTCCTTCCACCTGCCGGGTCAGAGCGTGGCGAGCAGCGGGACGAGCGTGTGCCAGTTGGCCCGGGTTGCCTCGGCGGCGGCCTCGGCATCGGCTGCTTCGCAGTGGGCGACGATCTGTTCGTGCTGGGCCACCGACTCGCGGCCGTTCAGGGAGCCGAAACGAAGGCGTTCAAGGCGGCGCAGTACGGGCGTGTACTGCTCGAGGACGGCGGCGACGGCCGCATTGGCACTGACCCGGACCGGTACGGCGTGGAAGTCGTCGTCGGCCTGCAGCGCGGCGTCGATCCGCCCTTTGCTCAGCGCGGCGCCGAAGCGTTCGTTCGCGGCCCGCATCTCGGCCAGGTCGGACTGGATCAGTTGCGGAACCGCTTCGCGGACGGCGAGCTCGTGCATCGCCGCCGTGACCGCCTGCGCCTCCCGCAGCGCGCGGGCGTCGAGCGGGCTGACCATCGTGTAGCGCCCCGGCTTGGTCTGCACCAGGCCGGCCTGCTCGAGGCGGGCGAGCGCCTCCCGGACCGGCGTACGGCTGACGCCGAGCCAGTCCGAGAGGTCGGCGTCGTTGAGGCGCTCACCCGGCGCGAACTCGCCTTTGACGATGGCGTCGCGGATCGCCCGGTAGGCGTCCTCCCGCAGCAGCGAGCGGGAAACGACTCCACGTTCTTTGGGCACCGGCATGCGGAATATTGCACGCCGCACGGCGCCCGCTGTCAACTCGCCCGGCTGCTGAGGGCCTCGCGTCCGTGCGGAGTGTGCCAACCGGAGAGGTCCGGACCCTTGGGCACGATCTGGGTGGGGTTGATGCCGGTGTGAACCACGTAGTAATGCGTCTTGATCTGGTCGAAGTCGATCGTGTCGCCGAACCCCGGGGTCTGGAAGAGGTCGCGGGCATAGGCCCACAGAACCGGCAGTTCGGTGAGCTTGTCCCGGTTGCACTTGAAGTGCCCGTGATAGACGGCGTCGAAGCGGGCCAGCGTGGTGAAGAGCCGGACATCGGCCTCGGTGATGCTGTCGCCCACCAGGTACCGCCGGTCCGTCAGTCTTTCCGACAGCCAGTCGAGGGCCACGAACAGCCGGTCGTACGCCGCGTCGTAGGCGTCCTGCGAGCCGGCGAACCCACAGCGGTAGACCCCGTTGTTGACCTCGGTGTAGATGCGCTGGGCAACTTCGTCGATCTCGGCCCGGAGCGGTTCGGGGTACAGCTGCGGAGCACCCTCGCGGTGGTAGGCCGTCCACTCGGTCGACAGGTCGAGCGTCAGCTGGGCGAAGTCGTTGGTCACCACGGCACCGGTGGTCACGTCGACGATCGCGGGCACCGTGATGCCCTTGGCATAGTCGGGATCACGCTTGAAGTACGCGTCCTGCAGGCGCGGGATCTTCAGCACCGGGTCGACGCCGCCCGGGTCGAGGTCGAAGGTCCAGCTGCGCTCGTCGTGGGTGGGACCGCAGTACCCGATCGACAGTACGTCCTGCAACCCGAGCAGGCTGCGGACGATGATCGCCCGGTTCGCCCACGGGCAGGCACGCGCGACCACCAGCCGGTACCGGCCCGGCTCGACCGGGAAGCCGTCCCGGCCGTCGGCGGTGATCCGGGTGGAGATGTAGTCGCTGTCGCGGTTGAACTCGCCCTTGGCATTCACAGCTCCAGCGTGCCACTTCGCTGGGCTGCGGGCATGGTGGAAGGTGTCGGGCCGAGACCGCGCGAGGCGCGCGTACCCCCTCAGGACACAACATTCCCCAGGTTCTACAGCCATCCCCGGCGGCCGGCCTGGATGCCCGCCTGGAAGCGGGTGGCGGCGCCGAGCTCGGCCATCAGCTCCGCGACCCGGCGGCCGACGGTCCGCTGGGTCACGCCGAGCGTGCGGGCGATGGCGCTGTCCTTCATGCCGGACGACATCAGCGACAGCAACTGCCGGTCCTGCTCGGACGGCCCGCCCCGGCCCCGGGCGGCACGGCGCTGCCCCGGACCCGATTCGTTGCCAACGGCATCCAGTACGCCGTCCGTCAGCACCGCCACCGGCGTCGCCTGCTGCCACATCGACTCGAAGCAGATCACCAGCGCCTCGAGCAGCGGCGACGCGTGCACCAGCAGCCGCATGCCGTTCTCGGCGGGGTCCAGCGACAGCGGCAGGATCGCGACCCGGCGGTCGATGATCTGCATCTTCATCGCGGTCACCGGCAGGGTCCTGGCCTGCTCCCCGGCCCGCACATAGCCGACCAGTTGCTCGAAGTGTCCGGGCAGTTCGAGCGCCGGTCCGTCGTAGACACAGCGGTACGACACTCCGCGCCCGAGCGCCTGCATCTCTTCGAGGTTCGGCACCGGACGCCCGTGGATGTACGGCGGGGAGTCGACCATCAGCACCTCTTCGCGAGCCCCCAGCTGCAACTGGGCCAGCTGTTGCTGGATCGCCTCACTGCCCTCGATGACCTCCAGCAGATCGACGGAACTCCGCCCTGGCGCCTGCCGCACCCGCGATGCCAGCTCACGCGCGTCGGCCCGCAGCCGTTCGAGTTGCTCCTGCCTGCGAGCGACCAGCGCATCCACGGCGACATCGGGCGGAGCGGGAACGTACCGCGGCGGTCGCGCGACCAGCTTCGTCACCAGTCCGGCCGCCACCAGGTTCGCCAGCGCACGGCGTACTCCGGACGGCGAGATGTCCAGCTGGTCGGCCAGTTCGCCCGGTGTGATCCTCGGCGCGTCGGCGATCGCCAGGAACACCCGGCTGTCCGTCTCCGACAACCCGACCGGCTCTAACAGGAACCCCATCCGCTGACACTAACCTCCGCCGGCTCCGGCCAGTTTGCTGTACGTCGCGAGCTGGGCGCCGGTCACGAAGCCTGCTCGGGTGCAGATCATGTGGGCGCCCACGCGGCCGTGGCCGTCGTCGGCCGTGAGGTTGTGATCGTCGAGGAAGCCGATCACCTGACGCACCCCCAGGCGGTGCAGATGCCGCAGGCAGGCGTTCAGCAGCTGGGCGCCAAGACCCTGCCCGCGATGGTCGGGATGCACCTCGATCCAGTGCACCATCCCGTGCCCGGGAGTGAGCACCGACACCGTCGCCGCGGCCAGCCGGGGGATGGTGAGCCGATGACGACGGGCATTGGCCGTCACCTCGATCCGCGGCGGATCCGGCAGCGCCATGGGCGCCGAGGGCAGCGACCGGAAGAGGTACCGCCCGGCCGGGATCGCGGCAAACCCCCTGGCCAGCAACGCTTCTTCCGTCGTACGGCGAACCGTCGGCAACCCCGCGGCCACCGGCCCGACTCCTCCGGAGGTGAAGGCCTCGATGACCTCGCAACCGGTCAAGCGGGCGATCGCATGGTCCAGCAACTCGCCGACCACAGCCGGTTCCTCGCGCGCGTGCAGCCACCTGATCGAGCCGACGTCACCCGTGCTGTCGCGAGCGATCTCGGCGGCACCGAGCACGCGGTCCCCGATCGCCACGAAGGATCGTGGCGCCGTGGGGCCGGGGCACGACGGCGTACCGCTCAGCCCGGTGGCTCTGAGCAGCTCACCCGGATGGCAGGGCGGCAGGCCCGGCAGCCCGTCCGCAGTGATCAGGTCGACCACACCGGCCAGATGGCTGCGGGTCATCGGACGGACCACGGACACACGCTGCGCGGAACCCACCGCCGCCTCCTCCCGGTTCGAGGCTGCTGCGGCATCTCGCCGGCGACCCGAATACAGCTCCCCTCGTCCGTCAGCTCTCAGCCGCAGCAGCGCGCTCACCATAGCCACGGACAGCCGTCCGGAAACGGACAATGTCTGCTACTGGCAACGGATTGTCTCGGCAGGCGATACGGCCTCCGCAGCGGTCGCCGATCCGGGACAGTGGAACCGTCCAATTGTCTAGTAAGTCAGGTGGAATAGATGACTACTGCCGAAGCGCAGGCCCAGCTCAACGACGTGAACCTCGCCGCCGTCGGAGCGCTGGCCGAGGCGATCCAGGCGGACCCCGCCAAGGCCGGCACGACCTGGGCGGCGCACGTCAGCTGGAAGGGCGGGTTCGCCTCCGAGTCGCGGGTGCGGAGCTTCCCGCCGGTGCCGTCCGACGAACCGGCCGGCCTCGGCGGCGGTGACCAGGCACCCAACCCGGTCGAGCAACTGCTCGGTGCGCTGGGCAACTGCCTGGCAGTCGGCTACGCGGCCAACGCCAGCGTCGCCGGGATCGCGATCGACGAGCTGACCATCGACCTGAAGGGCGACCTCGACCTGAAGGTCTTCCTCGGCCTGGCCGAGGGGCATGCCGGCTTCGACTCGATCACCGCGACGGTGCGGCTGAAGTCGGCCGCCGCCCCGGAGCAGCTCGCCGCGTTGCACCAGCGCGTGCAGGCATCGTCGCCGGTCGGCCACACCCTGAGCAGCGCCGTACCGGTCACCATCACCGCGGCCTGAACGACGAAAGCTCTCGGCGTCAGCGGGTTCGCCGATGCCGAGAGCTGCCGTTGCAGGTCAGGTCAGGTCAGGTCAGCCTGGACGGCTGCCCGGATCATGTCGTCCCGCGGGACGACCTTGACCCGCTCGCGGCCCTGGTCCTGGCCGAGCGCGATCTCGTGAGCGTCCAGCCGGGTCCAGCCTTCGGCGTCGACCACGGTCGCGCCGCGGTCGGCCAGGTGCCGGAGAATCGCGTCCGGGTCGGACACCTCGGGCCGCGGCAGGCCGTCGAGGTCCTCGAGCAGGCAGGCGATCGTCTCGGCCGCGTCCGACTTGGTGTGCCCGATCAGGCCGATCGGCCCCCGCTTGATCCAGCCCGTGACGTAGGTCCCGGTCAGCGGCACGTCGTCCATGTCCAGCACCCGGCCGCGATCGTTCGTCATCACGCCCGCCTGGTGGTCGAACGGCAGACCGGGCAGATGCGAGGAGAGGTACCCGACCGCGCGGTAGACCGCCTGCACCGGTGTGTCGACGTACTCGCCGGTGCCCTTGACGGTGCCGTCACCCTGCAGCTCGGTGCGCTCGGTACGCAGCGCCTCGACCCGGTCGGTGCCCAGAATCTCGACCGGCGCATGGCACAGGTGGATGTGGATCCGGTGCGCCGCGCCCGTCGGCTCGGCCTCGAGGTACTTCAGCAGGGTGTCGACCATCAGCCGGGTGCCCTTGCTGGAGTTGATCGCCTGCTGGCTCGCCTCGTCGATCTCGAAACCCTCGGGGTGCACGATCACGTCCACCGACGGCGAGTGCGACAGCTCGCGCAGCTCCATCGGGGTGAACTTGATCTGCGCCGGGCCGCGGCGCGCGAAGACGTGCACATCCGTGGCCTGATTCGCCTTCAGCCCCTGGTAGACGTTATCCGCGATCTCGGTGGTGAGCTGCTCGTCGGCCGGCTTGGCCAGCATCCGGGCCACGTCCAGCGCGACGTTGCCGGCGCCGATCACCGCGACGTGACGAGCCTCCAGCGGCCACTCCCGCGGTACGTCGGGGTGGCCGGCGTACCAGCTGACGAAGTCCGCGGCGCCGTGGCTGCCGGGCAGGTCGACGCCCGGGACGGCCAGCTCGCGGTCGGTGATCGCGCCGGTCGCGAAGATCACCGCGTCGTAGTGCCGCCGCAGGTCCTCGAGCTTGAGATCGACACCGAACTCGACGTTGCCGAGGAACCGGATCCGGTCCCGGCCGACGACGCGGTGCAGCGCCTTGATGATCTCCTTGATCCGCGGGTGGTCCGGCGCGACGCCGTACCGCACCAGGCCGAACGGAGCAGGCAGCCGCTCGATCAGGTCGACGTGGGCGCCGTCGTGTTCCTTGGTCAGAATATCGGCCGCGTAGATACCGGCGGGCCCGGCGCCGACGACGGCAACTCGGAGGTCCCTCACAGGTCTCCCCAATGTATATAGGTAAGGCTTACCTAACCACACTAGAGGATTGCTTCCCGCGAACCTAACGCTTGAGACTCAGTTCACAAGCTCGTCTGACGCCAGTCTAGAGGGTGGCCCGCGCTCGTCTGCTCAGGTGACCAATCCGTGGCGGTAGGCGTAGACGACGGCCTGCACGCGGTCGCGGAGGCCGAGTTTGGTGAGGATGCGGGAGACGTAGGTCTTGACCGTCTCCTGGCTGATCACCAGGGCCGTGGCGATCTCGCTGTTGGACAGACCGTCCGCGATCAGGTGGAGGACCTCGAGTTCGCGTGGGGTCAGCGTGATGTCGGCGGAGGGGTCCTCGACGGGCCGGATGCGGGCGGCGTACCGGCCGACGAGTTGGCGGGTCACCTCCGGGGCCAGCAGGGCGGCACCGCCGGCGACCGTCCGAATGCCGTTGAGGAGCTGCGCCGCGGGTGCGTCCTTGAGCAGGAATCCGCTGGCGCCGGCGCGCAAGGCCTCGTACACGTACTCGTCCAGGTTGAAGGTCGTCACCACCAAGACCTTGGCCGGCCGCGCGACACCGGCACCGGCCAGCAGCCGCGTCGCCTCGATGCCGTCGAGGACCGGCATCCGGACGTCCATCACGACCACGTCGGGCTGCAACCGGCCCGCCAGCTCCACCGCGGCGCGGCCGTCGCCACACTCCCCCACCACCTCGAGATCCGGCTGCGCGTCGATGATGGTGGCGAAGCCGGTCCTGATCAGGGCCTGGTCGTCACAGACCAGCACCCGTACCGGCGCCGTCATGCCACCCTCCCGGCAAGGGTCCTCACGACGTGCCACCGGCGGGAATCCTCGCCCGTACGACGAAACCGCCACCGTCCCGCCGTTCCGCGCTGAACTCTCCACCGAGCAGACCGACCCGCTCGCGCAGCCCGACCAGCCCTCGGCCGCTCCCACCCGGTGACACGGTCCGCGCCCCCGGCCCTTCGGTGCCGATCTCCACAGTGATCTCCCTTTCGCCGTACCGCACGTCAACGGTGGTCCTGCTGCCACGAGCGTGTTTGAGCGCGTTCGTCAACGCCTCCTGCACCACCCGGTACGCCGTCACCTCGGCGCTGCCGGCCGTCGCGGCCGCTTCGCCCTCCTCGGTGAACTCGACCGGCTGCCCGGCCCGTCGCGTCTGCTCCACCAGGACTTTCAGGTCACCGGCCGACGGGATGCGCGGCTCGGCGCCGTGCTCGGGATTGAGCAGGTCGAGCAGTTGCCTGAGGTCGCTGATCGCCGAGCGTCCGGTGTCGGTGATCGCCGTCAGAGTCTGTTCGAGCCGGTCGGGGGCAGCGGTCAGGTAGCGCGCTGCCTCGGCCTGCACCACCATCGCCGTCACATGGTGGGTCACCACGTCGTGGAGTTCGCGGGCCACCCTGGTGCGTTCGGTGATCAGCGTCGTCTCGGCGATCTGGCGGCGGCGCTCGACCTCGGCTTGCCTGGTGAGCCGCATCCACGCTCCGATTCCCCACGCGAAGGCGAGTACCAGGTAGAAGGTCACGAATCCGGCGACTCCCTCGCCCGATCCGCTCCGGTCGAGACCGAACGCGAGCGGAACGTAGGCAGCGGAGACCAGCACTACCGTCGTACGCCGGTAGCGCTCCAGGTAGGACCCGGCAGTGAACAGCGCGATCGGCAGGGCCGTGCCGGAGACCGTGTGGTAGCCGCGCAACTGGTCGATGGCGAAACCGATCGACACCAGCGTCAGGCAGACCAGCGGCAACCGCCGCCGCAGTACCAGCGGGAGGCTCTGGAGGACGACGACGCCGAGCGCGAGCGCGTCCATCGGGCGAGTAGGTAGGTCGCCGACCTGAGTGCCTTTGCTGCTGAGCGCCGGCATCAGCGGAGCGAGCGCGAGCAGGAGAGCCAGTGGAAGGTCCCGGACCGTGACATCGAGTCGGCGCCACAGGTCCGGGACCCGCCCGAGTTCGATCACGGCACGAGCGTAGCGGCCGCAGCGGCCCGCTTCCGGGGTGCCACCAGGCGGCCGCGGCGGTGCGCCAGCCACAGGAACACGATCGTCAGCGCGACACCGGCCGCCACGGAGTACAGGCTGGCCTCCGGCCCGAACTCGCCGCCGCTGATCGCGGCCGGGCCGGACATCGCGCCGTCCAGCAGCCCGTCGGGAGCGCTCTGGCCCGAGACCGCGGTACCGAAGATGCCGGCCCCGGCGAAGTTCCAGCCGAAGTGCACGCCGATCGGGACCCACAGCGTGCGGGTGGCGGCGTACGCCGCGGCCAGCATCGCGCCGGCCTGGATCCCGATCGCCAGCGAACTCCACACCGTGGCGTGCGGATTGAACAGGTGCATCGCACCGAACAGCGCACTGGTCAGCGCCAGCGCTCCCCAGGTGCCGACCCGCCCCTCGATGATCCGGAACAGGATGCCCCGGAAGATCACCTCCTCGGTCACCGACGCCGCGGCCATGAACCCGAACAGCGCCAGCGCACCCGTCGCCGAACCCCAGCCGATCACCTCGTAGCCGCCCTGGAAGGCGATGGTGGCGATCACCGCCGCGAACATCGCCAACCCGATCAGGATCCCTCTGCCGATCCCGCCGGCGGCGCCTTGCAGGGCCACCTCCACCGGCGTACGGCGCTCGGTCCGGCGCACCACCCAGGCATAGGTCAGCAGCGACAGCACCGCGGTCGCGAGGCCGACCACCAGCGTGAGCGGCGGGTTCCAGTCCACCAGACCGACGACGAACGTACCGGCCAGGGCGACCAGCCCAGCGGTCCCGAGCTGCTTCAGCAATCGCATGTTCACTCCTCCGAGACGACCCGCGAACCGAGCGCCGCGGACACCTCGAAGGTTATGAATTCAGCGACCTCCGGGTCGTCACCTCCCGGTGGACACTTGCGGTAGCTCGCACGGGGGACAGCGCCCCTGAAGCCGCTGGCCGGCCGGCCCCTTTCCGGAGTTCGCTAGACGGTGAGGCGGAGGTAGTCGAGGTTGAAGCCGCCGGCTTCGCAGAAGACCGTGACCAGCTGATCGCCCGCCGGCAGAGTCACCTGCGCGTTCACCGACTCGTACGTCGCCCAGCCGCCGGTGAGTGGCACCGACACCTTGGCCAGTACGGCGCCCGAAGCGTCCCGCAGCGAGATCGCGTCGGTAGCCACCGCACCGGTGCCGTTGGCGACCCGGAACTCGACGTTGTAGGTGCCGGCCGCCGCGACATCCACCCGGTACTGCAGCCAGTTGCCGGCCGCGGTCCAGCCGATGTTCTTGCCGCCGCTCGCCGAGGGGTTGCTCTCGACGAAGTTGGCGCCACCGTCGGTCCAGCCGAACTGGGCGACGTACGACTCGGCCTCGACGCGCTCGCCGATCGGCGTACCGCGCGGAGTCACCGTCACCTTCACGGTCACCTCGTCGTGCGCGGCGCCGTCGGTGACCCGGACCTTGAAGTCCTGTTTGCCCGCGACTGTCGGATGCAACGTCACCAGGCCGGTCCGCCCGTCGACACTCACGCCGGCCGGCAGGTCCTTGGCGTAGTACGAGAGCCGGTCACGATCCCGGTCGGTCGCCTTCAGCTGCAGCTGTGTGGTGGCGTACTGGTCGGCGACGATCTCCGGTACTGCGCCGAGCACCGGCGCGTGGTTGCGGTGCGGCGACGGGGCCTCGCCGTGCCAGCGATAGGTCGCATAGGAGTTCGCGGGCACGGTCGCCGTGAAGGACTTCCCGCCGAGCACGACCCGCACGCTGGCCGGTGCCGGGTTGGAGTTGCCGACGATCGCGACGAAGTTGTCGCGACGGTCCCGGTAGATCACGTTGCTGACGCCGTTCGCGGTCGCACTCGACTCCACCCGGGTGTGCTCCGGACCGAGGTACTTGGCGAACTGCCCCATCGCGTAGAGCTCGTCGCGCACGGTGAAGGTCTTGCTGGTGGTGTCGACCTTGACCAGCCGGTTCGGCCACTTGCTGGTGCGGCCGACCTCGGCCCAGTCGACGTCGTTGTCCCGCGAAGGCGTCCAGTGCAGCGTCCCGCCGTCCTGGTCGGTGGCCTGCGCCCACATCACGTACGACGACGCGTCCAGCCGGAAGTAGTTCAGGATCGTGGCCGGCGACAGATCGCTGGTCTCGGTCATGTGCACCGGCTTGCCGGTCTGCTCGTAGGCGTCCCGCATGACGGCCGGATCACCCCAGTACGGGTGGAACGCGATCGCGTCGGTGGCCCGGCGGGTGCTGGGATCGTTGAGGATCCGGTGGTAGTTCTTCGTCTCGGTGCTGTTCGGGTCGCGCCAGTCCCAGAAGTTGAAGTCGTGCACGTAGAGCTCGGTGTCCAGGCCCGCGCGCTTGACCTCCCGCTTGATCGCGACCGCCAGCTTCTGCTGCTGCTCGATGCTGATGTCCATCGCCGGGTAGACCACGTCGATGCCGGGCTCGTTCAGCAGGGTCAGCGCGTCGACGTGCACGCCGTGCCTGGCGTAGGCCTGCAGGAACTTCACGTAGTACCGGGCGAAGACGTCGATGCAGTCGTCGCGGAGCTTGCCGACCTGGTAGTACGACGTACTGCCGGGGCGCAGCGCGACCTCGCCGGTGAACCGGTTGTTGGTCTTCATCCAGGCCGGGGCGCTCCAGGCGGAGGCGAAGAAGGTGGCCTTCGGGTTGTAGCGCTGGATCAGCTTGACGGTGTCGACGATGTGCGCGTCGAGGTCACGCTTGATCGAGAAGTACTTCAGCCCGAAGTCCTCGGTGACGCCGGCGGGCAGTTCGTCGTACGACCAGAACGGCAGGTGCTCGATCAGGTCCGGGCTGCCGATGGTCAACCGGAAGCGGTCCAGCCCGGCGCCGGTCTTCGGATCGACCAGCAGCCGGATCGCCCGGTCCCGCTCGGCCGGGGTCAGCTTCCAGAGGTTGGAGACGCTGGTCTCGTCCAGCGAGAAGCCGACGCCGCTGTACTTCTGCCGCAGGATGCTGGGATCGATCACGACCGTGGCGTCGGTGGCACCGCCCTGGTCGCGGCCGAGGTAACTGGTCGGCAGCGGTTGCCAGGCCTGGGTGGGACCGCTGGAGTAGGTGCCGGTGACGGCCGCCCCACGGTCGGGCCGGCTCGCGGTCGCGGGCAGTCCGGCCGCCGCGATCACACTCCCGGCCGCCAGGGCGATGACGACCGCCGCACTGATGGAACGCCTCACGGTTCCTCCTGAAAACTGTCCTGGAAAGCGTTTGCTTCGTCGGGACTCTAATGTTGTGAGGCGTCGAGCACATCCCTCCTGCGGCGAGTCGCGGTTCCGGAACCAAACGGTCGTGGTGGCCTGTGCGAGTGACTCTCCGCGTTCGCCACCTGCTCGTCGGACTGGCCGTCAGCGCATCGCTGATCGCCTGCGCTGATCGCTCGGCAGGAGGTGACAATCCTGCTACTCCGCCGACGCCGGTCCCGGCAGTCGCGCCGGCCGAACTCGAACTGCCGCCGCTGCATGCCGGCTTCGACTACCAACTGGGCGGTCCGTATCCGCCTGCCGCCGGGGTCAGGATCGTGATCCGCGATCGCACCGCTCCGGCAGTCAAGGGTCTCTACAACATCTGTTACGTCAATGCCTTTCAGACCCAGCCCGACGAGGACGGCCAGTGGGACCAGGACCTGCTGTTGCGCGACAACGCGGGCAACCTCGTGATCGACGAGGACTGGGACGAACCGCTCCTCGACCTTCGCACCGCCGGCAAGCGCGAGCGGATCGCCGCCAAGGTCAACACCTGGATCGACGGCTGCGCCGATAACGGCTACCAGGCGATCGAACCGGACAACTACGACAGCTACACCCGTTCGAAGAACCTGCTGACCGCCGACCAGGCCAAACAGTATCTGTCACTGCTGGCCAAGCATGCGCACTCTCGCCGGCTCGCCATCGGCCAGAAGAACACCGCCGAACTCGTCGGCGACCGCGCGACGGTCGGCCTGGACTTCGCCGTCTCCGAGGAATGCGGACAGTACGACGAGTGTGCCACGTACGCCGATGCCTTCGGCAACAATGTTCTGGTGATCGAGTACACCGCCGAGGGTCTCCGCAAGGCGTGCCGGACCTTCGGCACCCGCCTCAGCATCGTCCGTCGCGACCTCGACGTCACCACCCCGGACAACCGGGCCTACGTCCGCCGGACCTGCTGACTCCGACGGGCGGGAACCAGCGCGAGGCGCCTCGGACACCCGTAGCATTTGGCAGTATGTCGCAGCCGCAATCACCCTACGGGGGCCCTCCGCAGTACGGGGGCACTCCGCAGTACGGGCCACCGAAGCGCAGCTCAGGACCACTGGTGCTGGTCATCGTGCTTGGACTGGTGCTGATCGCGACGGTCGTGGTGGGTGTGGTGGTCTTGCTCGGCAGGGACGATTCCGGAGCTGGCGACGGCGGTTCCACGGAAGGCAAGTCGGCGGGGCGGGCGTCGTCGCCGGAGTCGGTGCAGTTCCGCCCGGTGCTCAAAGCGGAGCCGAACGGATGCGGCACGACGGCCCCCGTGTCGGCCAACGATGCTTGCGACGAGGACAAGACCCTCTACACCTTGGGTCCCGTCGAGCTGGACGGTGCTCGCGTCACCGAGGTACGAGCCGGCCAGAACGAGGGCGGCGGCCCTAGCTGGATGGTCAACCTGACACTGGACTCCGAGGGCGAGGCGGCCTTCACCAGGCTGACCGCGGACCTTGCGGCGAAGAGGCCGCCGCTGAACCAGATCGCGATCGTCGTCCGCGGCAAGGTCGTCAGCGCTCCGGTGGTGATGGAGCCGATCACCGGTGGCAAGGTCCAGATCACCAGGTCCGAGTTCACGAAGGACGACGCCGACAAGCTGGTCGCCGAAATCACCCGCTGACGTCTCCGTGGTCTTCAGCCGTCGGCGAGGTCGGTCAGCATCCTGATCAGCGACCGTCGGTCCGCCGGGGAGAGTTCGGCGAGCAACTCGTCCTCCATCGCGTGGACCGCGGCCCGCACTTCGGCCAGCCGGCTCTCCCCCGCCGGGGTCAGCCGGACCTGCCGGTTGCGCCGGTCGGCCGGGTCCTGCTCGCGAATCACCAGGCCGTCCCGCGCAAGTTCGTCGAGCAGCGTGATCAGCCGCGACTTGTCGTAGCCGATCGCGGTCGCCAGCGCGAGCTGGTTGGCGGCCGGCTGCTTCGCCAGGTGCGCCAGTACGCCGTACCCCCACATCGAGAGGCCGTACCGGCGCAGCAAGGGTTCCTCGGCGAGCATCAGCCGCCGGGCGATCCGCCCGAACAGCGATCCCAGGTCTTCGCGCTGCATGTCTCGGATGATAGGCGCTGGACAATGATACGCAGATGCATATGATGTGCAGATGCATACTAATTATCTGATCGCCCACACCCGGTCCATCACGATCGCAGCCCCGCCCGAGACCGTCTTCGACCTCGTCTCCAACCCCGTGACCCTGCCCGACTGGGCGCCCGGCTTCGCCCGTACCGTCCGCCCCGACGGCAACCACTGGGTAGTCGAGAACGCTCAGGGAGAAGCCCGGATCCGCTTCGAGACCTCCCGCGACCAGGGCACCGTCGACCTCGGCCCCGCGGACGCCCCCAGCCCCGGCGCCTTCACCCGGGTCCTCCCGAACGGCACCGGCAGCGAGTTCCAGTTCACGCTGCTCTTCCCGCCGGACACCCCCGAGGAGGCCATCGTTCAGCAGTTGGTCGTCGTCGAGACAGAACTCGAAGCGGTCCGCGCCCTCTGCGAGTGACCGCTCGACACGCCGTCGTTGCCACAACGTGCAAAAGCTTTTCTGGTATGGACCTCCTGCTCGATAGGGTGGCCGCACAATCGTCGGTGCGACAGGCCCTCGGGGGGCATCGAGTACTTAGGGAGATCAGCAGATGCGAATTCGTCAACTTGCTCTCGCAGTGGCCGGGCTGAGCCTGGTCACCGGGGCCGCGATGACCGGCCAGGCCACCGCGGCCGTGCAGGGCAAGCCCCAGCCGCCCCACCGCGACATCGCCAAGGCGCTGAAGCAGATTCCGATGACCAAGGCCCAGGCCGCTGCCGCCGCCTGTGGCGTTCAGGTCGGTGGTGTCACCGCCGCCGGTCTGAACGGTGGCTACGACATCACCGCGACCAAGCCGGTGACCGCGAAGCCGTTCCAGCAGTACAAGCTCTTCGGTATCCGCGCCAGCTCGAGCTGGTACTACTACGAGCCGTCCTCCACCGTCAACTACCTGGCCGGCTTCGTATTGCAGAGCGGCAACCTGTACGCCGCCGCCGAGACGTACAAGAACGGCTCGGACATCCCGGTCGCCAGCTCGAGGAAGCTCGGCACGGGCTGGACCGGCTTCTCCGCCCTCGCGAGCGCCAACTACTACAACGAGTTGACCGGCGCCGGCCACCTGAACCTGTACGGCCTGCACGCCAACGGCTCGCTGTACCGCTACAGCGTCAAGGGCCCGACCGGCCCAGTCGCCAGCTACGGCAGCGCTCCGGGGTACAAGTCCTTCAAGGCGATCACCGCGATCGCTTCGACGGCGACGTACGACACCCTGCTGGCGACCACCAAGCAGGGCGCTCTCTGGACGATCCGCATTCCCACCGTGTCGCCGATGAAGGGCACCTTGAAGGCGGTCCGTACGACCGGCTTCGCGGCCTACGACCAGATCATCGCGCAGCGCTGCGGCGCGAGCAGCACGCTACTCACCGGCTTCAACAACACCACCAACACCGCCGCCGTGTTCGCCATGAGCAAGGCGAACGGCTCGAAGACCGTCATCAACACCATCGGTAGCTTCGCAGCACCGCAGGACGCGAACACCCACTTCCTCTACACCGGTAGCGGCGGCCCGCAGCTCGTCGGCGAGTAACTCTCACCGCATGAACTGAGCACCACCACAGCACCACCAGAAGCCCAGGTCACCGACCTGGGCTTCTGCCTTTCCCGCAGTCAGCGCCTGGCCGTCACGGTCAGCGTGATCTTCGTGCCCGGTGTGACCATCGTGCCGGGAACAGGCGAGACCCGGAGAAGCTCGCCCGCCGGGTAGTTCGGGGACTTGGCGGTGATGATCACCGGACGCAGACCGAGGCTGGTGATCAGGTCGGCATAGCGCTGGCCGGTCACATCGCTCCCGTTCGGCAAGAGCTGCTCGTGCTCCGGGACGCCGACCCGGTCGGGAACCACTCTGATCCGCTCGAGGATGCGGTCCACCTCACCCGCGTTCGTGGACGACTCCGCCCGGAACCAGATCTTCAACGTCGGGAAGTACACCATCCCCGAGCACACGTCACCTCCGCCGAACCCGCCGGCGGCGCAGGACGTCCGCTGGCGCTCGGCCCGGACGCCGTCGAGCTCGAACCTCACGTCGGGCCGGAAGCCGAAGCGGTAGTGCGGCCCAGGATCGCCCGCCCCCAGCTCGACGCTCTCGACGCCGGCCGGCCGGCTGGTCGCGCAGAAGTGGGCGGGGCGAGGGCCGACGAGGACGGTGTCCTGCTGCGGCGTCATGCACCTCACCTGCCCCGTCCCCCATTCCTTCGGGACCGTCACGCCCACGTGGCCGAGGCCGACCAGCCGCATCTCCGCCGGAAGCGCGGACGGAGGTGTAGATGCCGCGGGGATCTTCGGGTTGGTGCCGGGGGCAACGAGCAGCGCTGTCCCGCCGGCTGCGATCAGAACGGCTGCCGCAGCTGCCGAAGAGACCGCCGCCGTACGACGACGCCGGCGCCGCCGCGCACCCGCGTGCAGCGCCTCGAGCGGTGGCGGCCCGACCGGGGTCTGCTCGCCCGCTCGCTCGAGCAGGTCGGTCAGCTCGGATTCGTTCATCAGATGCCTCGCAGTTCTGCCAGATTCGGATCCCTGGCCAGCGTTTTCAGCGCCCTTGCCAGCCGGCTCTTCACGGTGCCGGAGGCGACTCCGAGCACGGATGCCATCTGCTCCTCGCTCAGATGCGCGTAGTACCGCAGTACGACGGCCGTGCGCTGCTCTTCGGTCAACCGATCGAGCGCCCGCATCACCGCGTCGTAGTCGTCGACGCCTGCCGTCTGGTCGATCCCTGGTCGATCGGGCAGCACAGCCGCCGGCTTCTCACCCGTCCACCGCCTCCGTCGCGACGAGAGGAAGAGGTTGATCAGGATCCGATGCACATAGGCATGCCGGTCCTCGGCCACCCGCACCCGCTCCCACTTCAGCAGGCACCGCTCCAGCGCGCTCTGCACCAGATCCTCGGCCTCAGCCTGCCCACACCCCAGCAGCACAGCCGACCGCACCAGCCCCGCCCAGCGCGCGGCCACATAGTCACTGAAGTCGTCCTCACTCATGCCCACCTACCTTCACCCTCTAGACACGATGGCACCCCGAATAGGTTCCCCAGACCTGAAAGCGGGCGGTAGAGGGTCGGGGGTCAGGTCACCTCAGGGCTGGTGAGGCGGCGTCCGGGACCAGTAGGCGGGGGGTGCCGGTGGGGGTGATCGGTGTCGACCAGACGTCGGAGGAGGTGCCTCGGCGGAGGGCGTAGAGCAGGGTGTCGTTGCCGCGCCACAGGGGCTGGTCGTCGACCGCGCGGTCTTCGGCGGGGTGCGTGACGCGCTTCGTGGCGAGGTCCAGTACTGCGAGCTGCCAGCTGCCGTCGGACTTCTTCTGCTTGTACGCGATCCGCTTGCCGTCCGGCGACAGCGACGGGCATTCGACGTTCTCCGCGATCGCCTCGCCCCGGAAGCGGCGTCGGTCCCCCTCGATCAGGTACGTCTTCCCCTTGCTGCCCAGGGTGACGTAGAAACGGTTGCCATCGGCAGCGAAGGTGATGCCCCAGTAGTTGATGTCCGAGGCGAAGTAGCGGCGCCCGTCCACGAAGACGGGGAGTTCCTCGATGCTCTTGAGCAGACGGCGCTGCTTCAGGTCGTAGAGTCCCGTCCGGGTGGAGAACCCGGTCGCCGCGTAGGAGTCGCCGGTGACGAACAACGTCCAGTTGACGATGGTGCCGTCGGGCGAGACGCGGGCGCGGCTCGGCGTACCGGGCAGGGTCTGCTGGTGCTTGATCTCGAGGTCCGGCCCGAGCACCAGCATCTCGGTCAACGGCGGCAAGGAGCCGGGCTTGACCCGCAAACAGATGCTCGTACCGCGGGCCGTGGCGAACCGGTCGCAGTCGAGGCCGCCGACCTGCCGGGGTCCCTCCGGATCGGAGACCGACGCCGCGGCGAGCTTGCCCTGATCGGGGCCCTCGGCAAGGTTCGAGACATACAAGTTGCCAGAGGCAAGCGTCAGCCGGCCGGCCACCACCGGCCTGGCATTGACCGCTGGACCGCCGGTGCGGGCCTGGACGACGTACAGGACGCCTGCGCCGATCAGCAGCGTCATGCCGAGCGCACCCACCAGGAACTTCTTCATCATGCTTCCTTCCATGGCCGCACGACGGCGGCGGCGATCACGACCACCAGCAGCGCGGCAGTCGTCAGCAGCAGGGCAGGACGCAGGTCCCACAGTGTCCACACCAGGCCCACGAGCACGGCCGACACCATCCGGGCCAGCGCTTGACCTGTCTGGAGCAACGCGAGCCCACTCGCCCGCAGATGTTCAGGGAGTAGAGGACCGGCCGCGGCCGGCAGTACGCCGTCGGTCGCGGCGTAGAAGGCACCGTGCAGGGCCAGTGCGGCAACGGCCAGCCAGGGACTCGTCACCGGACCACAAAGCAGAACGAGCGCGAGAACCAGCGCCGCATGCCCGGCCAGGAAGAGCTTCCAGCGACCGATCTTGTCGGCCAGCCGGCCGAACGGAACGGCCAGCAGCAGGAAGGTTCCGGCCGTGCCGATCGGCAACAGTGGGAACAACGCCGTACTGACATCCCACCGACGCTGCAAGGCGAGGTAGACGAAGGAGTCGGTGATCGTCACGAGGCCGAGCATCGCCGCCCAGCCGCAGCACCGGCGAAAGGATTTGATCCCCAGCAGGCTGAGCATGCCCCGGAGCGGGACGGCCACGGCAGGACCGGTTCGGGGCCGATCCTTCACCAGCAACACCAAGAGCAGTACGCCGCACCCGGCGATGCAGAAACTGCCGACGAAGACAGCATCGAAATCGCCGAAGCTCGCCCACAGCACCGCTGCTGCCACCAGCGGGCCCAGCAGGGCCCCGACGGTGTCCATCGCTCGATGGATACCGAACGCCCTTCCCAGGTTCTCGGGCTTGGTACTCAGCGAGATGAGCGCGTCGCGGGGCGCCGTACGGATCCCTTTGCCCGCCCGGTCCAGCGCCAGGACTCCCCCGATCGCGGCGACCGAGGAGCCGGCCGCCAGCAGTCCCAGCTTGCTGACCGCTGACAACCCGTAGCCGATGCCGGCGACGGCTTTGAGCCGCCGCCAGCGATCGGCCACGTGCCCGCCGACAAGTCGCAGTACCGCGGTCGCTCCGGCGTACAGCCCGTCCAGCAGACCGAACTGCAGGGGGTTGAGGCCGAGCCCGATCACCAGATAGAGCGGCAGAATCGCCGTCACCATCTCCGAGGAGATGTCGGTGACCAGACTGACCACCCCAAGTGCTACCACGTTGGCAGGCACCCGGCGCCACTTACGATCGACCTTGGTCGAGGTACTACCGCGAGTCTCGGCGAGATACATGAGCTGTGCCTGTCAGTGGCAGGTGTAGGTCGGGCTGGCGTCGAGCACCTGGTTGTTGAGACCCAGCAGCGTGCTCTGGAAGGTGTTGTCGGTCATCGACAGCTTCAGCACCCCGAAGGTCTCGAGGAGCTTGGCGGTCGACGGGTGGCCCGAGGTGACCGGATAGAGCGTCTTGCCACCGGTACCACCGATGATCTGGACCGGACCGTTGGAGTTGACGTTGCCGTTCTTGTCCTGCGGCAGGAAGCGTTCGTAGTGGTGGTCGTGGCCGTTCAGGACCAGATCGGCCTTGGCGTTGACCACGGTCTCCCACAGCGGGACGACGGCTTCGTTGTCGCCGTGGTCACCGGAGCTGAACCGCGGGTGGTGGTAGTAGACCGCGATGCAGCCCTTGGTGTTCGCCGCCAGGTCGGCCTTCAGCCAGGTCAGCTGCGCCGGCTCGGCCAGACCGTTCTCACCGCTGAAGTCGTTGGAGTCGATGGCGACGAAGTGCCAGTTCCCCTTGTCCCAGCTGTAGTACCGCTTGCCCTGCGGCTTCGCGATCGCACTGCCGAAGTACTGCTCGTACCCGGCGAACGCCGGCGAGCTGTAGGTCTCGTGGTTGCCGGGGATCGGCTTGGTGATGGACTTGAACCGGCCCCAGCTCTTGTCGTAGTAGTTCCGGAAGTCCGACAGGTGGGCGTCGTCGTACTGGTTGTCTCCCATCGTGATCACGTTGGCCGGCTTGATGAAGTCGACCACGTTGGCGGTCTTCGGGTGGATGCAGCTGGAGCTGGACGCGGTGCACTGGTCGGCGATGTCGCCGGCGGCGGCCAGGACGAAGCTCCCGGTGCCTCCGCCCACACTGGTCTTGACCGTGATCGCGGTACTCGCACCCGAGACGTTGCCGGCCAGGTCCTTGGCCCGCACCGTGTACTGGTACGACGTGTCGGCGGTCAGGCCGGTGTCGTTGAACTGCGTGGTGGCACTCGACCCCACCACGGTGCCGTTGCGCAGTACGTCGTACCCGCTCACGCCGACGTTGTCGGTCGAAGCGGTCCACGACAGGTTCGCCGAGGTGGCCGTGATGCCGCTGGCCGCGAGGCCGGACGGCACGCTCGGCGCCTGGGTGTCACCGCTGGAGTCGACGGTGCCGTAGACCTCCAGTTCGTACAGCGAGTAGCCGTAGCTGGTGGCTCGCTGGGTCCCGACCAGGCGGACGTACCGGCCACGGGCGCCGAGACCGGTCAGGTCGTCGGTGCCACCGTTGCCGCTGGTCACCGACTTCACGGTGGTGAAGTTGGTCCCGTCGTTGGAGACCTCGATCCGGTAGGCCTTGCCGTAGGCGGCCTCCCAGAGCAGTTTCACCCGGTTGATCGCGGCCGGCTGACCGAGATCGACGCTGATCCACTGCGGATCGACGCCTTCCAGGCTGCCCCAGCGGGTCGAAGTACTGCCGTCGACAGCCTTCTCGCCGGTCAGGACACCGTCCTCGTTGCTGGAGGTGAGCACCGGCTTCTGCCGCGACAGCAGGGAATCTGCCGTCGTTCCGGCGGTGGCCTGCGCGGCACCGAGGCCGACCACCAGTAATACCGGTAACAACACTGCGGAAATCTTCGTGCGTTTCTTCATGGGCTGAACTCCCAGGGGCGGGTGATGAGAATTGTTAGGAAAGTTACCTAACAGATAACCCATCGTCAATGGCCCACTTGCCTCGGGCTCCGCAGTCCAGGGCGAAGCTGCCGAACAGACGACCAGCCCGGCCGCGCTTTGCCGCGGCCGGGCTGGTCTGTGCAGTTCTCGTCCGGTCTACGGTCGCCCGTAGGTCTCCAGCAGCCGCAACCAGATCTCGTTGACCGTCGGGTACGCCGGTACGGCGTGCCACAGCCGGTCGATCGGCACCTCGCCGACCATCGCGATGGTTGCCGCATGCAACAGATCCGCGACGTCCGGACCGACGAAGGTGACGCCGAGAATCACCTTGCGCTGCTCGTCGACCACCATCCGGGCGGTGCCCTTGTAGCCGTCGGCGAACACACTCGCCCCGGCGACGTTGCCGATCTCGTAGTCGACGACCCGGGTCTGGTACCCCGCGGCCTGCGCCCCGGCGGCGGTGAGGCCGATCGAGGCCACCTCGGGTTCGCTGAAGGTCACCTGCGGCACGGCCTGCTTGTCGGCCGTCGCGACATGGGTGCCCCACTGCGCGTCGGAGACCGGCTTGCCGTTCGCGCGGGCGGCGATCACGTCGCCGGCGGCACGAGCCTGGTACTTGCCTTGATGAGTCAGCAGCGCGCGGTGGTTGGCGTCGCCGGCGGCGTACAGCCAGTCGAAGCCCCGGACCTGCAACGTGTCGTCCACGTCCAGCCAGCTGCCCGGCTTCAAACCGATGGTCTCCAGCCCGATGTCGCCGGTGCGCGGAGTCCGGCCGGTGGCCACCAGCACCTCCTGCGCCCTGACGGTCGAGCCGTCACCGAGCTCCAGCACGACCTCGCCGTCCACTCGCTGCACGCTCTTGGTCTCGGTGTCCAGCAGCACGGTGGCGCCCAGTCCGCGCAGCCCCTCGGTCACCATCTCGCCCGCGAACGGTTCCATTGCCTCGAGCAACTTGCTGCGCGCGATCACGGTCACCGTCGTACCGAAGCCGGCGTACGCCGTCGCCATCTCGACGGCGACCACCCCACCCCCGATGATCGCCAGGCTGTGCGGCACCACCTTCACGCTGGTCGCGTCGCGGCTGGTCCACGGATCGGCGTCGCGCAGCCCCGGGATGCCGGGCACCAGCGCGTCGGATCCGGTCGACACGACGACGGCGTGCCGGGCGGTGAGCACCGTGTCCCCGACGGTCACCGTCTTCTCCCCGGTGATCCGGCCGTGGCCGCGGACCAGCGAGATCCCGGCACTGTTCAGCCACGCGACCTGCCCGTCGTCCTTCCAGTGGCTGGTGAAGTCGTCGCGCCGGTCGAGCACCGCCTGGACGTCCACCTCACCGGTCACCGCCTGCGCCGCACCGCGGACGTGCCGCGCGGCGCGCAGTACCTGGGCGGAGCGCAGCAGCGCCTTCGACGGCATACAGGCCCAGTAGGAGCACTCGCCGCCGACGAGTTCGCTCTCCACGATCACCGCTGTCAGACCGCCCTGGATCGCCCGGTCCGCAACGTTCTCTCCGACCGCGCCGGCACCCAGCACGATGACGTCGTACTCCGTAGTTCCCATACCGTCCATGTTCGCAGTCCGCGCCCGCCGATCGGGTAGCGACCCGCCTTCCGAGAATCGGCCCGCCGACTCAGGCCGGCTTGGGAATATAGCGGCTGAAGGTCAGGCAGAGGCCGGCGACCACGCACGCCAGCGCCACCGGGATCATCGTGAACCGGTAGCCCGCGGTACCGGCCAGCAGCGCGGCGCCGAGCGGGCCGATTGCTCTGGCCGCCAGCACCGGAGTGGCGAGTGCTCCCGAGATCGTGCCGTAGCCGGCCGCGCCGTACCGTTCGAGCAGGATGGCGGGCGTAGCCAGGGTCGAGACGCCGAAACCGAGGCCGAACAGCAGGATGCAGACGGCCGCGCCGAGCGGATGCCGGCCGAGCAGCGGCAGCACGCCGATCGCGAAACACTGGATCAGGAAGGTCCGGGCGGCGATCGTCGACATGTCGAGCCACCGTTGCAGCACAGAGGTGACGATCCGGCCGGTGACGGAGTACACGCCGAGCAGTCCGGTCAGGCCGGCCGCGACGGCCGGCTGGTAGCCGAGGTCCACCAGGAACAGCACCAGATGGACCGAGACGATGGCGATCGCACCGCTGTGCAGGACGAATCCGACCGTGATCAGCCAGAAACCGCCGTCGCGAAAGGCGGCCCGGATCGCACGACCGCGCTGCACCCGGTCGTCCCCCGACCTCGCCGGCGCCGGCCGGGTGTGGCGGAGTGCGAGGCCGTGCAGCGGAACCGTCACCAGGTTGTGGAGCAGCCCGAGGATCAGGAGCGCATGCCGCCAGCCGTGCGCGCGGATCAACTGACCCGCCAGCGGGATGAAGATCGTGCTCGCCAGCCCGGCGACCATGGTCACGACCAGCAGCGCGGTGGCCCGCCGTTTCGGTTCCAGTACCGCGACCAGGACCGCGATGGCCGGACCGTAGAGGACCATCGCCGACGCGACTCCGATCAGCCCGAACACGGCGTACAACTGGACGACGTTCTGCACCTGCGACCAGCCAAGGACCGCGACGCTACCGAGCAGCGAGCCTGTTGTCATCAGCAGCTGCGCACCTCGCCGGTCGAGCCAGCGGCCGACCGGGACCGACATCACGCAGCTGACCAGGATCGCGAAGGTGAGCGCGCCGGCCGAGGTGGCCGTGGAGATTCGCAGGTCCGAGCTCATCGGGCCGAGGAACACGCCGAAGACGTAGTACAGAACTCCGTAGCCGACGGTCTGGGTGACGGCGAGCGCGCCGACCACCAGCGAGCGGTTGCTGCGCGGGTCACCGGCGACGAGGTTCGGCTCGAGCTGCGCAGACACTGTGCGACTATGGCGGCGGTCCCGGCCGGCAGCAAGAGGCAGTTTTATGGACCACTGAGACAGCCTGGTTATGGACCTCCACGGCGGGCCAGAGCGTCCGTACGTTGAGGCTATGAGCAACCATTCCTGGCCTGCGTACAGCCGTGCGGGCGGCGCGATGTTCCTGGTCGGCAGCCTCGCGGCCGTCTCCGGTCTCGTGAACGACTATCCCTTCTACGGCGGGCAGGCAGCGCGCTACGTGGTCTCGGCGGCCCTGCTGTTCGCCGTCGCCGCGGCGCGGCGCATCCCGCTGATCCGGCCCACCGGCCGCGAGACCCTGCTGCTGGTCGCGCTCGCCGCGACCGGACTGGTGCTGTTCAACCTGTTCGTGATCGAGGGCACGCGGCACGCGAACCCGGCCGTCGTCGGGACGATCGTCGGCACGGTGCCGATCGTCCTCGCGCTCGCGGGACCGTTGATGCGGCGTACCCGGCCCTCTGGGCGAATCATTCTCGCCGCGTCGATCGTGGTGGCCGGCACGGTTCTGGTGTCCGGGTTCGGAACGTCGGATCCGCAGGGCATCCTGTACTCCGTGGGCGCGCTCGCCTGCGAGGCCTGCTTCTCCTTGCTGGCCCTGCCGCTGCTGGTCCGGCTCGGCCCGGTGCGAGTGTCGGCCTACACCGCGGCCACCTCGGTGCCGATGCTGCTCGGCCTTGGACTGCTGACCGACGGGTCCGGCTTTCTGCGAACTCCCAGCCTGGCCGAGTTGGGCGGCTTGGCCTATCTCGCCGTACTGGTGAGTGGCGTCGCCTTCCTGCTCTGGTACCGCGCGCTGCCGATGCTCGGGGCCGATCGGGCCGGGCTGTTCGCGGGGATCATCCCGGTCGGCACGATCACCACCTCCCTGGTGCTCGGCTTCGGTCTGCCGGCGTCCGGCGAGCTCGCTGGAGTGGCGTTGGTGATCGTCGGTCTGCTGGTCGGCTTGTACCGGCCGCGGGTGACCGCGCCGCCTGCCGGCCGGCCGAAAGTTGACATACTCTGAAGTTCACCGTGCAATATATTGCATTCCGGACTTCCAGATCAGGAGCCACCCATGAGCCTGAGCGACTTCCCGCGTCATCCCCTCACCTTCGGGCCGAGCCCTGTTCACCCGCTCAGGCGGCTGTCCGAGCACCTGGGCGGAGCCGCGATCTGGGCCAAGCGGGAGGACTGCAACTCCGGTCTCGCCTTCGGCGGCAACAAGACCCGCAAACTCGAGTACCTCGTCCCCGACGCGCTCGCTCAGGGCGCGACGCACCTGGTCACGATCGGGGGCGTCCAGTCCAACCACACCCGGCAGGTGGCGGCCGTCGCCGCCTCACTCGGACTGCGCGCCCGGCTGGTGCAGGAGAGCTGGGTCGACTGGCCGGACGCGGTGAACGACCGGGTCGGCAACATCCTGCTCTCGCGCATCATGGGCGCCGAGGTCGAGCTGGTCGACGCCGGTTTCGGCATCGGCTTCAAGGAGAGCTGGGAGAACGCGCTGACGGAGATCCGGCGCGAGGGCGGCGTACCGTACGCGATCCCCGCCGGCGCCTCCGACCACCCGCTCGGCGGCCTCGGTTTCGCGAACTGGGCAGACGAGGTACAGGCTCAGGAGGAGGCGCTGGGCGTCTTCTTCGACACCATCGTGGTCTGCTCGGTGACCGGCTCTACCCACGCCGGCATGATCGCGGGCTTCGCCGGCCAGGACCGGCCCCGCCGGGTGATCGGCATCGACGCCTCCGCCAAGCTCGGCGAGACCCGCGCCCAGGTCGAGAAGATCGCCCGCAACACCGCCGGCCTGATCGGCCTCGGCCGCGACCTGCGCGACGACGAGATCACCGTCCTGGAGGGCTGGGCCGGCGACTACTACGGCATCCCGGTCCGCTCCACCCTGGACGCCATCCGCCTCACCGGCTCCCTCGAAGGCGTCATCCTCGACCCGGTCTACGAAGGCAAGTCGATGGCGGGCCTGATCGACCTGGTCCGCAGTACCGAGATCCCCCGCGACTCCACCGTCCTCTACGCCCACCTCGGCGGCCAACTGGCCCTCAACGCCTACTCGGCCCTCTTCAAGTCCTGACCGGCCCGATCTCCGGGGCGACCGGCCGACTTCAACCGGTCGATGCTCGATCAAGCTCAGAGGGCGATCCGCGCGCGGCCCGGGCCGGTGGCGTTGGTCAGGCCGGCCGGGCGGCCGGAGGCGAGCAGGATCAGGTCCGCGAGCGGGGCGTGGAGTTCGTCGGGGCCTTCGCCGCCTGACCAGTCGACGTCGGTCGCCACCAGCTTCACGCCGCGGAGGCGTTTGCGGGCGCCGTAGAAGGCGCTGGTCCGGACGTGTTCGAGCGCCGCGATGGTCGGCTCGACCGGCATCGGGCGCGGGCGGCCGAGTGGGCGGGCGATGTCCTGACCGTGGACGAGCGCGTCGAGCAGGCAGTCGATCGGGCTGGAGCCCGGGGCGTGCCGCTCCGATCCGGCAGTGGAGCGGATCTGCTCGATCAGCTCGGCGCGGCCGAACCGGGTCGCGCGCTTACGGGCCAGGTCGGCCTCCATCCGGTCGAAGCTGCCGCGCGCCTTGATCGCGCCCCAGATCGCCATCCCCAGCGTCAGCCGGGTCGACAGCGTCAGATGCGCCGCCACGTCCTGCACCGTCCATCCGGCGCAGAGCGAGTCCACCGTCCACTCGTCGTCGCGCAGGTCGTCCAGCAGGTCCGCGAAGGACAACCGCTCGGCCTCCACCCAGCCCATGATCTCGTTCATCGTGCCGCCTCCTTGGAGTTCAGTTCTACCGGTAGGACTCCCGCGATGAGGCACACTCATCGGTGTGAGCGAAACTTCTCTCGACCCGGCGGCCGACCTCACCCGAGCCCGGCAGGGCGACGACGCCGCCTTCACCCGGCTGGTCGCGCCGCTGCGTCGCGAACTCCATGCCCACTGCTACCGGATGCTGGGCTCGTCGCACGACGCCGACGATGCTCTGCAGGACGCTCTCCTGCGCGCCTGGAAGGCCATCGCCCGGTTCGAGGGACGCAGTACGCTCCGCTCCTGGCTCTACACCGTCGCCACCCGCACCTGCCTCGACCTGGTCGAGAGCCGCGGCCGGCGCGCGCTCCCGATGGACCTCGGCCCGTCGAGTGAGCGCGCGGTACTGGACGACCCGCCGCTCACCGAGATCGCCTGGCTCGGCCCGTACTCCGTGAGCGATCTCGGCGGCGCCCCCGTCGCCCGCTACGAGCAGCGCGAAGCGGTCGAGCTCGCCTTCGTCGCCGCCCTGCAACATCTTCCCGGCAACCAGCGCGCCGCGCTGCTGCTCTTCGAAGTACTCGGCTTCAGCACCGCCGAGATCGCCACGATGATGGACACCTCGACCGCCTCGGTGAACAGCGCGCTCCAGCGCGCCCGCCGGATCGTGGCCGACAAGGTGCCCGCCGTCAGCCAGCAACAGACCGTCCGCGAGCTGGGCAACGACCGCATCCAGCAGCTCGTCGCGGACTACTCGACCGCCCTGGAGCAGGGTGACGCCGACCGCCTGGTCGCGTTGCTCACCGAGGACGTCACCTGGTCGATGCCGCCACTGGGTCACTGGTACTCCGGCATCACTGCGGTGATGGACTTCGCGACCGAGATCCCGCTGACCAGATGCCCGAGCTGGCACAGCCTCGTCACCACGGCCAACGGCCAGCCCGCCGTCGCCTGCTACCTGGGCATGAGCCCCGACAGCGAGCACACCGCCTGGTCGATCAACGTCCTCACCTTTCGCGAGGGAAAGATCGCTGCCGTCACCTCGTTCATCGGCGCCGAGCACTTCCCTCTCTTCGGATTGCCGCCGGTGCACTGACCGGTATCACCACGTGGGCTCACCCCAGCCGTTGCAGCGCCTTCTCCCGACGGCCGGCCACGCTCGAGCCCGACTCACGGCGCGCCATCCTCCGCAGTACGACGGGAGCCACCAGCAACCCCAGCACACCCCACGCCCCCAGCACCCCGACCGTCTCGAGGTGCCGCCACGACTCCCCCACCTCGACAGCCACCGCATCGCCCGGTAGCAACGCGGACCGCATCCCGAGGCCGAGCCAGTAGATCGGGGTCACCTGCGCGAGCCACTCGAGCCATCCCGGCAGCGCGGTGACCGGGTAGAAGATCCCCGAGATCGCAATCAGCGCGAGGATCGGCAACTGGAGCAGTCCCTGGGATCGCGCGCTGGTGAACACCGACCCGAGGATCGCGCCGATCGGCAGCGTCGCCAGCAGCCCGAGCAGCAACACCCAGAGCAGGGTCAGCCACGCACCCGGCCGATCGACCGCCAGGCCGCCGATGAGCAGCAGGCCCGGAACCAGCAGGATCACCAGATCGGCGAGCAACCCACCCGCGACCGAGACGACCTTGCCGGTCAGGTAGCCGATCATTCCGTTCGGCGTCGCCTTGGCCCGCAACAAGGTGCCGTCCTCACGATCCGCGGTGAGCTGCTGACTCATGCTGACCATGCCCATTGCCGCGTTCATCCCGAGCATGCTCGGCAGGGCGAGCGCGCCCAGCCCGAAGCCGGTCGTCCCGAACGACCTGTCCCGCAGGAAATACAGCGCGACCAGCATCAGCACCGGCCAGAGGAAGTGGCTGACCAGCTCTCCGGGGTTCGTGAACGACTGGCGCAACTCGACCAGGCCGCGCCGCCAGCCGATCCGGACCGCCGCCAGGCGCGGGTTCATCGCGCCACCTCGCTCTGGCGGACCAGCGTCAGATAGGTGTCCTCCAGGGTGGCCCGGCGGACCTCCAGCTCGGCCAGCGCTTCGCCGTACTGCGTGAAGAGACCGCGAACGAAGGCCGTCGACTCCTCGGTGGACTCGGTGAACCGCCGGCCGTCGACGCTCCAGCGGACCTCGTCGGGGCCCGCGATCTGCCGGGTCAGTTCAGCTTCGGTGCCGGAGGCAACGATTCGGCCGGCGTTCAGTACGACGATCCGATCGGCGAGCCGGCCCGCCTCGCCGAGATCGTGGGTGGTCAGCAACACCGTCATCCCCTCGTCGGCCGCGAGACGGCGTACCAGCTGGTGGAACTCGTACCGCGCCGCCGGGTCGAAGCCGACGGTCGGTTCGTCCAGGAACAGCAACTCCGGTCTCCCGACGAGGCCGATCGCGACGTCGAGCCGCCGGCGCTGACCACCGGACAGGGTCTTGATCTTCTGGTTCGCCTGCGCCGTCAGCCCGACCGCCTCGATCAACTCGCCGGCCGGCCACGGTCGGCGGAGCGCGGCGGTGGCGTACGTCGCGTAGTACTCGCCGAGGTGGGTCAGCAGTTCCCGGACCCGCCACTTGCCGTGGTCACGCCACGATTGCAGGACAACGCCCAGCCGCGCGCGCCACTGCTCGCCACCCTCGGCCGGGTCGACCCCAAGCACCTCCACCCGGCCCGCGGAGCGCAGCCGGAAGCCCTCCAGGATCTCGATCGTGGTCGTCTTGCCCGCGCCGTTCGGGCCGAGCAACGCCAGCACTTCGCCCCGTCGCGCCCGCAGCGACACGTCCCGCAGGACATCGGTCGCGCCGTACCGCATCCGCAGTCCGTCGACCTCCAGGGCGACTTCCCCAGTCTTCGTCATATCCGGAAGCTAAGTTGCGTTTCAGGAATCGGCAACGCTCTTCCAGCCGATTTTCTCCACTATTTCGCAGATCTGGCGCTATTGTTGCAATGACATTGACCGCAAACGCAAGTCCTTGGAGGCTCCGATGCCAGGCGGCCGGCTGACCAGGCAGGACCGTCTGCTGATCGCCGACCGGCTGGCCGCGGGACACGGCTATGCCGAGATCGCGCGCGAACTGGACCGGCCCACGTCCACGATCAGCCGGGAGGTCACCCGCAACGGCGGTCGCACCGGCTATCGCGCCGAGCACGCCCAGCTCGCGACCGGCTCCCGGGCTCGCCGACGCCGTGACTCCCCGGCTGCAGAGTCAGGCCCGGCGATCGACGCCTACGGTCGAGACCGGGCAGCGGTCCGGCAGTACGCCGAGCACTTCGCCGAGACGATGGTCGAAACCGGCCTGCCGCGGATGGCATCGCGGGTGCTCTCCTGTCTCTACACCGCCGACGCCGCCAGTCTCACCGCCGCCGAACTCGTCCGCGAGCTGGCCGTGAGCCCTGCCTCGATCTCCAAGGCCGTCAACTATCTGGAGAGCCTCGAACTGGTACGCCGCGAGCCGGCTCCCGCGCAGCGCCACGAGCACTACCTGATCGCCGAGGACATCTGGATCCAGGCCTGGCGCACGAGCGCCCGCGCCAACGCGAACTGGGCCGGGACTGCCCGCAAGGGCGCCGAGCTGTTCGACCCGGCCACTCCGGCCGGCCGGCGCCTGGAGCGGATGAGTCGGTTCTTCCAGCAGCTCAGCGACGACATGTCAGGCGAAGGTCCCGATCCCGAGGTGGCCCAGGACGTCGCGGTGATCCTCGCGGCGCTGGTCCACGCGGCACGCCCGCTCACCTCGGCCCAACTCGCCACCGCCCTCGACTGGCCCGCAGACCGAACCACGACCGCCTTAAGCACCGCCAAGAGCTACGAACTGTTCACCGATCCACTCACCGTCAGGACAGTCGCCCCCGACACCTACGTCGTGACGGTCACCCGACTCACCGAGGCCCAGCGCCACGCACTCACCGGATGAACCGTCGAACGGTCTGCCGAAGCGACGCGGCCCGCAGTACGCCGTCGGCCAGACCGATCTCGACCAGATTGTCGAAGACCCGCTGGTCGGCCGCCGAGGCCCTGATGCCCGCATCCAGCACCCTCCCGGAGCGAGTGAGCCGCGCGAGCAACGCGGTGTGCCGGAGATGCTTCCCCAGCAACCCCTCGACACCCCGCCGGTACGCCGTGCCCGCATCGCCGGAACCACGCCCGATCGCCTCGGCCGCCGCCTTTCCGGCGAGCATCCCCGTCGCGATCGCGTAGTAGATGCCCTCCCCCGTCATCGGGTTGATCAGCCCGGCGGCATCGCCCACGAGCATCACCCGGCCGGCCTGCGGCCGCCACGCCCAGCTCGACAACGGCAACTGGTGCCCTCGCCAGTCCGTCGCGTCAGCACTTGCTCCCGGCAACAATTCCTCGAGACTCCGCAGCAGCCCGGCACGGGTCGGATGCTCCTGACCGTCGCGCAACTGTTCGCCGTACCCGATGTTCGACCAGCCGTCGCCCCGATCGAACGACCACGCGTACGACGGTTGCCGCGCCGTCCCGAACACGATGACCTGCCGCTCGGCCCTGTCCGCGGGCGTGGGCGCATATCCCCGCAACGCCAGCGCCACCGGCCCACTCGCAACGCCCAGCGTCTTCCGCACCAGCGAATGCGCCCCGTCGGCCCCCACCACCATCCGGGCTTCCTCGTCGTCGACCATCACCGACGAACCCTGTACTTCGACGCGAGCCACCCGCTGCTTCCGCAGTACGGCGCCTGCCGCTTGGGCCGCCTCGACCAGCCGCGCGTCGAACACCAACCGCGGCACCACGTAGGCAGGCCGGGCCATCAACCGCTCGACGCCGAGCCTTCCCCGGCGCAACGAAAGCCGGCGTACCGGCGTACGGTCGTCGACCACGCCGTCGACCCCGGCTCCGGCCAGCAGATCGAAGACCTCCGGCGCGATCCCGTCCCCACACACCTTGTCCCGCGGGAACTCCTGGCGATCGAGCAGCAACACCGACAGCCCTGGCTCAGCAGCCAGCGCTCCCAACGCTGCCGCCGCGCCGCCCGGCCCGGCACCCACCACCACCATGTCCCAAGTCACCTTGGCAGGCTACTTCTCCGCGCAGTTTGGGTCCTGCTCAACGGTTACCGCGGCGACCGGGCCGCCGAGACGGTGGAACCGCCGGGATCCGGCGAGAGCGTGGCGTCCGCCGATCCGCGTGCCCGCTCCCTTCGGAGGGCATCACCGGCCGCGCTTCGTCGAGATCGATCGCCGTCGGAAGCGGAGGCAGATAGGACGGCGGGGTCAGTGCGGGAACCGGCTCGACCCGGCGCCCCGCCTCACCTGGTACCTCCTCGACCGTCCGCTCGTCGCTGTCGTCGAACATCGTGTCGACCGATCCGCCCAGCAGGTCGCCCGGCTCCTCGGCCGGCTTCGCCCGGGCCGCGGCCTCCTTGCTCACCGCGGACTTCGCCTTCGCCGGCCTGGCTTTCGCGGGAGCGGCCGGCGGCGGTGCGACCTTCTTCTTCGGCAGCACGGTCTTGAGTTCGAGGCCGAGCGTGCGGATCAGCCCGCCGAACACCACCACCATCACCGCGACGGCGATCACCGAGCAACCGGCGAACAGGACCGAATGCCAGCCGGACTTCCAGTCGGACGGTCCGGTCCGGCGCATCGCCGCGATCATCGCCACCACCACGACGTTCGTGATGCCGGCGGCAACTGTCGCGAGGATCGTCCAGACCAGGACCCGCCGCTCCAGCTCGACGTCGTCGGCCGCGGCCACCAGCCCGGCGATCAACCCGGCCAGCACGGGCACGGTGTAGACCATCGCCAGTGTGAGCCCAGGGCTCGCGACCAGGTAGAAGATGTCGAAGACGAGCGCGGTACCGGCCAGTGCCGCCGCGAAGCAGATCACCATCGGCGGGTAGAACCGCACGATGGCCACCGCGTCGGCAGACACCGTCCTGATCATCCGGAACGCAGAAACGTCAGTACTCCGTACTTCGGGGGTTGAACATTCCTCATTGTGCCGGTACCCAGCACCCGGAGTCACTCACGGAAGCGGTGAGTTGGCAACCTTTCGGCCGGCGGTGCCGCGGTTCGCTCCGCCGGAAACGCGAGAGGCGCGCACTCCTCGACGGAGTACGCGCCTCTCAGCTGTCCACTGCTGACCGGTGCGGGTCAGCCCTTCTTGGCGATTCCTGCCATCAGGATGCGCTGGTAGGGCTGCAGGTCCTCGACCTCCGGGATGTCGGCGTCGGGGTCTCCGGGGAACCAGCGGGCCAGGAAGTCCAGGCCCGGCGGCACCAGCGGCAGACCGAGGAAGTGCTCGGTGATCCGCTCCGGGGTCCGGATCCAGCCGTTGCCCAGGCTCTCCAGACCGGCCTGCTCGATCGCCTTCTGCAGCGGCTCACCGGTGTCGACGAAGTCGGTGATGAACAGGTAGCTGCCCGGGGCCAGCTGATCCATGATCGTGCGGACCCACTCGTCCGGCTGCTCGTCGTCGTGGAAGTGCATGTGGATGCCGACGATCAGCAGCGCGACCGGGCGGCTGAAGTCGATGAGCGCCAGGATCTCCTCGTTCTTGAGGATCTCCTCGGGCTGCCGCAGGTCGGCGGTGACGACGATGGTGCTGTCGTTGGTCGCCAGCAGCGCGCGGCCGTGGGCCAGCACGATCGGGTCCTTGTCGACGTACGCGACCTTGGCGGCGGGGTTGATCTCCTGCGCCGCCTGGTGAGTGTTCTTCTGTGTCGGCAGGCCGCTGCCGATGTCGAGGAACTGGTCGATCCCCGCCGTACGAACCAGGTACTGCACGCCCTTGACCAGCGCGTCGCGGTTGTCGATCGCGCACCGGCCGGCGTCCGGAACGTACTTCAGGTACGTCGCCGCGCCCTCGCGGTCGGCGGCGAAGTTGTCCTTGCCGCCGAGCAGTGCGTCATAGACGCGAGCGATGGTCGGTTGGGAGGTGTCCAACCCCGGAGAAGCCTCCGGGCCGTCGGGAGTCGCCATCGGCGCAGCCTTTGTGTCGTAGGGAATCGATGCCGTGATCGTAGTGCATCTGCATACCACCCGCAGCCTGGTCCGGCGTGCGCGCGAGCGTTCCGTGCGGCGATTTAACACTGCCCGGAAACCCTGTCCGAGCTTTCAACTGAGCAAGCCCTTGCCGGGTTACGCCGAACGGCCGACGGCACGTCCTCCGTTCACCCCACGAACCGCGATCGACGGCTTCCGGGGACGGCGAAACCGGTCACCGACGGCGAGATCGAGCCCTCCCACGGCGGCCCCGGAACCACGCAGCGTATTGGGCCGGACACGAGGCCTCCCAACGTGTACGATGCAAATGCAAGCCCAAATGCACGTGCATATGCCAAAGACGTACGGAAGGTGCAGCTGATGACTGCTATCTACAACGGCATGCCTGGCGACGCGAACAGCGAGCTGATCTGGAAGAAGAGCCAGCGCAGCGGCCCGAACGGCAACTGCGTCGAGGTGGCGAAGCTTCCCGGCGGCGGCGTGGCGATGCGGAACTCGCGTCACGCGGACGGTCCGGCACTGGTCTTCACCAAGGCCGAGATGGAAGCGTTTCTCGGCGGCGTCGAGGACGGCGAGTTCGGATATCTCGTCTGACCGAGCCCCAACAGCAAGAGGCCCCTTCACCAGGCGAGTGGTGTGGGGGCCTCTTTCTTTGGGGCGGCCGAGCCGCTCCGGCCGGAAACGACGAAGGCCGGCCTTCCGCTAGGAGGCCGGCCTTTCTTCGCTGGACCGCGGAGTTCTCCTGCGGAACAGGGGGAGCGACTGGTTCTTGACCTACTGAACAGTGAGCGGCCAGAGCTGCTCGCTCGGCAGCTCGGAGGCACCGGCGGTGGCCGCGCCGTCCACGGTGATTCGCAGACCGGTGAACTTGGGCGTCATCACCCGCTGGTACCGCGAGGCCCGGTCGGGCTCCGCGACGTACTCGGCGATCAGGTGGTCGCCCAACCAGATCCGCACCATTTTCCAGCCTCCCGCTCGTTCGGTGTTCTTCATCCCAGGCTCACGATCGGGTCGCCGTCCAGCAGGCGCTCGCCGCGGAGCCAGCCTTCGAAGGCCCAGCGCTGCTGCTCGGGGCAGCGCGCCACCAGATCCTGGATCTCCCGCTCAGTGAGCTCACCGGGCGCGCGCTCGCCGGAGGGGCGGGCGGCAAACCTGACAGCTTCTGTGTCGTCGTCGCTCATCGACTCGGGTTCCCCAACCAGTCATGCCGGCGCACCGCCGACGGGTCTGTAGGACCGGCCTGCTGAATCACGCGATGTCACGTTTTGCGAGATTCAGCTCACCTTCTGTGCATGAACCAATCATGGCGGTCGCACAGAACGAATGCAAGCGCCCGATGCACGTGCATCCGCACGTTTTCGAGTTGTGACCAACTGAAGGCTCGGTCAGGGCCCCGGAAGCGCTCGATCGAGCCCTGAACGGGCCGGCCGAGCATCTCGGGCCGGGGTTGCCGGAGCTGCGCGCGATCGCCGGCCTCTCTCAGCGGTTGCCGAAAAGGTGACTTACCGTGACGCCGGCTGGCATCGATGCCGGTTCGCGGCGGGGACCCCGACTCTTATGTAAGAACTTCGACAGATCACCGTCCGGTCATGAGATGATTCATCGGGGTGGGACAGGCCGCCGTGTGGGATCTCGTGCTGGGGCGTCGGAGGTGGGTGTGACGGAGTCGGGCGCTTCGGGCGGGCCGACCGCACTGCGGATCATTCTCGGCGCGCACCTGCGCAGGATGCGCGAGGCGGCCGGGATCACCCGGTCCGACGCCGGCTGGGAGATCCGCTCGTCGGAGTCGAAGGTCAGCCGGATGGAGCTCGGCCGGGTCGGCTTCAAGGAGCGCGACGTCCGTGACCTGCTCTCCCTCTACGGCATCGACGACGGCGAGGAGCGCGAGCGGCTGCTCGCCCTGGCCCGCGACGCGAACAACCCCGGCTGGTGGCACCGCTTCGGCGACGTACTTCCCAGCTGGTTCCACTCCTACCTGGGCCTGGAGTCCGCGGCCCAGCTGATCCGTACCTACGAGCTGCAGTTCGTCCCTGGTCTGCTGCAGACCCAGGAGTACGTGCGCGCCGTCGTCCAGCTCGGCCGCGGCCTGATCCCGCCCGAGGAGGTCGAGCGCCGCGTCACCCTGCGGGTCAACCGCCAGGAGATCCTGCAGCGCCCGAGCCCGGTGCGCCTGTGGGCAGTGGTCGACGAGTCGGTACTCCGTCGCCCGATCGGCGGCCTGAAGGCGATGCGGATCCAGCTCGAGTACCTGATCGAGGCGTCCCACCTGCCCAACGTCACGCTGCAGGTGATGCCTTTCGACTCCGGCGGCCACGCGGCCACCGGCGGCGCGTACAGCATCCTGCGTTTCCCCGAGCAGGACCTGCCGGACATCGTCTACATCGAGCACCTGACCAGCGCCCTCTACCTGGACAAGCTCGAGGACCTGGACCAGTACACCGCGACCATGGAAGCGCTCTGCGTCGCGGCACCGCCACCCAGCAAGACCCGCGACCGGCTGGCAGCGATCCTGCACGACTACGACCGCTGAACCGCTCCAGCCGTCAGGCGTTGGTGGCGATCCAGTCGAGCAGCGGAGCGGCGGCTCGCCAGTCCCGCCGGATCTGGTCGACCAGGTCGGCGGTGTGGATGATCGGCTCGAAGCCGTAGGACTTGTTCACGCTCATCGACTTGTGCCGAAGCAGGTCGATCCGCGGGTGATCGGCGTCGTACCCCCGCGGGCTGGTCTTCAGCTTCTCGCCCCCGAGCTCCCAGCCCTCCGCCTGCAGAGCGAGCAACAGCTTCTCCAGTTGCTTGCCGCGGCGGTCCTCGTCGATCGCCGTCCTGATCCGGCCCAGCCGTTCGCTCGACGCCTCGTAGAACCCCGCGCCGACCCGTACGCCGGGCGCCGACACCTGCACGTAGTACCCGGTCGAGGGCCCGAGGTCGACGAACGCGCCCTGGGCCGTCTTGTACGGCGTCTTGTCCTTCGCGAACCGGACGTCACGGTACGGCCGGAAGATCTTCGCCGCCCCGAACTCCGGCTCCAGCTCGGCCAGCAACGCGACCATCGGCGCCTTCACCGACTCCTCGTACACGTGCTTGTTCGCGGTCCAGAAGGTCTTGCTGTTGTCCAGCTCGAGATCGTCGTAGAAGTCCAGCGCAGCCGCCGGGAAACCGGTGAAACTCATACCGCCACGATAGTTCGCCGCTCCAGCAGCACCGCCGCCTAGGGTGGAGCCATGCGGACAGTCGTCATCGGGGGCACCGGACACATCGGCAGCTATCTGGTTCCGGAGCTGGTACAGGCCGGTCACCAGGTCGTCGTGCTCAGCCGCGGCGAGCGTACGCCGTACCGGGCAAGCGCGGCCTGGCAGCGAGTCGAGCAGCTCACCGTCGACCGGGAGGCCGAGGACGCCGCCGGCACCTTCGGGGACCGGGTCCGCGCGCTCGACGCCGAGGTGGTGATCGACCTCATCTGCTTCACCGAGCCGAGCGCCCGGCAACTCGGCGAGGCACTGCGCGGCCAGGTTCGGCAGCTGCTGCACTGCGGGACGATCTGGGTGCACGGCCCCAGCGCTCTGGTGCCGACGCCGGAAGAGGCGGTGACCGAGCCGTTCGGGGACTACGGGATCGCCAAGGCGGCGATCGCGCGGTATCTGCTAGGCCGCGACGGCTTGCCCGCCACCGTGATCCACCCCGGGCACATCAGCGGACCGGGCTGGGCACCGGTCAACCCGGCCGGCCACCTGGATCTCGGCGTCTTCGAAACCCTTGCCAACGGCAACGAGCTCACGCTGCCCGATCTCGGGCTGGAGACGGTGCAGCACGTGCACGCGGCCGACGTCGCCGGCGTCTTCCTGGCAGCGATGGCCAATCGGTCGGTCGCGATCGGCGAGAGCTTCCACGCGGTCGCCGCCGGCGCGATGACCCTGCGCGGCTACGCCGAAGCGGTGTCCCGCTGGTTCGGCCGGCAGCCGCGGCTTGCCTACCTGCCCTGGGAGGAGTGGCGCCGGACCGTTTCCGCCCGGGATGCCGAGATCACCTTCGACCACATCAGCCACAGCCCGCACTGCTCGATGGAGAAGGCCGCTCGCCTGCTCGGCTTCCGTCCCGCGTACTCCGCGCTCGGCGCCGCCCTCGACGCCCTCGGCTGGCTCGTCGACCACAAGAAGCTGACCATCACCCCGGCGAGCTGAGCAAGACCTTTTGCAACAAGCTGCAACTTTGCGACGGGAGCGATTTCCGGCCCTACGGTGGAACCCCACCAGAGAACGGAAACACCCCATGCGCGCCATCCAGGTCAGCCGGTACGGCGGGCCCGAGGTCCTCGTCCCGACCGAAGTCGCGGCGCCGGCTCCGGCCCCGGACCAGTTGCTGATCGAGGTCGACGCCGCAGGCGTGAACTATGCCGACACCCACCACACCGACGGTTCCTCCGTTGCCACCACCGAACTGCCCTTCGTGCCCGGCTCCGAGGTGGTCGGCCGGACCGCGGACGGTCGTCGTGTCCTGGCCCCCACCTTCCAAGGCGGCGGGTACGCCGAACTCGCGGTGGTCGCGGCCGCCGACGCGGTCGCCGTCCCTGACCGGGTCGGTGACGGCGAGGCCCTCGCGCTGCTGGTGCAAGGACTCACCGCGTGGCACCTGCTGCGCAACAGCGCTCGCCTCTCACGCGGTGAATCTGTCGTGGTGAACGCTGCCGCCGGTGGCGTCGGCTCCTTGGCCGTGCAACTCGCCCGGCACTTCGGGGCGGGCCGGGTGATCGCCGTCGCGTCGACCGAAGAGAAGCGCAAGCTCGCCCTCTCGCTCGGCGCGGACGTCGCCATCGACAGCGACCCGCACGGGTACGCAGCGAGGGTAGTTGCCGCAAACCACGATCGCCCCGTGGACGTCGTACTGGAGTCGACCGGCGGCGGGACCTTCAACGCGGCCCTCGGCGCGCTGGCCGGATTCGGCCGGCTCGTCACCTACGGAAACGCCGCGCGCGAAGGACGTCGCCCGCTGCTCGACCCGGCTTTGCTGGCCGACCACAACCTCACGGTCGCCGGCTTCTGGCTCCGCCCCGCCCTGGAGCTGCCCGGCAACTACCACGAGCCGCTCGCCGAACTCTTCGCCCTGGTTGCCACCGGCAAGCTTCAGCCGCTGGCCACGGAGTACTCGCTGATCAACGCCCGCGCGGCGCACGAAGATCTGCTCGCCCGCCGGACCACCGGCAAACTCGTACTCCGCCCGTAGGACCGCCTGGACCGCGACCAGGCGGTCCTACCGGTGGGAGAAGTCAGGCCTGCCGAAGGTCGCGAAAGAACGCCTGGATATCGGCGACCAGTAGCTCGGGCTGCTCCAGGGCGGCGAAGTGACCGCCTCGCGGGTAGGACGTCCAGCGAACGATGTTGTTGGCCGCCTCCGCCAGATGCCGCAGCGGGACGAAGTTCTCCTGGGCGAAGTCGGCGAGTGCGGTCGGCGTACGCGACGGTTCGATCGGCTGCCCGTAGTACGGGGCGTGGGCGCGCTCGTAGTAGATCCGGCCGGCCGAACCCGCCGTCTTGGTGAACCAGTAGAGCGACACGTTGGTCAGCAGGTGATCGCGGCCGATCGGGCCGTCCGACCACTCCTCGAACTTCTCCGCGATCCAGGCCAGCTGACCGACCGGCGAATCCGTCAACGCGTAGGCAAGGGTCTGCGGCCGGGTGCTCTGCAGGTCGGCGTACCCCTGTCGGTCCTTGCTCCACGTCTGGAACCGCCGCCACGAAGCCCACGTGCGTTCACGCTCCGCGGGCTCCAGCGGCGCGAGCTCCTCTTCGGTCGGCTCAGTGGTCGCGCCGGACCCCGGGATCAGATTGAGGTGTACGCCGGTCACCCGCTCCGGGTGGATCCGGCCGAGCTCCCGTGAGATCCAGGCACCCCAGTCACCACCCTGTACGCCGTACCGGTCGTAGCCGAGCCGCTGCATGAGCTCGGCAAACGCCCGCGCGACCCGCTTGCCTTCCCACCCGGTCCTGCGCGTCGGCCCCGAGAGGGTGAAACCGGGGATGCTGGGAAGGACCAGGTGAAACGCGTCCGCCGGATCCCCGCCGTACGCACGCGGGTCGGTTAGCGGCCCGGCGATGCGCTGGAACTCGACGATGGATCCTGGCCAGCCGTGCGTGATGAGCAGCGGAGTCGCTGCCGGCTCGGGCGATCGCAGGTGCGCGAAATGCACCCGCGCACCGTCGATCGTGGTGGTGAACTGCTCCCACTCATTGAGCCTTGCCTCGGCCTTGCGCCAGTCGAACTCGTGACGCCAGTAGCGCGCCAGCTCTCGCAGATAGTCCCGCGGTACGCCGTACTCCCACCCGACCCCAGCCAGCTCATCAGGCCAGCGGGTCAGCTCCAGGCGCGCATGCAGATCATCCAGCTCGGCCTGCGGGATTTCCACCCGGAACTCTTCGATGCTCACAGCAACACTCTCCCCCGGCCAACCACCCGAGCACCAACCGTTTGCCTTCCGGCTACGGGCGTCGTGGGCGTACGACGAACTGCTCGGGGAAGGTCCAGTGGAAGTGGACGGCGGCCAGGCGGACGAGCGTGGTCACCGCCACGCAGGCGATGCCTGCGATCGGGATGGGAGTGCCGAACTCGGCGAGGAGGATCAAGACTCCGGTTCCGGCGCCGGCCGCGACGGCGTACAGGGTGCTGACGTGGAGGAAGGAGAACGGCAGGCTGAGCATGACGTCACGGAGCATTCCGCCGCCGATGGCTCCGATGACGCCGACCACCAGCGCCCCCGCCACGCCTACTCCGAGAGAGAGCGCCTTGGTGGCTCCGATCGCGCCGAAGAGTCCCATCACGACGGCGTCGAGCACGGTGATCAGCCCGTCCGCCCTGGCCAGCAAGGGCTGCAGCACCATGCCGAGGATGGCCGAGGCGCCGGCGACGATCAAGTACCAGTTGCTCCAGACAACTACCGGTGGCTGGTTGAGTACGACGTCGCGCAGCAGGCTGCCCCCGAGCGAGACGGCCAGCCCGATCACGATGACGCCGAGTACGTCGATGCGGCGCGACCGGACGCCCGCGGCGAAGAGCGCGCCTTGCAGACCGCCGAGTCCGGCGGCCAGGAGTTCGATCCAGAGCGTCACCTGGAACGGGGTGATCGACATGTGATCCCTCCGGGAAGCTGGGCCGGCCCGCACGCTGAGCGGGCCGGCCCTGGGGCATCTTTCGCGATGTCGGAGCAGCTGGTGGTCGCCGGCAACTTGCGCCCGGCAACCTCAGCGTTCTGCGCTCGAAGCGCCCTTCGCGGCCTCGTCGATGACGTCCGCGACGACACCGGCCTGCGTGATGAACAAGGCGTGGCTGGCGGACACGTTGGTGATCTTCGCGCCGGCCCGCGTCGCCATGTGCTGCAGCATGGCCTGGTCGAACGACTTGTCCTCGGTGGCGATGACGGCCCAGGTCGGCTTGTCCCGCCAGGCGGCGTTCTTCACCGGGGTGTCGAAGACCGACATGCTGATCGGGATCTGTGTGTCCCGCAGGAAGGCGGCGTCCGCGTCGCTGGCGTCGTGCGCGAACCCGGCCTTGAACTTCTCGTGGTTGAGGAACCCGAACCCGTCCTCGACCACATCGATGACGAACTCCGGCGTCGCCGCGAACCCCTCGTACTGCTGCCCCGTGGTCTGCCCCGCGTCCGGCGCCAGAGCGGAGACGTAGACCAGGCCGGCCACGTTCTCGTGGACACCGGCCTCGGTGATGACCGTGCCGCCCCACGAGTGCCCCACGAGGATCGCCGGACCGTCCTGCCGGCTCAGCACCCGATTCGTCGCGGCAACGTCGTCCTCCAACGAGGTCAACGGGTTCTGCACGATCGTCACCCGGTACCCACGGGCCGTCAGGTTGTCGTACACACCCCGCCACCCCGACCCGTCAGCAAACGCCCCATGCACGAGTACGACGTTCTTGATCCCCTGATCGGTGCTCATAACCGTTCCTCTCCTCCCGCACCGGGAGCCCGGAGCGGCTGCGGTATCCAACACGGCGAATGCCATGTTCGATATGCAATATATTGCACCGCGCGGAGAACGACAAGAGGAAGATCCAGCCGGAGGCGCGCTTAGTCGCTGATATCGAGGACGTCGCCGGGTGTGCCGTCAGTGAGCAGACCCTTCAGCAAGTGGCCGAGTCGCGGCGGGAAGATCGTGTCGGTCGTCTCGATCAGGTCGTTCGCGCGCCACCACCGGAACCCCAGGACACTGCGGGCCTCGTACTCCGACAGCCTGGCCGGCGCGGGACGGAAGTGCCCGACCCGGCAGACCAGCCACTTCTCGTGGACCTCGACGACGCGGCCGTCGTACTGGTAGGTGTGCTCGCGCTCCCAGACGAGACGGCCTCCAGGCAGGTCGGCCAGACCGGTCTCTTCGTAGGTCTCCCGGGCCGCGGCCTGCTGCGGGGTCTCCCCGGCCTCGATGCCGCCGCCTACGGGATACCAGCACCTGGTTCGCGTTCGCGGATCCTCGGCGTGAATCAGCAGCAGACAGTCGTCTTCATCCAGCAACAGAAGCTTCACCGCGGGCCTGGGCACGACCAGAACAGTAAGGCTTGCCAGGCAGGCGGCGGGCGTCGCGGGTGGTCAGGCGTTAACGCGGTCTCGGACTACCTTTACGGTCAGTGCGGCGGCCAGGCAGAGGCCGCCGGCGACCAGTACCAGCGTGACCAGGGTGCCTGAGCTGTTCAGGCGGCCGTCGCAGGCCATCGGCGTGATGCCGCCGGCCGGCTGGAAGACCGAGCCGCAGTTGGCGCCGGTGGCGGAGACCGAATGGAAGCCGAGCGCCAGTCCGCCGAGTAGCAGGGCCACTCCGGCGATGATGAGAATCTTGTTGAGCGCCGTCATGCCGACGCCAACTCCAGCGGACGCGCCGACGGCACGACCCGACTGCCCCGTTGCACTTCGCTCACTCCTGACTTCGACCGACACCTCTCCGAACCTACGGTCCCGGGACCGGCGAACCACGTCCAGAAAGCCGTCAGCAGCGATTCTTCACACAGTCCTTACTCAGGACATACCTGCACGTGATGATGATCGCAGAGCGCGCGACAGCCGGTGACACTGGCATTACAGTGCCACCGGCTGAGAGGTCGTCGAGTGGAGCCGCGGCCGGCTCAGAAGCCGCCCGAGGTGGTCCCTCCACTGCCCGTCGCGGGGGTCGTGAACGAGAGGTTCGGGTTGGGGCCCCACTGGTCGGCGGCCGCCGGATAGTTCGCTTCCTGGCGTTTGATGCACTTCCATTCAACGGTCGTGCCCGGGGGCAGGTTACTGATCGTCCCCGTCCATGTCGGGTAGCTCGTCGGCGCCAGCTTCACCGCGCTCGCCACCGACCACGCACCGAGCTGCGGCGCGCTGCCGACGACGTACACCGACTGCCCGGCCGTCGTGGTCCCGCCGGAGCAGCTGAACGTCTTCGACACGACCGTCTGGCCGAGCGTGAAGACGAACGACTTCGCCGTACCGGTCGCCAGCGAGGCCGACTTGGCGACGACCAGGTTGCCGCCGGCGTTGTACCAGCCGCTGGCCGCCGCGTCGAAGGCCGCCTTGTTCGCGTACTGCGTCAGCGCCGACCCGTTGAGCGTGACGCCCGAGGCCTGCGTGTCAGCGACCAGCTCGACCACGTTCTGCCGGGCCGAGGGCGCTCCGGTGTAGGTGCCGGACGACGCGGCGATACCGACCGTCGCGGTGCTCCCCGACCGGGACTGGCTCAGGTCGGTGGTCCGCTTGGCGCCGGTCTGGTAGCCGACCGTCGACCCGTCGTCCTCGGCCAGCGTGAACGACGAGGCCGTGGTGTCGGAGTAGACCCGGGTGACCAGCTCGTTCCGCGTCGTACCGTCGGCACGCTTGCCCATCACGTTCATGGTCTGGTCGTCGACGGTCATCTTCGGGATGATCGCCCCGGCCCGCGCGTAGGCCGGCAGCTGGAACTTGCCGTTGCGCCACAGCGGTACGTCGGTCAGGGTCTGGCCGGTGCTGACCGTCTTGGTGTTGGTGTAGTAGTCGAACCAGGTACCGGCCGGCAGATAGACGTCCCGCTTGCGCTGGTTGGCCCCGGCCGCGACGCCGACCAGCAGGTCCTTGCCGATCAGCTTCTCGTGCCCGACCTCCCGCACGTTCGGGTCGTTCTGGTACTGGTAGACCAGCGGCGGGATCAGCGGTTCGCCGGTGGTGTGGGCGCGGTGCGCCAGCGAGTAGTAGTACGGCGTGAGCTCGTACCGCTGCCGCAGGTTGGCCAGGTTGCTCGGCACGTCGCCGATCGAGTCGGGCGAGGTCTCCGCGCAGTTGCACAGGTTCTCCGTGTGCGGCCGGATCGGTACGTCGAACCACGACGAGTTCGCGAACCACTGGGTGTAGAGCTCGTTCAGGTCGGTGTTCAGCATCTCCCGGCGGAACCCACCGATGTCGGAGCCGAAGTAGTCGATCCCCGACATCGACATGTGCAGCTGGACGTTCTGCTGCGCCGCGAGCGCCGTCAGCTTGGAGCCGATGTCACCCGACCACATCGCCGCACCGGTGCGCTGGATGCCACCGGCCGCCGACCTGGCGAGCATGAACGGCCGCTGCTGGACCGCGTTGTCGGTGTACCCCTTCGCGATGCCGCGGGCCCACTCCAGGTTGTAGAGGTTGTGGTAGTCCGAGTGAGCGTGCTTGCCGGGCAGGAGTCCGGCGGTCCAGTCGTTGGCGTCGTACATCTCCGGCTCACCGAGGTCGAGCCAGTGACCCATCACGCCGTCGTTGACCAGCGGCTGACGCTGGCCGTTGTGCCACTGCGTACTGGCAGCCGGCTGGGTCCAGTCGATCATGCCGCCGCGCCCCCACCAGTCGTTCCCGGTCAGGTACGCCGGGCTGCAGCTCGAGCAGCCCGCCCTGATCAGGTGGCCCGCCGACGCCATCGACGAGTGCTCCGGCAGGTTCTTGCCGACGTACGACTCCTCGATCGTCATCACGCCGACGCCGTTGGTGTTCTTGTACGCCGCCAGCTTGGTCGCCGGGCTGGGGAAGTTCACCGGGTCCCACTCCAGCGTGCCCATCCGGGTGTTGTCCGAGCCGGCCGTCACGCCGCCGAACCAGTTCACGTCGAGCATCACGCCGTCGGTGGGGAACTTGTTCGCGCGCAGCCCGGCCAGCGTGGTGTCGATCTCGTTCCAGTTGTCGTAGCCGTACTCCGACATCCACAGCCCGAACGCCTTCTTCGGCGGGACCGGCGGCCGGCCGGTCAGCTCCAGATAGTCCTTGCGCAGGTCGGGCAGGTCGGGCCCGCTCATCACGTACCACCGGAGCTGGTCGCCGAAGGTGTCCATCGTCCACGGATCACCGGTCAGGTCCCATTGCTGCTTGTAGACCTGGTCGACGAACATCCCGTAGTTGGTGGTGTTGGCGCCGACCGCGAACAGCACCGGGATCTGCGCGTTGCCGACCGGTCCGTTGTCCGTGTCGTAGAGCATCGCGTTGCCGTACGTACCGCCGGTGCGCTGCCGGCCGACCCAGTCGCCGTCGGCGCTGCCGCCCATGAAGAACTGCTCACCGAGCCCGTAGGCGTTCTGCATCGAGGACTTGGTGAAGCTCAGCCCCTTCCACGCCTGGCCGAGGTTGCGCGGACAAGTGGTGTTGAGCAGCAGCTGCGGCGTACGGGTGGTGTCGTAGACCGTCGCGCACAGCGTGGTCGTGTTGACGTCGACCTTGATCCCCGGTGTCGTCAGTACGCCGCCGGCCTGGTTGAGGCTGGTCGGACCGGGATAGTTGGTCTTGGCGATCTGCGTGGTGGTGAACAGCGGTGATCCGGTTCCAGGTCCCGAGCCGGCGCCCAGCTCGAAGTGCACCAGATCGTTGTCGAGGAACTCCACCACCAGGTAGTTGCCCCCAGCAGCGAACTGCACCCGCTGGACCGCAGCCTCAGCAGTTGCTGCAGGCAACGCCACCAGCATCGGCAGCAGCAGCAACATGCCCGCCAAGCGCCTCATGGCCGCACCACCCCGATGTTGTCGAGGTTGACCCCGCCACTCCCGTAGACAACCTTGACCACGCGTTTACCCGCGGTCAGATTGGTCGTGAGCGTGGCAGTCCCCCAGGTGTCCCAGTTCCCGGTACTCGGCAGGTTGACCGAGCCGACGCTGACCCCATCCACCTGCACGGTCCGGGTCGCCGTAGTCGCGGCGCCGTTGGAGTACCGGAGCTTGATCACGTGGCTCCCGGTGACAGTGGCGTTGGCATCGACCGAAACCGCGTCGCCCGCGGTTTCGAAACCGTCGACGAACCCGGTCCCGGTGAAGCCGGGGTGATCGGTGTTGGTCGTCGTCCCGGTGTTGCTGCCGAACTCGGCCTCGTAGGCAGCCTTGTCGACACCGTTCAGTACGACGCTGCGCGCCGCCGCGCTGGACGCCGTCTTGACCAGCGTGAGCTGCTGGACCGGATCCCAGTACCAGCCCTCGGTGGCACCTTGCAGTGCGGCGAGAGTCGCGTGCGCGGTCATCGTCGAGCCGTCCTTGGTCACCGAGGCCGGCTTGCTGGACGCCACCTGGAGCGTGCTCTTGGTGGCGAGCGGCGGAACGCTCACGGTGACCTGGTGAGCGGCGAAGTTCTCCGTCGACGTGACGGTCCGGGTCTGGTTCGCCGAGTCCTCGAAGTACCCGTAGCTGGTCGTCCCGGCCGGGTACACGCGGAAGGCGAGGTTCGTGTAGTTGTCGACGCTGTTGCCGATGTTGCCGCCGAGCTCGTAGTTGGCGTTCAGGTTGAGCGGCACGATCGCGCCTGCCTTGGCGAAGACGGGGATCGAGCCGGTGTCGGCGTTGTAGACCTTAGTACCGGCGCCCTGCGCGCGGCCGCCGTTCCAGAAGTCGTACCACTCCCCGGCCGGCAGGTAGACGTTCTTGCTGGTCGCGCCCTGGCTGGTGATCGGTGCCACCAGCAACTGCCGGCCGAACATGTACTGCTGCTCCTGCGCCGCCGCCGTCGCGTCGTTGGGGTACGCGACGCTCATCGCCTGCATCATCGGAAGGCCCGTGGTGGAAGCGTTCTTGGCCTCCGTGTAGAGATACGGGATCAGGTTCATCCGGGTGTTGGCGAACTTGCGGAACTTCGGGATCACCGTCGTGTCACCTGAACGCGCCTGCACGTTCCATGGCGTCCGTGCCTCCGACACACCGGGGTTCGACTTCTCCGAGTGGTACTGCATGATCGGCGAGAAGGTCGCCTGCGCGGTCGACCGAAGGTAGAGCTCGCTGCTCGGGAACGTCCCGGTGAAACCGGCCAGGTCCCAGGACCAGAACGGAATCCCGGACTGGCCGGCGCTCTGCCCGGCACGAACGGCCTGCTGGAAGGCGTCGAAGGTCGAAGCCTGGTCGCCGGCCCAGAAGATCGAGTTGGCCTGCGCGCCCGACGTACCGCCCCGGCTGAACAAGGTGCCCTGGGCACCCTTCTTCGTGGTGACGAAGTCGTTGTAGGCGCGGGTGTACTCGTTCGGGTAGGCGTTGTGCAGCTCGTCCCCCTTGCGGCCGGAGCCACTGGTCACGTTGCGGCCGAAGACAGCCTCGCTGCCGTCGGTCTTCAGCCCGTCGATGCCGACGTCGTCGAACAGGTAGGAACGCTTGCTCATCCACCAGTTGGTCGCGGCGGTCTTGGTGAAGTCCGGCACCGTGCTGTTGCCGAACCACTGACCGGACGGCACCCGGTAGGGCCCACCGGCACCGTCACCGAGGACGTAGCCCTGCGCCACCGCGTAGTCCCGGTCGTTGACGTGCTGCTGTGGTGCTGTCGGTGGATTGCTGTCGAAGTCCTGTTTCAGCACGGGAATCTGCCACAGGACCATCTTGATGTTCTGGTTGTGCGCGGCCGTGACCATCGCCTTCGGATTGGTCCAGGCGCTGCCCGCGGGGAAGGTCAGGTCGCTGTAGGCCAGCGCTTGACTGCCCGGCTTCGGCGTGTACGTCGCGCCGTGCCACAGGTAGAAGGTGGCCTCGTCAGCCCACTGCTCCAGCACCATCGCGCTGTGCGGGATGTTGTTCGAGGTGACGTTGGCCAGTTCGGCGTTCACCTCGGCCTGGGTGTTCCACTCGTTCGCCGACATCCACAGTCCGAAGGACCACTTCGGCGGCAGCTTCGGGCGGGCGGTGGTGGCGGTGTACTGGTCCAGCATCTCGGCCCGGGTGCCGGTGAAGAAGTAGTAGTCCACCGTCGAGTTCAGCGCGCCGCTGGTGTCGACGGTGAAACCGGCCATGTCGCTGAGATGCGTGCCGAGGTTGAACACGGAGTACCGGGTGCTGGGCACGTAGATGCCGTAGCCGGCCGAGTTGGTGAAGAACGGGACGCTCAGGTAGGTCCGAGCGGTCGGGCCCTGGTCCTGGTACTGGTTGTAGACGTAGTTGTGGACGTCCTTGCCGCGCTGGTTCAGGGCGTCGTACCGCTCGCCGAGTCCTTCGAAGCGTTCGCCCGCCGGGGAGAGCCAGTGGTCCTCGACCTTGGTCACCGTCGTGCTGCCGTCGCTCGCCCAGCCGGTGTTGCGGAAGGCCGCCGGGTCGTACTGCCGGGCGATGAGCGTCGTGCCGTCGCCCTTGTAGACCGCGACCCGGTACGGCGACTTCTGGATCTTCAGCACCACCTTGGTGGTGGCGACCTGCAGCGTCGAGACGCTGTCGGTCACCGTGTACGACGACGAGCCGGTGATGTTCAGCCCGCTGCCGGTCGGCGCGACCTGGACGTGGAACCGGTCGTTGCCGGGGAACGCGAACCGGACCTTCGGGGTGAAGCTGCCCGCGGTGTCGCCGGTGGTGACGTCCACGCTGGTGCCGTTGTTGACGAAGCCCGAGACGTTGCCCGTGCCGGAGAACGAGGTCACCGCGAACGCGAACGGGCCGGTGGTCTTCTGGTTCGCGCCGTCCACGTCGGCGTTGACCGTGTAGCTGATCTTGTCACCGCGGGCGAAGGTGCCCAGCGGGACCTTCCAGTAGGTGTTGTTGCCGCTGTTGTAGTCGAAGGCGGCACCGACCGGGGTCTGGTTGACGCCGTTCTTCGTCCAGGTGATCCAGACCGTCTGGCCCGGTGAGACCGGCCAGGTGCTCGCCTTCACCTCGACGGCCTGACCGGCCATCGGATCGCGCGGCGAGCGCTCGGTCGGGGTGGTGTTGTAGAGCTCGTCGGCGCCGTGGGGGGCGTGGAAGACACCGGTCAGCGTGCCGGCGTACGCGGGGGCAGGGGTGAACTGGAAGACGACCGCTGCGAGCACCAGGAGCGCAGCGACCCACCGCCTTCGCGGCGGAGTCAGGGCATACCTCATCTACGGCCTCACTTAAGGGAAGGAAAGAAAGGAGGGGGTGAGGGCGGGCCTCACTCAAGGAAGGAGGAGAAGGGGAGGGTGAGGGCGGACCTCACTCAGGAGAAGGAATAGAGAGGTGTGAGGGCGGACCGCGGGGTTCAGGCGGAACGCTTGGTCAGCGACGGGCGGTCTGCCTCGTCCGGGCGGAGGTTGGGCTGGAAGAGCTCGCCCAGGAACAGGCCCGCGGCGCCCTGCGCCCAGGCCTCGTCGTCCCAGTCGTCGACGACGACCTCGAGCTCGCGCTGCAGACCGTCGAAGACGGCTTGCCGCAGCGCCTCGTCGAAGCAGGGCCGGAACAGGTCGGCGGCCCGGGTGCCCTCACCGGCGAGGACGATCAGCTTCGGGTTCAGCAGGTTGACCAGATTGCCGACGGCCGTCCCGAGGGTCCGGCCGACTTGAGCGAACACGTCCTGCACCGCCGCGTCGCCCGCGCGAGCACGCCCGGCGGCCTCCTCGATGGTGCCGGCGCCGGTGGCGGCGAGGATGGCGGGCTCCCCGATCAGCGCTTCCAGACAGCCTCTCCCGCCGCAGTCACACAACGGGCCATCAGCAACGACCTTGGTGTGCCCGAACTCACCGGCGCCACCACCGGCACCGCGGTACAGGCGTCCGTCGAGCACCATGCCGAGGCCGATACCGCGCCCGATACTGACGACGGCCACGTCGGAGACACCCCGCCCGGCCCCGAACCACTGTTCGTTGGCGACCAGGGTGTTCACGTCGTTGTCGACCACCACGGGCAGGCCGGTGCGCTTCTCGAGCAACGCGGCCAGGTCGATGTCGTGCCAGTCGGAGTAGGTCCCGTGCCGGACCACACCGTTGGCGCGGTCGATCACCCCGGCCAGCCCGACCCCCACGCCGTACACGGGGCTCGAACCGGCTTTCAGCTTCTTCACCACGGCAGCAACCGTCCGTACGGCGGTGGCGACGTCGTCCTGCCCGACCACCGCCGTGGCCCGCTCGACGATCCGCGCGTTGAGATCGGTGAGCACGGCGATCACCCGGGTCTCGGTCAGCTTGATCCCGATCACGTAGCCGGCATCCGGCTTCAACCCCAGCAACACCGGCCGCCGGCCCCCGCCGGACGACGCCGTCTCCCGCTCCTCGATCACCCCGGAGCCGATCAGCTCCCCGACGATCTCGGACACCGTCGGCAGACTCAGCCCGGTCCGCTTGGCCAGCTCCGTTCGCGACACCAGCCCACCGCGCAGCTCCCCCAGCACCAACGACGAGTTGATCTCGCGGATCAGCTCCTTGCTACCCACCCGAACCGGCTGCACCCACCCCACCGCCTTACTAAGGTCACCGAAGGAAGTCCCCGGAAGCTAACCCCGCACCCCACCCCAGGTCAACAGTTCGGACCCAGCGACAGGCAGTAGTCCCCCACTGACCGCCGGACTCCCGCTCAGCTTGCGCACCACTTTGGGCAGCCGGGCGACCACTGCCTGTCGTCGTGTTCGCAGCCTCTTGACAGCTCCTGGCAGCAGGCTTAGTTTCTCACTAAATTTAGTGGCGAAGTAAGTCGGGAGTTCACGTGGTGAGTGGTCAGGGTCCGGTGCCTCGGGGCGATCTGGTGCCTTCGGGCATCGTCGGGTTGCTCGGCACGCAAGGGCCCACCTCGCGGACCGAGATCGCCAGGGGGCTGGGGTTGAGTCCGGCGACGGTGACCCAGGTGACCAAGGACCTGATCGCCCGCGGGCTGGTCGAGGAGCTGGAGTCGGTGCCGTCGAAGGGCGGGCGGCCGGCGCGGTTGCTCGGGCTGGTCCGCGATGCGGGCGTGGCACTGGGAGCCAAGGTGACCGCCGATCACGTGGCCGTGGTGACGGTGGAGCTGGACGGGACGGTCAGGTCGTCCGTCGAGCTGGAGTACGACCCGGGGGCCGATGACGCGATCGGGCGGCTGGGTCAGATTCTGGCCAAGCAGGTGGCGGAGCTCGACGACCGGCTGCTCGGCGTCGGCGTCGGCGTACCGGGAGCTGTCGATTCGCAGGCCTCGGGAATCGTCGACGCTCCGACCCTCGGGTGGCGGGCTGCTCCCGTCGGTCCGGTACTGCGCGGCGCGATCGGTACGCCGGTCCTGGTCGACAACGACGTCAACACCCTGGCCGCTGCCGAGCGGCTCTACGGGATCGGCCGCGACCACTCGTCGTACCTGGTCGTCACGATCGGGCGCGGGATCGGCTGCGGCATCGTCGTCGACGGCGGCATCTACCGCGGCGCCAACGGTGGTGCCGGCGAGATCGGGCACATCCCGGTCTGGTCGCCCGGGACCGAACAGCCGCCCTGCACCTGCGGCTCGACCGGTTGCCTGGAGGCCCACATCGGCGCCGCCGGGATCGCCCGGACCGCTCGGGCCGGCAAGGTGATCGGCCCCCGCGGCACCCTCGCCACTTTGTTGCGTGCAGCAACCACTGGTGACGTCGCCGCGCGACAGGTCTTCGAGGAAGCCGGCGGCATGCTCGGTCGCGCGCTCGCCGGGGTGATCCACACGGTCGACCCCGAGGTCGTCGTACTGATGGGTGAGGGAGTGGACGGATGGGAGTTCTGGCAGACCGGGTTCGAGCCGTCGTTCCGGCGGTCGTTGCTCCCGGCGCGCAGCGCGGTACCGGTGGTGGTGGAGCCGTGGACGGAGGACCAGTGGGCCCGCGGCGCCGCATCGCTGGTGCTCTCCTCCCCCTTCGATTCGGCCGGCAACGGCGGCGAACAGAGCCGCCTCGTCCGGGCCCGGCTGGAAACCAGATGAAGCGCAAGAACCTCGGCTGGGTGCTGTTCTTCCTGCTGCCGAGCGCGATCCCGCTGTTCGTCTTCACGGTGGTGCCGATGGTCTCCTCGCTCTGGGTCAGCCTGCACAAGTGGAACCTGATCTCCCCGATGGAGTGGGTCGGGCTGCGCAACTACCAGAACCTGCTCACCGACGAGACCACCCGCCGGGTCTTCCTGCACA